>CAZFPA010000020.1:0-27925 GCA_964520975.1 uncultured Selenomonadaceae bacterium | reverse complement strand
ACGAGAACAGCTACACGAGCCAGATGGTTCGCACGATCAAATACTTCGCTGAACTCAAGTAATTTAAGTACAGCAAAATAGGATTAAGATCTTTAGAGGTCCGGCCTTTGTTTGGGCCGGACCTCTTTCAATATGTGGAGGGTTTTATAATGAATAAGAAGACCATCAAAGATATTGACGTAAAGGGCAAAAAGGTTTTTGTCCGCGTTGACTTCAACGTACCGATGGATGAGAATCAGAATATCACCAACGACACTCGCATCCGTGCTACGCTGCCGACCATCAACTATCTGCTGGATAACGGCGCAGCTGTGATCCTGGCCTGCCATGTAGGCCGCCCGACGGAAGCCCGCGAGGCGAAGTTCTCCACGAAGCCGATTGTGGCTCGTCTGGCTGAGCTCCTGGGCAAGGAAGTAAAATGGGCTCCGGACTGCGTTGGTCCGGAAGCGGAAAAGGCAGCTTCCAGCCTCAAGGCTGGTGAGGTCCTGCTCCTGGAGAACCTCCGTTATCATAAGGAAGAGAAGAAGAACGATCCGGCGTTTGCCAAGCAGCTTGCTTCGCTCGCTGACGTTGCTGTGGATGACGCTTTTGGCGTTTCCCATCGTGCACATGCTTCCAATGCTGGGATCACCCAGTACCTGGAAACGGTTGCCGGCTTCCTCATGGAAAAGGAAATCCAGTTCATCGGCCATACCCTGGAGGCTCCGCAGCGTCCGTTCGTAGCCATCATCGGTGGCGCGAAGGTTTCCGATAAGATCGGTGTCATCTCCAACATGATCGACAAAGTCGACACCATCATCATCGGCGGCGGCATGGCACATACCTTTGATGCAGCGAAGGGACTGCCTGTAGGCAATTCCCTCTGTGAGAAGGATAAATTCGAGCTGGCTCTTGAGCTGCTCAAAAAGGCAGAGACCAAGGGCGTTAAGGTTGTACTGCCGGCGGATGTTGTCGTTGCTGACAAGTTCGCAGCGGATGCCAACAACAAGGTTGTTGATGTCGATAAGGTCGAGGACGGCTGGGAAGCTCTGGACAGCGGCCCGAAGACTTCGGCTCTTTACACCGAGGCACTGCAGGGTGCCAAGACGGTCATCTGGAATGGCCCGATGGGCGTATTCGAATTCGATGCGTTCGCTAAAGGCACTGAGGCTGTAGCCAAGGCTGTTGCCAAGGCTACGGAAGAAGGCGCAGTCAGCATCGTTGGCGGCGGTGATTCCATTGCGGCTCTGAAGAAGACGGGCCTCTCTGATAAGATTTCCCATATTTCCACGGGCGGCGGCGCTACCCTGGAATTCCTCGAGGGCAAGACCCTGCCGGGCATTGCTTCCATCGCGGATAAGTAAGATACTGTTTTTCTATAAAAATATATATGTACAGGTACTGCAGCCGGGTGCGGCCCGGCTGGCAGATCTGAATTTGAGGAGGAAATGAATTATGCGCAGACCTATTATTGCTGGTAACTGGAAAATGAACAACACGATTGCTGCTGGTACGCAGCTCATCAAGGACCTGGCTCCGCTTGTTGCTGATGTGACGGACGTTGATATTGTTGCCTGCCCGACATCTACGGCTCTGGCTGCTGTTACGGCTGCTGCCAAAGGCACGAAGATCCATGTTGGCGCTCAGAACGTACATTGGGAAAAGAGCGGCGCTTATACGGGCGAAATCTCCACGGAGATGCTCAATGAAATCGGCGTAGAATACTGCGTACTCGGCCATTCCGAGCGCCGCGACTATTTCGGCGAGACGGATGAAGGCGTCAACAAGCGCGCTCATGCTGCTTTTGCTGCTGGCATCACGCCGATCATCTGCTGCGGCGAGTCCCTCGAGATCCGCGAAGCTGGCACGTACCTTGACTTCGTTGCTGGCCAGATCAAGGCTGCTCTCGAAGGCTTCAAGGCTGATGAAGTTGCTAAGCTCGTTATCGCTTACGAGCCGATCTGGGCTATTGGCACAGGCAAGACGGCTACTTTCGAGCAGGCTGAGGAAGTTTGCGCACATATCCGCAAGACGGTTGCTGAGAAGTTCAACCAGAGCGCAGCGGATGCCATCCGCATCCAGTACGGCGGCAGCGTTAAGCCGGCTACGATCAAGGGCCTCATGGAGAAACCGAACGTTGACGGTGCTCTCGTTGGCGGCGCTTCCCTGAAGGCAGTTGACTTCAGCCAGATCGTCAAGTTCTGATTTTTGTACGGAAATGAAATGGAGCGGCCCTGCGGGACCGCTCCAATAAAATGAGGTAAGTTTATGGCTAAATTAAAGAATGCTCCGGTAGCCCTCATCATCATGGATGGCTGGGGAATCGGGGATATGCAGGATCCGAACAATGCCATCGCTGTTGCTAAGACACCGGTCATTGACGGCCTGCTCAAAAAATATCCGAACGCGCAGCTGCAGGCTTCCGGCGAATTCGTCGGCCTGCCGGATGGACAGATGGGCAACTCCGAGGTTGGTCATACCAATATCGGCGCCGGCCGCGTCATCTATCAGGAGCTTACGCGCATCACCAAGGCAATCAAGGATGGCTCGTTCTTCAAGAACGAGGCACTGCAGTCCATTGTTGCCACAGTGAAGAAGAATGGCAGCGCACTGCATCTCATGGGACTCGTTTCCCCTGGCGGCGTTCACAGCCATTCCAATCATCTTTACGGGCTCCTGGAGCTCGCGAAGAAAGAGGGCATCCAGAAGGTCTATGTCCATGCATTCCTGGATGGCCGTGATGTACCGCCTTCCAGCGCAGCGGAGTACCTTGCTGATCTGGAAGCAAAGATCAAAGAAATCGGTGTCGGTCAGATCGCAACGATCTCCGGCCGTTACTATGCCATGGACCGCGATAAGCGCTGGGATCGTGTGCAGAAGGCCTATGATGTCATTGCCAGGGCGCAGGGCAACGAGGCAGCTACGGCTGCCGCCGGGATTGCGGCATCCTACAAGGCAGAGGTCACGGATGAATTCGTGATTCCGACGGCAATTCAGGGCTACGAAGGCATGAAGGCCAATGATGGAGTGATCTTCTTCAACTTCCGTCCGGACCGTGCCCGCGAGCTCGTACATGCCTTCACGGATACGTCCTTTGATGGCTTCTCGCGCGATGAGAACCTCAAGCCGGCTTTTGCTACGATGACGCAGTACGAGGAAGGCATGAACGTCAAAATCGCGTATCCGCCGCAGAGCATTGCAAACACACTGGGACAGACCATTGAAAAGAACGGTCTGACGCAGCTGCGCATTGCCGAGACGGAAAAATACGCGCATGTAACCTTCTTCTTCAACGGCGGTGTCGAGGAGCCTTACAAGGGTGAGGATCGTATCCTCGTTCCTTCCCCGAAGGTGGCTACCTATGATCTGCAGCCGGAGATGAGCGCAATCGAGGTTACGGACAAAGTGGTTGCGGCCATCAAGTCCGGCAAGTACGATTTCATCATCCTGAACTACGCCAACGGTGATATGGTTGGCCATACGGGTGTGATTCCGGCAGCCATCAAGGCTGTGCAGACGGTAGATACCTGTGTCGGACGCTTTGTGGATGCTATCCGCGAAGTGGGCGGCGAGGTCTGCATCACCGCGGATCACGGCAATGCGGACAAGATGGTGGATCCGGAGACGAAGCAGCCGTTTACGGCTCATACGACGAATCCGGTACCGTTCATCACCGTATCGGATCGTGTGAAGGCTGTGAAGAACGGCGCGCTCTGCGATATCGCACCGACGCTGCTCACACTGGCTGGCATGGCTATCCCGGAAGAGATGACAGGGAAACCGCTCGTAGAGCTTAAATAACAAGAAGTATAGTGTATTAATTTTAAAGCAAAGAGAGGAATACAAAATGGAATATTCGCAAAAAGTGAATGAAATGGCATGTGTTGTCAAAGAAATGAACCATGGCCCGGCTCCGATTCCGGAAGAAGGCAAATGGGTACAGGCGAAGGAAATCAAGGACATCAGCGGACTCACTCATGGTGTTGGCTGGTGCGCACCGCAGCAGGGTGCCTGCAAACTCACTTTGAACGTCAAAGAAGGCATCATCCAGGAAGCTCTCGTTGAGACGATCGGCTGCTCCGGCATGACGCATTCCGCTGCTATGGCTGGCGAAATCCTCATCGGCAAGACGATTCTTGAAGCACTCAACACGGACCTCGTTTGCGATGCCATCAACACGGCTATGCGTGAACTGTTCCTCCAGATCGTATACGGCAGATCCCAGACGGCGTTCTCTGAGAACGGCCTGCCAATCGGCGCCGGTCTCGATGACCTTGGAAAGGGTCTCCGCAGCCAGGTTGGTACTATGTACAGCACCCTTAAGAAGGGTCCTCGTTACCTCGAACTCGCAGAGGGCTATGTAACCCGTCTCGGCGTTGACGACAAAGACCGCATCATCGGCTATGAAGTTATCCAGCTCGGCATCATGATGGAAGCTATCCGCAAGGGTATGGATCCGAAGGATGCACTGGAAAAGGCAAAGAGCACGAAAGGCCGCTTTGCTGAAGCCGTGAAGTACATTGACCCGCGTGAAGAATAATTTGAGATAACAGGAAGGAATGAAATAGAATGGCAACATTATTTGAAGGCTATGAACGCCGTATCGACAAAATCAACGAAGTTTGCAAAGAATATGGTATCGCATCGATTGAAGATGCAGACAAAGTTTGCAAAGACAAGGGCATCGATGTTGCAAAGATCGTAAAAGACATCCAGCCGATCTGCTTTGAGAATGCTGGCTGGGCTTATACGCTGGGCGCAGCAATCGCTATCAAGAAGGGCTGCACGAAGGCTGCTGATGCTGCAAAGGCTATCGGTGAAGGCCTCCAGGCTTTCTGTATTCCGGGTTCCGTTGCTGACCACCGCAAGGTAGGTCTTGGCCATGGCAATCTGGCTTCCATGCTTCTGACGGAAGATGCTGGCTGCTTCGCATTCCTCGCTGGCCACGAATCCTTCGCAGCTGCTGAGGGTGCAATCGGTATCGCTCAGACGGCCAACAAGGTCCGCAAGAACAAGCTCCGTGTCATCCTGAACGGTCTTGGCAAGGATGCTGCACAGATCATTTCCCGCATCAACGGCTTTACTTATGTAAAGACCCAGTATGATTACGCGAAGAATGAAGTCAATGTAGTAGAAGAGATCGCTTATTCCAAGGGTATCCGTGCTGAAGTTAAATGCTATGGCGCTGACAGCGTGCAGGAAGGCGTTGCCATCATGCACAAGGAAGATGTTGATATCTCCATCACTGGTAACTCCACGAACCCGACTCGCTTCCAGCATCCGGTTGCCGGCTGCTACAAGAAGGAATGCATCGAGAAGGGCAAGAAGTATTTCTCCGTTGCATCCGGCGGCGGCACGGGTCGTACGCTCCATCCGGATAACATGGCAGCAGGTCCGGCTTCTTACGGCATGACGGATACCATGGGTCGTATGCACAGCGACGCACAGTTCGCTGGTTCCTCCTCCGTTCCGGCTCATGTTGAGATGATGGGCCTCATCGGCGCTGGTAACAACCCGATGGTTGGCATGAGCGTAGCTGTAGCTGTAGCTGTACAGGAAGCTATGAACAAATAATAAGGTTTCTGAAACCTTGCATCCCCGCGGTTTTCCGCGGGGATTTTTTACGTTTGTTCATAAATTCTGTTTTTTGTCTGAACTTATCAGACTTTTGGGCAGGATTTATTATTTATTTGTAGAATAATCCTATCATGATATAACTCGGAACAAGATGTCCCCCACCTCTGCAGGTGGCGGGACGCGAACGGAGGCAACAGGCGGTAGGCGGATGTCTTCCGCTTCGTTGCAGGTGGCGTTATAAGCCAGGGAATTTGGCTATGTTGTTTTATTAGTGCCGGTGACGGCAGTTTTAGGAGATAACCCATGAGGCATTCCATACGGTGGCAGTTGATCTTTATTATGTGTACGCTCATTGCACTCGCGGTGGGCGGTACTTTGTTGCTCATCCGGCCCATTATTACGGCAGACTATGAGCGTCGTATCGAAAATTCCAATTCCGCAATGGCGGTCAGTATCTCACAGAATATCCGCCAGTTCATTTACACGGAAGAGGTCGTGGCGGGTACGGCCGTGGATTATCCGAATCTCATGCAGCTTTCCAAGGGGGAGCGGCGGGAGGTGCTGGCGCGAACCGTTGCGCAGCATCCTTCGATTCAGCGCATATCCCTTACGGATATGGAAGGCCGGCAGGTGGCCCGTTCGGAAGGGATGGAGATCAGCCGTCGGCAGTCAAACTGGTACCAGGCCTTTGTACAGCAGCGTCGGCCGATGCTCACAAATCTGTATTATGCTGTCTCGGATCAGGATATGCCGGTTATGAGCCTGATCTACGGTGTGCATCAGGAAGGAAAACTCGTCGGGATACTGCAGGCTGTGGTGAATATGGATGTGCTGCAGCGTATCGTAGCCGGCTACCGGGTGGGAGATGGCAGCTATGCCTTTTTGCTGGGGGGCGACGGCACGATGCTCGCTCATCCGGAAATCAACCGGGTAAAGGAGCTCTATAACTACACCTCATTTACGCGCCAGGTGCTGCAGCGTAACGAGGATGGAACGCTGCAGCGGGATGCGGCAGGAGAGGTCGTGCAGCACAGTGAAGATTTTGCTATATCGCCATCACAGAAACACTTGATCCAGCAGGCGCTGGCAGGCAGCAGCGGTGCGGGAGAATATGAGGATCTCGATGGGCAGCAGTATCTCTGCGTATATCGGCCCATTGTCTTTGATGGTCTGTCTGAGCCCTGGTACCTCTTTGTTGTGCAGAAGCGCAGCACGGCGATGGCCTTTATGGCGGATGTGACAGCGACTTCCCTCAGTGTGGCCGCAATCGTTGTACTGTTGGCCGGTGGCCTCATCGTGCTGTTTTCCCGCCGCATTACGCGCCCGGTAGAGCTCATGTCGGTGGCGGCCGAGCGCATCAAGGAAGGCGATCTGTCCGTGGAGGTTCCGGTACAGCGGGAAAATGAGCTCGGAATCCTCGCAGAGGCTTTCAATAATATGGTACAGGGGCTGCGGCACATGAAGAATGAACAGCTCAAGGCGGAGGAGCGCATCCGGGCGATGGCCTATCACGACCCGCTCACGGGGCTTCCCAATCGGGCCAGTCTGCATAAATTTCTGGGGGCATCCTTGCAGGCTTCAGACGGTTGGCTGTCCGGCGCAATTCTTTTCATCGATCTGGATGATTTCAAGAGCGTCAACGACCGCTTTGGCCATGCGATGGGGGATGCGGTGCTCGTGATCGCCGCCGAACGCATCCGTCAGGCGGCTGGCTCGCATGCCTTTGTCTGCCGGCTGGGCGGCGATGAATTTGTGGTGGCTATGCTCGGCGAAGGTGGCAGCGGCCAGGGCATCCTGATCGGTGAGGCCATCGTGGACTCCCTGCAGAGGGATTGCCGGATCAGGGGACTGCAGGTGCCGCTCTCGGGCAGCATCGGGATTGCGACCGTTGATCAGTGCTGCAGCTCGGTGGACGAGCTGCTGCATGCCGCGGATGGGGCAATGTATGCGGCTAAGCATGCAGGACGCAGCTGCTGGAAGCTCTATCAGCGCGAGGTTGGCGATGACGGTTGAAAAAGGGCATAAAAAAAGCAGCCCTTGCAGGCTGCTTTTGCTCCGGTATCAGAAGTACATGTCGAGGAAACTGCCGACGGAAGCGTAGTTTGCAATGGCCGTGATGGTCTTTGGATTGTAAAGCGCTGTCGTCGAGTTGTAGGAGGAGCCCATCATCGAGGAAATCGATGGGAAGAGCTGTGTGCGCTGGTTTTCCGCCAGGCTGACTTTATTTTCCGCTTTGCCGGCCAGGCCATTGGAGCCCAGCAGATAGGATACACTGTCCGGGGTGTTTTTCATTGCACTGGTGAGCTTCGTATCATCGACACTGAGCTTTCCGGTGGAGGAATCAACTGTGATGCCAATCGTTGCGAGACTCTTGGCATTATAGGTCGTATCGCTGAAAGAACTGGACAGACGGCTGATGCGATTCGACAGGCTCGAATTATCGGAGAAAAGGCTGATCGAATCGTTGTATTTGCTCACAAAATCCTTCACGTTCGCCAGGGCTGTGCTGACATTGGAGGCCGTTTCCTTATCCGTTGTGCCCGTGACATTGAAATTCGTCTTGAGAAGAGTGCTTGTCGAGGTCTTGAGATCGGCCATCGTGCTGTCAAAGGTCGTGTAGAAGGTCTTGGAAGCCGTAGCATAGGAACTCAGCAGCGAGGCATTGCTCGATTTGGCCCCGGTAAGCGCACTCAGCGTGCTCTTGCTCGTAGCAGTAGAGGAAAAATAGTTTGACCACATGGAGTCCGTCGCTGAAGAACTGCTGCTGGATGAATAGGAATTCAGCAGGGAACTCAGTGACGAGGACAGGGCCGTTGCGGCAGATGTGCTGCTGGAACTGCTGGAGGTGCTGCTGGAAGTTCCCGTGCTGCCCGAGAGCCAGCTCGCGGCCGTAATCGAGGAATCGCCTTTGGAGGCGACACTGTACATGAGATAGGAGTTATTGGCAATGGATGAAATCGTCGACATAGGAAAGTCTCCTTCCATAGAAATAGCAGTCGGTAATCCATGACAAATATACAAAAACAATAACTGCATAACAAAGAATGCTTCTTGTCTATAAGTATAACAATATATCGATATAAATGCAATAAATGATAAGTTTTATCAGCGTTTTTTGAAAATATTTTCTTTGGTATTTTTTCCTGAAACGCTTGTATATCCTTAGGGATACAGTGTACAATATACATACAATTTATAGATGATGAGATGTATTATAAAGAGAGGCGGAATGCTGTATGTTGAAGAAAACGAAAATTATCTGTACGATGGGGCCTACGACGGAGAAGGAAGGTATATTGGATGATCTTATTGCCAATGGGATGAATTGTGCGCGATTCAATTTTTCCCATGGCGATCATGCGGAGCATCTGGGACGTATTACCGCGGTTCGTGAGGCGGCAGCCAAGGCAGATAAGGTAATTTCGTTGATTCTGGATACGAAGGGCCCGGAGATGCGTCTGGGCGAATTCCGCGACGGCAAGGTCATGCTGGAGAAGGGCAATCGCTTTGTACTGACCTACAGCGATGAGCCGGGCGATGAGACGCACGTTCCGATCAGCCATAAGGAGCTTTACAAGGAAGTAAAGCCGGGCGATACGATTCTGCTGTCCGATGGCCTGGTAGGACTCAATGTCGAAAGCATCGAGGGTAAGGACATTGTAACGAAGATCCTCAACAGCGGCAAGATGAGCACGAAGAAGCGCGTTGCGGCCCCGGGCGTCTCGGTCAGCCTGCCGCCGATTTCCGAGCAGGATGAGAAGGATATCATTTTCGGTATTTCGCAGGATATGGATTTCGTAGCGGCTTCCTTCATCCAGCGGGCCAGCGATGTCGAGGCAATCCGTGAGCTCATCAAAAAGAATAACGGCCACATGGAGATCATCCCGAAGATCGAGAATCTTGAGGGTGTAAAGAATATTGATGAAATCATCGAGGCCGCAGACGGCATCATGGTAGCCCGCGGCGATCTCGGGGTAGAGATTCCGGCGGAGGACGTGCCGCTCATTCAGAAGAATATCATCACAAAATGCAATAAGGCCGGCAAGCCGGTCATCGTTGCTACACAGATGCTCGAGTCCATGACGGCGAATCCGCGTCCGACCAGAGCGGAGGCTTCCGATGTCGCCAACGCGATTTTGGACGGGACCGATGCCATCATGCTGAGCGGTGAGACCGCCAACGGCGATTATCCGGTTGAGGCCGTGCAGACGATGAACAAGATTGCACAGCGTATCGAGTCTTCCCTTCATTATAAGAAGATTTTTGTGAACCAGGGCTTTGCTCATCTGCAGAACACGACGGATGCCATTGCCCATGCAACCGTACAGCTGGCCTATGAGCTGGACGCATCGGCAATCATCACTCCGACGGAGACCGGCTACACCACGCGTGTGGTATCGAAATATCGCCCGAAGGCAGTCATCGTGGCCTACGCGGCTAACGAGCGCACGGCGCGTCATCTGAATCTGCGCTGGGGTGTCTATGCGGTAAAGGGCCAGTTCTGGGATAATGTCAATGATATGACGAACGCGGCGACGATGGCCGCACAGCGTTATAATTACGTGAAATCCGGCGATGTCACAATCATTACTTCCGGTATCACCACCGGCAAGGGCAATACGAATTCCATCCGCGTATATACCATGGATTTACCCGTGGATTGATGCGTCGGCTGCGGCAGGGAATATATATCTTGCCATGGACAGCTTCTTTATGATATGATAGAGTATAACTTATGGATGTAAGAGGAGGTCCGGACGTTGCTTACGGTTTTGATGGTATTTGATGCTCTGGTAGCTATTATACTCGTTGCCTCGGTATTGGGGCAGTCGCCGAAATCTGCCGGTATGGGCGGTATGGATGGCGGTGGAGACACTGTATTCAGTGGCAAAGCCAGGGGCATGGATGCGCTTTTAGCGCGGGTGACCGTGGTGTTTGCGATTTTGTTTGCGGTGATTACATTGGTCATTGCAAAAATGACGGCGTAAATTTCAAAGAAGGCGTTCTCTATCCTACAGGGTGGGGAACGCTTTTATTTATTTCCTGCTGGACAAGGGATGTGATAGAATTGATTTTGAATGGTGCAGAATCTTTTTTCCTGCCGGGCGGCCCGCATGGGGTCCTGCTCGTGCATGGATTCACGGGCTCACCATCGGAGATGGTACTGCTCGGTGGCGCGCTCCATCATCAGGGCTTTACGGTGCTCTGCATGCGTATGGCTGGTCATGGTACGACGCCGGAGGACATGGAGCATATGAACTGGGAAAACTGGTTTGACTCCGTTATGGATGGCTATTCCCTGCTGGAGGGCTGCTGTGAGCGCATCTCCGTGGTAGGCCATTCCATGGGGGGCCTGATGGCGATGCTGCTGAGCACGCGGGCGGAGATCTACAAGATCGTCTCCCTGGCGGCCCCCATTTTCATTGCGGATGAACGTGAGCTGCGGCTGCTGCCGCCGCGGGAACAGTCCCAGGGACAGTTTGTGCCCAAACGGCGCAAGCGTCTGCCCGGGATTCCCGGTATCTGCAATGTTGCCTACCGGCGCATGCCGCTCGTATCCGTCCATGAGCTTTTGAACTGTATCCGCTATGTGCGCGGACAGCTCAGTGAGGTGCAGCGGCCGCTGCTCATTATGCAGAGCCATAAGGATCACACGGTGCAGCCGCAGAGCGCGGAATATATTTATGAGAATACGGCCTCACAGGAAAAGAGGATCGAATGGCTGGAGGAGTCCGGCCATCTGTTACCGGTTGATTCGGAGCGGGAGACCGTATTTGCGAAAACAGCGGAATTCTTGTCCGCAGCAGAAGGGGAAACGAATGAACGAGAATAAGAAACCGGCGCTGCCTGAGGAAGAGTATTGCTTTGCCTGCGGCAAAGAAAATCCTGTGGGGCTGCATCTGGATTTTCAGATAGAAAATGATGAATTTCGGACGGTAAAGACACTCTCGCGGGAGTATCAGAGCTTTACGGGTGTGGTCCATGGCGGCATCATCACGACGATGCTGGATGAGGCCATGGGTGGCTATCTGTACCGGATGGGAGAAAAGGCGGTCACCGCCCGGCTTGCTGTGCGCTATCGGAAGCCGACGCCGGTAGGGGAAGAGCTCCATATCCGTGGCTGGATTGAGTCGCGGCGGGGACGGTTCATTGATATGAAGGCCGAGGTCAGCCTGGCCGATGGTACGATAACAGCGGAAGGAACAGCAAAAATGGCTGTGGTGGATTGAGATGGAATTGAAAGAAAGAATATTGGAATACATGCGCAAGGATGCCTATAAACCCTTGACGGATGAGGAACTGGCCGAGGGACTGCAGCTGACAGATGAAGAGCTTGTGGCCTTTTGGCCGGCGCTCGAGGAACTGGAAGAGCGCGCTTCGGTCATCAAGAACCGCAGTGAGCTCTACGGTGTGCCGGAGCGCATGAACCTTGTTGTCGGACGGCTCAGCATGACGGGCAAGGGCTTCGGCTTCATTATCCCGGATTTTCGGGAAAAGGAAACAGATACGGATGTATTTGTTCCGGGGGTGCAGCTGGCGAGTGCGATGAATGGCGACCGGGTCGTTGCCAGAGTAGCACCGTCGGAGATACCCGGCCGTTCCCGCGAGGGCGAGATCATCCGCGTCGTGGAGCGCGCAAACAAGCGCATCGTCGGCACCTTTGAGAGCAGCAAGACCTTTGGCTTTGTTACGCCGGACGATACGAAGCTGAGTCAGGATATCTTCATCCCGAAGAAGGGCTTTGGCGGCGCGAAGGTTGGCATGAAGGTCGTTGTGGAGATCACGAAATGGCCGGATGGCCGCCGCAGCGCGGAAGGAAATGTCATTGAGGTACTCGGCAAGGCCGGGGACCCTGGTATCGATATTCTGTCGGTCATGCGCCAGTATGATCTGTCGGAGGAGTTTCCGGAGGATGTGCAGCAGGCTGCCGATGATACAGAGATGTCGGTTGCACCGGAGGAATACCGGGGACGCCGCGATCGTCGGGACTTCCATATCGTTACCATCGATGGTGATGACGCCAAGGATCTCGATGATGGCGTCTATGTCGAAAAGCGCGGGGATGGCTTTTTCCTCGGTGTCTATATCGCTGATGTGAGCTGGTATGTGCGCGAGAACCAGCCGCTGGACCGTGAGGCCAGAGCCCGCGGAACCAGTGTCTACCTCGTGGACCGCGTGATTCCGATGCTGCCGAAGCGCCTGTCCAACGGTATCTGCAGCCTGAATGCGGGCGAGGATCGTCTGGCTATGGCCTGTGAGATGGAAATCAACAGTGCCGGCAAGGTTACCTCCTATGAGATCCTGCCGGTGGTCATCCATGTGTATCGGCGTCTTACCTACAATATTGTCAATAAGATGCTCGTTGATCATGATCCGGCCTTCTGTGAGGACAATGCGGATATCCTGCCGATGCTCGAGACTATGGCGGAGCTTCGCGAGGCCATGAAGGCAGCCCGCCATCGCCGCGGGGCCATTGATTTCGATCTGCCGGAGGTCAAGGTAAAGCTGGACGAGAACGGCAAGCCGGTTGCCCTGGTGAAACGCACGGGTTCCCTGGCGGAATCCATGATCGAGCAGTGCATGCTGGCGGCGAATGAGACGGTAGCCGAGCACATGGACAAGAAAAATCTTCCGTTCATTTACCGGGTGCATGAACAGCCTTCCGAGGAGAAAATCGAGCGGCTGAACAATCTGCTGGCGGCCTTTGGCCTTTTTGTGCGCAAGAATGAGGCCGGTGAGATCCGGCCCATGGATGTACAGAAGGTGCTGGAGCAGGTCGCCGGCCGTCCGGAGGAACGCATCATCAGTACGGTATCGCTGCGTTCCATGCAGCAGGCCCGTTATGCGGATCAGAGCCTTGGCCATTTTGGCCTGGCAGCCCGCTATTATACACATTTCACCTCACCCATCCGTCGGTATCCGGATCTCATCGTGCACCGGCTGCTGCGGGAGACCTTCCAGACCGGTACGATTGCGGCCCCGCGGCAGGAACGTCTGCGGTCGCTGCTGCCGGAGATCGCGGAGCTCGCTTCGCAGCGCGAACGCATTGCCATCGAGGCGGAGCGCGAGACCACGGATATGAAGAAAATCGAGTACATGGCGCAGTTCGTTGGCGATACCTTTACGGGCGTCATCAGCGGCGTGACCTCCTTTGGCGTTTTCGTTGAGCTGGAAAATGGCGTCGAGGGACTTGTCCATGTATCGAGTATGGCCAATGACTACTACGAATACGTGGAAGAACAGTATGCCATGGTAGGTGAACGCAGTCATCAGAGCTATCGGCTCGGGGATACCGTTGAGGTCGTACTCGTACGGGCCAGCGTCGAGGAACGCAATATCGATTTCATCCTGAAGGATAATGGCGTGTATGTTCCGCAGTCGAAAGGCGGCAGCCGCAGCGGAGCGCCGAAGAGCGGCGGAAATGGCGCCAAGGATGGCAAGCGCGGTGGTAAAGGCAGCCGGAATGGGAAAGGCGGCCGCCGCGGCGGTACGGGCAGCCGGAAGCCGTCTGCGCGTGCGGATAAACCGCAGGCCGGGATCATTGCAACGCCTGGCGTGGCCAAGGACGCGCCGGCGAAAAAGAATTCCCCGGCAGGCAGGAAAACGTCGTCCAGACGCAGAAAGGGAAGAACGGCGGCGGAGACGGCTAAACAGTCGCAGCCGATGCCAAAGGCAAAGAAGAACAGCGGTGGAGCCGTATGGCCAGACCCGCCGAAAAAGCACGCCGGTGACCGGAATCGCGGCCATCACAGTGCGGCGCCGGGGGCCAAGCCGGTACAGAAGCACCGCAAGACAACAGCTGGTACGGCTGGACACAGATAAGGCCAGGTGAGACGATGGGAAGAAAAAACGAGGCAGTGAAGATTGCCTGTGAAAATAGAAAGGCCCGGCATGATTACTTCATCCACGAGGTAATGGAGGCCGGTATTGAACTGCAGGGAACGGAAGTGAAGTCCCTGCGGGCGGGTAAGGCCAATCTCAAGGACAGCTATGCGGAGATCCGGAATGGCGAGATCTTTGTACAGAATATGCATATCAGTCCCTATGAGCAGGGCAATATTTTCAATCATGATCCGCTGCGGCGGCGCCGTCTGCTGCTGCACAAGGCGGAAATCACGAAGCTCTTCAGCAAGACGCGGGAGAAGGGCTTTACGCTGGTGCCGCTGAAGATCTACTTCAAGAAGGGGCGGGCAAAAATGGAGCTTGCGCTGGTCAGCGGCAAGCATAACTATGATAAACGCCAGGCCCTGGCGGAAAAGGCCGTGAAACGGGATGTGGAGCGGGCAATGCGGGATCGGCAGAAATACTGAGTGTATCTGAGGTGGCAAGGGAATGGACAGGATTCGACGGTACATCAAGGCATACAATGAACTGAAGACCTATCGGAGCGGGCACTATGCGGCGGAGTTTGCGCGGAATAATCTGCGCAATACCCTGCTTATTGTGGTGCTGCTGCTGGCAATCATTTTCGTTGACTGTCTGATGTTTGCGGTGGGAGATGCTGTTCCGCTGCATCGTAAGCTGTTGCTGCTGTCCCTTTTTGCCACTACGCTTTTTGGTGCGGGGCTGGTTGTGTTCTACCTGCACCGGCCGCTCACGAGCCGCAACCGTGAACACATGCGGAATCTCTTCATTCTGGCAACGGTGCTGATCGAGGCACTGCTTTGCTATGATGAGCTCACGCATACGGGAACCATTTACAATTACATGATGCTCATGATGCTTGTGGCTTCCCTGCCAAATTTCAAGCTGCGTGAAATCCTTACACTGGTTATCGTTGTGGATGGTATCGTGATCGTGCTGCTGCAGAATCCGGCAGTGTCGGTCGATGCCAGGGAGATGCCCTTTGACACCTATCGGCTCATCGCGTTTTTCACCATTCTCTGTGTGGGCATTGCGGCGCGCACGCATATCGATTATCTCATGCTCATGCGGGAGCGCTGCCGGCTGCGGGCCGCAAGCGATACGGACCCCCTGACGGGGCTGTTGAACCGGCGCGGGATGGAAAGCTATCTGCTCGGACGCAGCTACAAGAGGCGCGTGACGGCCTGTATCTTTGATGTGGATGATTTCAAATGCTACAATGATACCTATGGGCATGCCGCCGGTGACAAATGTCTGCGGCGCGTGGCGGGCTGCCTGCACTCGATTGCGGCTTCCACCGACGCGGTGGCTGTTCGCTATGGCGGGGAGGAGTTCGTGATCCTGTTTTTCAGCGGCAATGAGGAACACGCGCGGCAGCTGGTCGAGCAGGGAATCCGCCATCTGGCGGAGCGGCAGATTCCGGCCGGGCACGGAGCGGCTCATTCCCATGTGACCATGAGCGCGGGCATGTCGGTATCCGCGGCGCCGCTGCGTTCTGTAGAAGAATATTACAGCCTGATTTCCGCGGCGGATGCCAAGCTCTATATGGCGAAGACCACGGGCAAGACACGGCTTGTGCATTGAAAAAGGACCCTTGCGGGTCCTTTTTTTTAGGAAGCCGGGTACAGACAGATGCCGGCACTGTTTTCGCTGTCGTAAATGGACCGGCAGAGCGCGAGGTCGGCGCTGTCCTTGAGGCCATAGAGCTTGAAAACCATGGGCAGGTTCACGCCGCAGAGAATGAGGGAGTGTTCCTCCAGCCGGAGTTTGCGGCAGAGGAGCGCCGTCTCATTGAAGGCTGTGCTGCCATAGCAGTCGCAGAGCAGCAGGAAGTCTTCGTCCGGATTTCTGGTCAGACTGGTCTTGAGATAGGCGCGCAGCTCCTGGCGGGCTGTGGTGTGATCCGGGTAGTGGAAGCCGATGGCCTTGATATCTGGTTCAGAAAAGTAATTTTGCATGGCCTGCTGCAGGGAGAGGGCGAGATTCCCGTTGGAAAGAATGACAAGCTTCATGATAAAGAGGACCTCCTTCATTTGGAAGGAATGCGGCTGGCGGCGTATACAGCTGAATGCCGGTCGGAATTCCTTTATTTGCTTGTATTGTAATGAAATCTGTTATCTTCAGCAAGGAAAATGTTAAAAAATAACGCGCTTTTTTGCAGTTATTCTTGAAATTTGTGAAAATATTATGGTATATTTGTGATAGTTGCAGTGCGGTTAACAAATACATGAATATTCTGGTGATTATATGAGGACAAAAGAGCGCCGGCAGGTCATCCTGACCCGGCTCGAAAACGATAAGAATCTGCGCATCGTGGAGACCGCGGAGGCCATGGGCGTTTCGACGATGACCGTGCGGCGGGATCTGCAGCGGCTTGCTGAGCAGGGCATTGTGACGCTTGTCCATGGGGGCGCCGTGTTCAACGAGGGCACAGTTGCGATGCCGACGGTGGCTGCGCGGGAACAGAAGATGCGGCAGGAGAAGAATACGATGGCGGCTTATTGCGCGGGCCTCATCAAGGAAGGCAATGCCGTTTATCTGGATGCGGGCTCCACGGCCAAGGCCATTGCGGAGCTCCTGCTGGAGCGCAGCAATATCGCGGTGCTCACGCATTCCCTGTCGGTCATGAATATTCTGGCGGCGGCCCGGCAGCTGCAGCTTATTTCTGTGCCGGGTATCTATCAGCCGGATAATAAAGGTTTTTTTGGGGATATGACACAGCGGTTTATTCGGGAATTTCAGCTGGATATTGTGTTCTTTGGGGCGTGTGCTGTTGATGTCGGCGGGATGATGTCACCGGATTTTACGGATCTGGCCGTCAAACAGGCCCTGGTCGAGCATGCCCGTAAGCGCGTGCTGGTCGTGGATCATACCAAGATCGGCTGTGCCTCTTTGGTGAAGGTCTGTGACCTCCATCAGCTGGACATGATCGTCACCGATGGTCTGGCGAATCCGGAATTCATTCAGCGCGCGAAGCGCATGGGGCTGGAGGTTGTGCAGGTGGGCTGAGCTTTTGGCGCAGCGCCTGCTGGGGGGAGGAAATCGTATGTTGAAAAAATGGATGCGGATATGGACGGGGATTTTTTTGCTGCTCGGCATGCTGGCGGGGCAGCCGCGGGTGTTGGCTGCGGCGGATGAATTCGAGCAGGCGCAGCTGGAATACCTGAGTGCGCTGGCCTCTATGGCCGCCTACAATGACCAGCTGAATCTCGTAGTGCGTGCTGCGCTGCAGGATAATGGCTGGCAGGTGCAGGGCTTTCGGATGGAGACGGAGGACGTGGATGGCCGGTTCTTTCTCGTGAGCCGGGATCTGCCGGGACAGCGCCTCTATCTGCTGGCGGTGCCGGGAACGGAAGGCAAGAAGGATATCCGTATCGACATGCGTTTTTCCAAGATTCTGTTTGCCGGGAACGATCCGGATTCCTTTGCCAAGGCGGTAGAAAAAAAGGACGTGACCTCGCGGGACCCGCTCGTCCATCGCGGCTTTGAACAGTATACCCGCACGACCTTTTTTACCGCCGGAAAAAGTGGTGTGATTCCCGGCGTACGCATCCAGCAGGAGCTGGCCGCGGCACCGGGCGAGAAGCTCTACCTCACGGGGCACAGCCTTGGCGGCGCTGCCGTGACTCTGCTGGCCGCCCGCCTGACGGCCATGGGCGTTCCCGCAGAGCAGCTCCAGGTCACGACCTTCGGGGCTCCGGCTGTGGGCAATGCTTCCTTTGCCCGTCAGTATGGGGATGCACTTTCACTGGAGCGCATCGTCATTGGCGGCGATCCCGTCAACCAGCTGCTGCAGTCGCTGCCGGCCGGTTACGCGCAGTTCGGTCGCAAGGTGGTCTGGCAGCAGCAGGGGCCGGTGAATCAGTTTGAGCACTACATGGTCGTCTATCTCGATGCGGCGCTGCGCAATTACTATGATACGCGCTTCCGGCTGGGAAAGCAGCGGGAGGATGCCCGGCTGCTGCGGGGGGTACCGGCCTGTCCGGCCGCAGTCTATGTAGCGCCGCTGCAGTTTTCTCTGCCGGAGGAGCTGGAAAAGGATGCTCCCTATATGCGGGCGGCACTTGAGGATATGCTGGCGGCCCGCCTCCAAAAGACCGTATTTGCACCGCCCGCAGTGACTTCGCTGACGGCAGCCTGTCGCGCGGCGAAAAAACAGGGCTGTTCCTATGTACTGCAGGCGACCTGCAGTGGGGCGAAATTCCGCCAGCAGCGGGAAAACTATCGCCTGACCATGGAGGAAGCACTTTATGATACCGACGGAAATATGCTGACGATGCAAATGAACAGTACGGACACGAGCAGTATGACCCCGATTGAGGCCATGCTCTACAATCAGCTGCGCGGGCAGGAGAACCGCGAGGCCGCATTGACAGGGAAGGTGAGTGAGAAAAATGAAACGCAGCGATAAAATATATGAGTACATCCGGCAGAAATCAGCGGAATATACGCTGGATACGCTGAAGGGGCGTGTGGGTGTCGATGCACAGGAGATTGCGGAGGCCCTGGATATCCTGCGCAATAATGTGAGTATGGAGCTCAACGCGCTGCATCGCCAGGACCGCATCGTTAAAATCCTTGGCCGTCCGGTGCTGTATTTTGATAAGGAAACGCTCGAAGCGCTCTGCGGGGAAAACCTGGGGCGCGGACCCTGTCAGTTCGCGGCAATGGAGGAATGTGTCGGGCATACCCAGGCCGCTTCACAGGGACCGTTTGATCGTCTGATCGGCTCCGACCGCAGCCTCAGAAAGCAGGTCGAACAGGCCAAGGCAGCCATACTCTACCCGCCGGACGGACTGCACACGCTCATTGTGGGGCAGACCGGTGTCGGCAAGACCTTATTTGCGCACATGATGTTCGAATATGGCAAGTCCATGAAGCATTTTGCCGAGGATGCACCGTTCATCACCTTCAACTGCGCGGATTATTACAACAATCCACAGCTCCTGATCTCGCATATCTTCGGCCATATCAAGGGCGCTTTTACCGGGGCGGATACGGCCAAGGCCGGCCTTGTCGAGGCGGCCGACAATGGTGTGCTGTTCCTTGATGAGATCCATCGCCTGCCGCCGGAGGGCCAGGAGATGATCTTCTATTTCATTGATACCGGAACTTTCAACCGCCTGGGCGAGACGACGCGCAGCCGCAAGGCCAAGGTGCTCATCATTGGCGCGACGACCGAGGACCCGGGCTCCGCGCTCACGAAGACCTTTGTGCGCCGCATTCCGAATATCATCGCGATTCCGCCGCTTGCCGAGCGGTCCCTGGAGGAAAAGATCGATATCATCAAGCTGCTGCTCTCGGACGAGGCTCAGCGCATCCACAAGCCGGTACGTATCGGCGTCGAGTCCATGAAGGCACTCATCGGCAGCATTTCCGTGGGGAATGTCGGTCAGATGAAGTCCAACATCAAGCTGCTCTGTGCCAAGGCCTTCCTGAACGGCATCGATAATCCAAAGTATATCGATATCGACTTCAAGATATTGCCGGCCAAGATCAAGGACGGGCTGCTGACCATGAGTGCGGACCGCAAGCAGCTCGCGTCCTTTACGGAATATGTGCGTGAGCCGCTGCTGGTGCTGCCGCCGGGTGAACGCCCGCTGGTCGATGTCGAGCCGGAGGAAAAGGAACCGTTTGATCTCTATCAGGTTGTGGAGGACAAGGTCGAGCTTCTGAAGGGCGAGGGAATCAGCGATGAGCTCATCAAGCAGATCGTGGCAACGGATGTCAATGTCTACATTAAATCCTTTTACAATAAGCAGTCGGTGCACATGTCCACGCGGGAGCGCCTGCTCAAGATCGTGGACAAGCGTCTCGTCGATTTCTGCGAGCAGATTGCGCTGCATGTGCAGAAGCGCCTGAACCGGGCCTATAAGGATCGGTTTCTCTACGCGTTCAGCCTGCATCTGAGCGCCTTCCTGAAACGGGTCAAGGCCAAGGATGAGATGCACTACACCGAAATCGAAGGTGCCATTGACAAGAGTTCGCTGGCCTTCCAGACAGCGCTTGAGATCAAGGACATGATTGAGGAGCATTACCACATTGTGGTGCCGCATACGGAAATCGAATATTTTGCGCTGCTGCTGGAATCCGTAGAGGATGAGGACTCAGAGGAAAAGATCATCATCATGGTGGCAACACATGGCCGCAGTACGGCCAGCTCAATGGTCGAGGTCGCCCAGAAGCTCTTCAGCACTGAGGCAACGAACCTCATCGCCATCGATATGCCGCTGGAGGTCAAGCCGCAGGATACACTCGAAAAGATGATTGCCCGCCTGCAGGAACGCAATTATCAGAAGGGGGTACTGCTGCTGGCGGATATGGGATCTCTTTGCAATCTCGGCACCATGCTCATGGAACGCCTGCAGGTGCAGGTGCGCACGCTGGACATGGTATCGACGCCGCTCATTCTCGAGGCCATGCGCAAGGTTGATCTCGGCGGCATGGATCTTGATACACTGTACGAATCCCTGCTGGGCTTCAAGGGCTATGAGGCCGTTGAGTTCACCGAGGCACCGCCGCTGGATGGGACAGAGGCCATTGTGACCGTGTGCTCGACGGGGCAGGGCGCGGCTCTGAAGCTCAAGGAATTCGTCGAGGGCATTCTGCAGCATATCGTGGATCGCGCCGTGCATATCATTCCGATTGGCATGGCGGAAATGGAGCAGCGCCTCGCTGAGATTGCGGAGCAGTATAAGCTGGTCGCTGTCGTGGGGATGGCCCAGCCGAAATACCCGGTTCCGTTCATTCCGCTCGACAAGCTCATCGATGGGGACGGCGAGGCAGAGCTCGCCGCACTGCTCAAATCCCGTGTGAAGATCGTGGCCCGGGAGCCGGATAATATCGTTGTGCGCAAGCTCTGCGAGGAGTCGCTGCAAAAATTCCTGACCTATATGAATCCGGGAAAGGTTATCAGTGTATTGCTGGAATTTGATAGTGTATTGGAACAGAAACTGGCCCGAAGCTTCAGTAATCCAGTCCGGATTCGTCTTATTGTGCACTGTGGCTGTGCGTTGGAAAGAATTGTCATTCGGAGCCCGTTAATTTATCAGGGTGATAAGGAAAAAATTGATACACAAAAGCTGAGATCCTTGAAAAGTGCGGCTAGTGTATTCGAAAGAGCCCTGAATATAACGCTGGATGATGATGAACTCTGCTATATGGCAGATATGATATAAAAAAGATTAAAAAATACACTACGGCATGTGATGCTGTAGTGTATTTTTATTTGCCTGGTTGCAGACAAATAATAGTGTATTAAAACACCAGAATTAGAGTATTGATAAAAAAATAGAGTATTATTGCTCAATTGAAATCACGTAAAAATAAGCAAAAACAATTATTTTTCCTTTGATACACTAAGTTGGCACGCTACTTGCATATATAAGGGGCAGAGATATGAAAGATATTTTCTCGAAGACGCAAGACAGTGGATGCCCGCCTTGCAGAGGCAGGGGACATCCTGTACCGAGTTATATTAAGGGGGCTGAATTTATGTTCGGAATTATTGTAGGTACTCATGGGAGATTTTCCGAAGAACTGGTAAAGACATGCGAGATGATCTGTGGACCTTTAGGGAATACCAAGGCGGTAACGCTGGTTCCTGGCGAAGGCCCGGAGGATGTCATCAAAAAATATGAGGAAGCCATTGCGGCACTCGATACGACCGATGGGGTACTGTTCCTCAACGATCTGTTTGGTGGCAGCCCGTATAACGCAGCTTGCCGTATGGTAATGAGCCACGCGGACTATGGCATTGTGGCCGGTGTAAACCTGCCCATGCTCATTGAGATGGTCAGTGCACAGATGGCAGACGCGCATGAGGATATCAAAGAGGTTATGGAAAAGGCTGCAACTGCCGGTAAAATGGGCCTGCAGACCTTTCATTCAAGCCAGATAGCAAATGATGAGGAGGATGATTTCTAATGAAAATTGTATTGGCAAGAATTGATGACCGTCTGATCCACGGTCAGGTAGCAACGGTTTGGTCGAAGGTGACAGGCTGTCAGCGCATCATCGTCTGTGATGATGAAGTAGCAAAGGACGAGATTCGTTCCACGCTTTTGAAGCAGGTAGCGCCTCCGGGGATCAAATCCCATGTCGTTGAGGTTGAGAAGGCGGTCCGCGTCTACAACAACCCGAAATACGCCGAGGATAAATGCCTGCTGCTCTTCACGAATCCGACCAGCGTTCTGCGCATGGTGGAAGCCGGCGTGGATATCCAGAGCGTAAACATCGGCGGCATGAGCTTCAAGGATGGCAAGCATCAGATCACGGGTGCTGTATCCGTCAATGATGAAGACATCGCAGCCTTCAAGGCACTGAATGAAAAGGGCATCGAGCTCGAGATCCGCAAGGTCAATACGGATAAAAAAGTTATGCTGATGGATGTTTTGAAATAAGCATCCGTTTCATAAATTAAAAATTATATGGGGGGACAAATCATGGAACTTAGCAGCATGCAAATTATTGCCATCTTCATCGTCGCAAGTGTGGCAGGTATGGGGAGCGTATTGGATGAATTCCAGACGCATCGACCGCTTATCGCGTGCACAATCACAGGTCTTATTCTCGGAGATATGACAACAGGTATCATCATCGGTGGTATGTTGGAAATGATCGCTCTGGGCTGGATGAACATCGGCGCCGCAATGGCACCGGATGCAGCGCTGGCTTCGGTTATTTCTACAATCCTGGTAGTTGCCGGCCATCAGAGCATCACCTCTGGTATCGCCATCGCTGTACCAATCGCAGCCGCAGGCCAGGTACTCACGATTCTCTGCCGTACACTCACCGTTGTATTCCAGCACAAGGCTGACAGTTACGCTCTGGAGGGCAATACCCGCGGCGTAGATATCTGCCACCTCGGTGCTCTTCTTATCCAGGCACTCCGCGTAGCTATTCCGTCCACTCTCGTTGCCATGTATATCGGCACCGGTGCTGTACAGGCTATGCTCGATGCCATCCCGCCGGTCATCACCGGTGGCCTGCAGGTAGCTGGTGGATTCATCGTTGTTGTTGGTTATGCAATGGTCATCAACATGATGGGCGCACAGTATCTCATGCCTTTCTTCTTCCTGGGCTTCGTCGTAGCGGCCTTCACGAACTTCAACCTGGTAGCTCTTGGTGTTATCGGCCTGGTATGCGCAATCGTATACATCCAGCTGAACCCGAAATACCAGCAGGCATCTGCAGCCGCAGCGCCGGCAGCCGCAGCATCCAGCGATGCTGACGATGAACTCGACTAATAAAGGATAAGGGAGGATATTATAATGGATAAGAAAATTACCAAAAGTGATTTTTTCTGGACATTCGTCCGTTCGAACTTCGCACAGGGTTCCTGGAACATGGAAAGAATGCAGGCCCTCGGGTATTGCTTCGGCATGATCCCGGTGCTCAAGCGCCTCTACAAGGGTGAAGAGCTCAAGCAGGCCCTCAAGCGCCACCTGGAATTCTACAACACGCAGCCGTTCGTTACGGCACCGATCATTGGCATTACGGCCGCTATGGAGGAACAGAGGGCAAATGGCAAGGATATCCCGGATGGCGTTATCAACGGTATCAAAGTAGGTATGATGGGACCACTGGCCGGCGTCGGCGACCCGATCTTCTGGGGCACGCTGCGTCCGATCACGGCAGCTCTTGGTGCTTCCTTCGCTATCAACGGCAGCCTGGCTGGCCCGCTCATCTTCTTCTTCCTGTTCAACATCGTTCGTCTGGCAATCCGCTGGTATGGCATTAAATACGGCTATATCAAGGGTACTGACGTCGTTAAGGATGTTGCTGGCAACCGCCTGCAGAAGCTCACAGAGGGCGCATCCATCCTGGGCCTCTTCGTCATGGGCGCCCTGGTAAACAAGTGGACATCGGTGAACATTCCTGTTGTGGTATCGCAGATCACCAATGCCAAGGGTGAGGTCGTCACGACTACGGTACAGGGCATCCTGGATCAGCTCATGCCGGGCCTCGTTCCGCTCCTTATGACCTTTGCCTGCATGTATCTCATGCGCAAAAAGATCAACCCGATCTGGATCATCTTCGGTCTCTTTGCAATCGGTATCTTCGGTTATGGTACCGGCATACTGAGTGTAAAATAACTCGGGATAAGATGTCGCAGGGGTTATAATACAATCGCAGCTGCCGTCAGCTTTTTGCTGGCGGCAGTTTTTTTATGCGATATTGCATTATTTTCCTTTATATGGTATCCTGCAGGTGTGGCAAAAGATAATATCATCTTTGGTGAATTATACTTTTCTCTACGATCTCAAAACAGAACAAACGCATCATATCTGCTTAGATCTTTACAGACTGAGACAGAAAGGTTCATCAGTACAGGGATACGTCTGCCTTTCGGTCAAAGCCGGAAGGCTTTTCTTTTGCCTAAATTTTATTTTAGGAGGGATTCATTTGCAAAAAATCTGTGGTTTCGTGGTCCGTCGTATGGCACTCTTCGTGGTGCTGGCCGGGGTTGTGGGGGCGGTATGGCCCCATACCCTGAGCTGGGTGGCACCAAAGGTGGCCTGGATGCTTGGCATCGTGATGTTCGGTATGGGCATGACGCTGCGCCTCGAGGATTTCCGTCTGCTGCTGGAGCGGCCCTGGGAGGTCTGCCTGGGTGCGGTGGCGCAGTTCACCATCATGCCGGGGCTGGCCTGGGCCCTCGTTCAGGTCTTTGCACTGCCGCCGGAGCTCGCGATCGGAGTGATTCTTGTGGGAACCTGCCCGGGAGGCACGGCTTCGAATGTCATCACCTATCTCGCGAAGGGCGATGTGGCGCTGTCCGTGGCTATGACGATGACCACGACCCTGCTCGCACCGGTCGTTACCCCCTGCCTGACCTGGCTGCTGGCCGATGCCTGGATCGATGTATCGCTGCCGGCGATGATGGTATCCATCGCGCAGATGGTGCTGC
Source organism: uncultured Selenomonadaceae bacterium (assembly GCA_964520975.1). GTDB lineage: Bacteria > Bacillota > Negativicutes > Selenomonadales > Selenomonadaceae > CAZFPA01. The sequence continues at coordinate 2,592 of CAZFPA010000020.1, read as the reverse complement.
TGCCTATTCTTTTAGGGCTGGCTGTCAATCATTTCTTTGCGGGAGCGGTCAGAAGGTGTCTGCCCTATCTTCCCTTTGTTTCCGTGGTGACCATCGTGCTGCTCGTGGGCGGTGTGGTCTCCATGAGTGCGGCACGGCTTCTTGATATGGGACTCATCGTCGCGATGGTGGTCGTGTTCCATAATGTCTTTGGCCTGCTGCTGGGGTATGCTTTAGCTGGGGTGCTGCATTTGCCGCCAGCGAAGGCGCGGGCTGTGGGAATTGAGGTGGGAATGCAGAACTCCGGTCTTGCGGCCTCCCTGGCGATTCTGTATTTCAATCCGGCCGCAGCGATACCGGGAGCCATCTTCAGCGTATGGCACAATATCTCCGGTTCTTTGGCCGCCAATTATTTTTCCCGAAAAGATGAAAAGCTGCAGGAAGAGGAACTGCTCCTCGGCAGTGAGAAAGGATGAAAGTCATGAAAAAGCTTTATACCGTACAAGAAATACAGGAATATACCGCTGAGATCAAGCGGCAGGGGCGGACAATCGGGCTCGTACCGACGATGGGGGCGCTGCACGAAGGGCATCTTACGCTCATGCGGGCAGCCCGGCAGCATTGCGATGTGGTCATTGCCTCGGTGTTCGTGAATCCGGTGCAGTTCGGGCCCAATGAGGATTATGCCGCCTATCCGCGCCGCTTTGCCGCGGACTGCGAGAAGCTGGAGGCTGCCGGTGTCGATGCCGTGTTCCATCCGGAGCCGGAGGAGATGTATCCGGCGGGCTATGGCACCTATATCGAAGTGGGCAGCACGCTCACGGACAAGCTCTGCGGTGCCCGCCGGCCGGGACATTTCCGGGGCGTGGCGACGGTCGTGACCAAGCTCATGAACCTCGCGCGGGCGGATCAGGCCTTTTTCGGTCAGAAGGACGCGCAGCAGGTTGTAGTGATCCGCCAGGTCGTGCGGGATCTAAATCTGCCTGTCACGGTGCGGATGGTGCCGATTGTGCGCGAGGAAAACGGTCTGGCCCGGAGCTCCCGCAACGCGTATTTGTCCGCGGGCGAGCGGGAAGCCGCGCTCATCCTGTCACGCAGCCTGCAGAAGGCAATGGATGCCTGCCGGGCGGGGGAAACGCGTACCGCTGCGCTCAAGGCGCTCGTACAGGCGGAGCTGGCTTCCGAGCCGCTGGCGGATGTGGACTATGTCGACTGTTATTCCTTCCCGGAACTGCAACCTATCCGGGAGGTAGAGGGAGCAGCGCTGCTGGCTATTGCGGTGCGCATCGGCAAGACGCGCCTCATCGATAATGTAATCCTGGGGGTGGAGGCTGAATGATGCTCAATCTGCTGAAGGCCAAGATTCACTGTGCTACGGTCACCGAGGCGAACCTGCAGTACATGGGCAGCATCACCATTGATGAGGTGCTCATGGAGGCTGCAGGCATTCTGCCCAATGAACGCGTGCAGATCACGGACAATAACAATGGGGAGCGGCTGGAGACCTATGTGATTCCGGGCCCGCGCGGCTCCGGTGTCATCTGTCTCAACGGCGCGGCCGCCCGCTGCGTGCAGCCGGGCGATATCGTCATCATCATGGCCTACGCCCTCTACAGCGAGGAGGAGGCCGCGGCGCATCATCCCAAGGTGGTCATGGTGGACAGCAAAAACAAGGTCAAAAGCATTCGCATTCTTGAACAGCACGGCCAGGTATCCTGAAAAAATCTATAGCAAGGCAAACGGTCAGCCAGCATTTTTGGCTGGCCTTTTTTTATGGATTTTTATTCCTTCGTATTGAACAGTAGAATTCAATACAAATAAATACTTTGGATTTTGCCCAAAAATGGCTTGAATTCCTCTCACAGCAGACACAACAATGATGCTACGATAAATACGAAACAAGAAAAAGTCTTGACGGGAGGTATTTGAATGATTGTTTTGACCATCAACTGTGGCAGCTCTTCGCTGAAATATCAGCTCATAGATATGAAGGACGAAAGCGTGATCGCCAAGGGGCTGGTGGAACGCATCGGCAGTAAGGAAGCCGTGCTGCAGCAGACACCCCGTGGGGGAGAAAAGAAGCGGATCGAAACCGAGATCCCGGATCATAAAGCCGCGGTGCAGATGGTGCTCGATGCGCTCACCCATCCGGAGTATGGCGTGATTGAGAGCCTTGACGAAATCGATGCCATCGGGCATCGCGTGGCGCATGGCGGAGAGCGCTTTACGGACTCCGCGGTGGTGAATGAGGATGTGCTGCATGACATCGAGGCCTGCTGCGAAATTGCGCCGCTGCATAATCCGGCGAATCTGCATGGCATCAAGGCCTGTATGAAGCTCATGCCCGGCAAGCCGGAGGTTGCTGTATTCGATACGGCATTCCATCAGACCATGTCGCAGGTTGCTTATCTCTATGGCCTGCCGTATCAGCTCTATCAGAAATACGGCATCCGCCGGTATGGTTTCCACGGGACTTCACATAAGTACGTGGCCCAGACTGCCGCGGAAATGCTGCACACCACGACGGAAAAGCTGCGCATCATCAGCTGCCATCTGGGTAATGGCGCTTCCATCGCCGCCGTGAAATACGGGAAATCCATTGACACCTCCATG
>CAZFPA010000019.1:0-28353 GCA_964520975.1 uncultured Selenomonadaceae bacterium | reverse complement strand
GCTGGCTGCCCGGTATCGGCAATTTCAGCTCCGTGATGAAAGGCCCCTCTTTGGACACTTAGAGGGGCTTATTTCTTGTTGGGTATAGGAGTGTCATTATGTGGAAAAAGATATTTGGAGGTTCGAAGCAGCCAGCGGCGCTGGAGACGAACCCTTTATATGATAAAATAGACCGTACGCGTCTGCCGCGCCATGTGGCAATCATCATGGATGGCAATGGCCGCTGGGCGAATGGGCAGGGGCTTGTGCGCACTGCCGGGCATCGGGCCGGTGTGGCTTCGCTCAAGCAGGTACTGAAGGTCGCCATCGATCTGAAGATCGAGGCGCTTACCGTCTATGCCTTTTCAACGGAGAACTGGAAGCGTCCGCATACGGAAGTGGACTTTCTCATGGGGCTCTTTTCGGAGTTTCTGGCGAAGGAAATCGATGAAATGGATGCAGACGATGTATGCCTGCAGTTCATTGGCCGGATTTCTGAGCTTTCACCTAAACTCCGGGAACAGGCGGAGAAGGCGCAGGAGCGCACCCGGGAAAACCAGGGCGTTCGTTTTAATGTGGCAATGAACTATGGCGGACAGGATGAGCTCACCCGGGCAGTGCAGAAGATTGCCCAAAAGGCTGTGGCCGGCGAGCTTTCACCGGATGCCATCGATGAACATACAATTGAAGCCGAGCTGGATACAGCCGGGCTGCCTCCGGTGGATTTTGTCATACGGACCAGCGGAGATCTACGGCTCAGCAATTTTCTGCTTTGGCAGGCGGCCTATGCGGAATTCTGGTTTACGCAGACGAATTGGCCGGATTTCACCCCGGCATGCTTTGTGGAGGCCCTCTTGGACTTTGGGCAGCGCAAGCGCCGCTTTGGTGGATTAAAAAATAAGTAGATTGAGGTGCAGGTTTTGGGTACAAGAATTATTACAGGTATCGTGGGGATCGCTTTAGCGGCCTTTGTGATACAGACAGGCGGCTGGCTTTTCAGCGCGGCAGTGCTGCTGCTGTCCATGGGCGCGTGGTTTGAGTTTGCCCGGGCATTTACGAATAAGGGAGTCCGGCTTGCCTATTTTACAGGCATGGCGATGATCATACTGATCTGGGGCTGCAGCTGGCTTGGCAATGAAATGGAACTGACCGCGGTAAGTATGCTGACCGTACTGCTGGTATTGTCGCATACCGTGTTTTCCCATAAAACCTTTTCCATTGAGCAGGCTTGTATATCTGTGGCAGGGATTTTCTATGTGGGACTGGCTTTTTCCCATCTGGTTCTGCTGCGTTTTACCGGCGAGCCGACAATGGTTGCGACTGCCTGGGGCGCAATCCCACTGGGCTGTGCCTGGATATGGGTCGCGCTCATTGGTACCTGGGCCAGTGATACCTTTGCGTATTTTACGGGCTCCCTGCTGGGCAGCCATAAGCTTTGTCCGAATATCAGCCCCAATAAGACCATCGAGGGCTTTGTCGGCGGCATCATTGGTACTATGCTGTCGGTGATGGGGCTGGGGATGCTGTTTTCCTTCCCGCTGCTGCCGATGGTCGCTCTGGGCTTCTGCATTGCTCTGGTGGCAACCCTGGGGGATCTGGTGGAATCCGTTATGAAACGGGCTACGGGCATCAAGGATTCCGGCTCACTGATTCCGGGACATGGTGGCGTGCTGGACCGCTTTGACAGCGTGATGTTCACCGTGCCCTTCGTTTATTATTTTGTGCAGATTGCAAAGATTGCAGGATAGGGGACAGTCATGAAAAATATTGCTTTACTGGGATCGACAGGCTCCATTGGAACGCAGACCCTGGATGTCGTGCGTGCCAATCCGGAGCTTTTCCATACGACGGTGCTGGCGGCAAATACGAGTGACGCTTTGCTGGAACAGCAGATAAAAGAATTTTCTCCGGAGCTGGCCGTGCTGGCAGATCCGGCAGCGGCCAAGCGTCTGCGCGAGCGCTATACAGGTAAGACCCGCATCCTGGGTGGGGCGGAGGGACTGCTGGAAGCTGCCGCACATCCGGATGTGGACACGGTTGTGACCTCGATGATGGGCTTTGCCGGACTGGCACCGACGATGGCGGCCCTGGAGGCCGGCAAGAACATCGCGCTGGCTAACAAGGAGACGCTTGTTGTGGCCGGAGCCCTGGTTACAGCCAAGGCACGGGAAAAGGGCGCAGCAATCCTTCCGGTGGACAGTGAGCATTGTGCGCTTTTTCAGTGCCTGCAGGGAGAAAAGCGGGATACGGTGGAAAAGCTCATCCTCACGGCCTCAGGAGGTCCCTTTCGCGGGCGTCAGCGGGCAGAGCTGGCGCATGTATCCATCAAGGACTGCCTGAATCATCCTACCTGGTCGATGGGAAAGAAAATCACTGTGGACTCCGCAACGTTGGTGAACAAAGGACTTGAGGTCATTGAGGCCAAATGGCTGTACAATGCGTCCTATGATGAAATCCAGGTCGTGGTGCATCCGCAGAGCATTGTACATTCCATGGTGCAGTACCGGGATGGTGCTGTAATGGCACAGCTCGGTTCTACCGATATGAAGCTGCCTATTCAGTATGCGCTGACCTATCCGACGCGTATGCCGTCGCAGTTCAAGCGGTTGGATTTCTGGCAGATGCAGCCGCTGACTTTTGAGAAGCCGGATATGGATACCTTCCGGGGCTTGAAGCTGGCCTATGCGGCTGGACGCACGGGCGGGACGATGCCCTGTGTGATGAACGCGGCCAACGAGGTAGCGGTGGAGGCCTTCCTGCAGGGAAGCCTGGGCTTTCTTGCTATTTACGATATCATTGAGGAAACAATGGCAGCTCGTGCCAGCCAGCAGGATTTATCGCTGGGACTCCTGTTTGAGGAGGATGCCTGGGCGCGCGCTTATGCACGACAGCTGTTAGCGAAAAGAAAGTAAGGTGATCACATGGTTCTGACAATATTAGCGGCGATTTTTGTCTTTGGCCTGCTGGTGCTCGTGCATGAGCTTGGCCATTTCATTACCGCCAAGCTCACGGGTATGCGGGTGGATGAGTTCGCCATCGGGTTTGGCCCCAAGCTCATTGGGTATGAGTATGGTGAGACGATGTATTCCATCCGGGTGATCCCGCTGGGCGGCTACAATAGAATTGCCGGTATGGAGCCGGATGACACAGAAGCAGGCGAGCGGGGCTATTTTGCAAAACCGGTCTGGGCTCGGATGATCGTTATCCTGGCGGGCTCGGTGATGAATTTTATCCTGCCGCTGCTGCTGTTTTTCGGTATTTTTTTCTTTGCGGGCGTGAGTACGCCTTCGCCGGAGCCGGTGCTGGGGGGCGTTATTGCCCATAAGCCGGCGGCGGAGGCCGGACTGCTGGCCGGCGACCGGATCACGCGCATCGATGGAAAGGAAATCGACAGCTGGAAGACCTTTACCGACGTCATCAAGGACGGCGATGGCAAGATCTACAAGGTAGAGTTCCGTCGTGGTGAAGAGGATATGGCTACGTCCTTAATTCCGGTCTATGATAATTCCTCCAAGCGCTCGGTGGTAGGTGTGCTTGGCTCCGTGAATACGGAATATCCGGGAGCCTGGCAGGCGGCTGTGCTGGCCGTGCAGAAAACCGGCTATATCATCGTGAGCATGCTCAAGGGGCTGCAGCAGATATTTACCGGGGCCTCTGCCGCTGATCTGGCGGGACCGCTGGGGGTCGCACAGATGGCTGGCGAGGTCGCTCAGCTAGGTTTTGTACCGCTGCTGAATTTTGCAGCCTTTCTGAGCCTGAATCTGGGAATCATCAACCTGCTTCCGGTACCGGCCCTCGATGGCGGTCATTTCATGACGCTGGTGCTGGAGGCTGTGCGTGGCAAGCCGCTGAGTGCCAGGGCCATGCAGTATGCGCAGGCTGTCGGGGTAGCATTGCTGCTATGTCTCATGCTGTTTGCTACCTTCAATGATATTACACGTTAGACAGGCATAGCTGCCCGAGAATAAATGAAGCTGGTGATAAGATGATAAAACGAAAGCTGACGCGTCAGATCCATATTGGCCCGGTCGCCATTGGTGGCGGGGCACCTGTTTCCGTGCAGTCCATGACGAATACAAAGACTACGGACACCGCGGCAACCGTCGCGCAGATCCGGGCACTCACGGAGGCCGGCTGCGATATCGTGCGGCTGGCTGTTCCTGATATGGAAGCGGCAAAGAATCTGGGCAATATTATTTCAGCTGTCGATGTACCGCTGGTTGCCGATATCCATTTTGATTATCGACTGGCACTGGAGGCCATGCAGCAGGGGATTGCCGCGCTGCGGCTGAATCCGGGGAATATCGGTGGCGCTGAGAACGTCCGCCTGGTGGCGGCGGCAGCGAGAAAACGCCATATTCCGATTCGCATCGGTGTCAATGCCGGGTCCCTGGACAAGGCTCTGCTGGCCAAGTATGGAAAGATCACGCCGGAGGCCATGGTAGAATCAGCGCTGCAGCATGTGCGGCTGCTGGAAGCCGAGGATTTCCATGATATCAAGATTTCTCTCAAGGCCCATGATGTGCCGTTGACGCTGGAGGCCTATCGCCTCATGAGTGAGACGGTGGACTATCCGCTGCACCTTGGCATCACGGAAGCCGGGACCGTCCATAGCGGCATGATTAAATCAGCCGTTGGCATTGGGGCGTTGCTCGCTGAGGGAATCGGTGATACCTTCCGCATTTCACTTACGGGAGACCCGGTCGTAGAGGTGCGGGTCGCCAATGAAATATTGAAATCACTTGGACTGAGGGAATATGGCCCGACGCTTGTTTCCTGTCCGACCTGCGGACGTACCTCCATTGATCTGCCCGGCATTGCCGCTGAGGTGGAGAAACGGCTGGAGGCTGTGAAAAAGCCTATCCAGGTGGCTGTAATGGGCTGTGTGGTCAATGGACCGGGCGAAGCGCGTGAAGCGGACGTCGGCATTGCCGGCGGCAAGGGTGAGGGACTCATCTTCCGCAAGGGAGAAATCCTGCGCAAGGTTCCGGAAAACATGTTAGTAGAAGAATTATTCAAAGAAATCGATGCCATCATAGGGGAGGAAAAATAATTGCGTACTACAAATCTTTATGCACCGACACTTCGGCAGACACCGGCGGAGGCCGAGGTCGTCAGCCATCAGCTCATGATGCGGGCCGGTATGATCCGCAAGGCAGCTGGCGGCGTGTACACCTATCTGCCGCTGGCCTGGCGGGTGCTTCGCAAGATAGAACAGATCATCCGGGAGGAAATGGATGCAGCCGGCGGGCAGGAAATTGCCATGCCGATCATGCAGCCTTCGGAGCTTTGGAAGGAAACAGGCCGCTGGGCGGTGTATGGTGAGGAAATGTTCCGCCTGAAGGATCGCCATGATCGTGAGTTCTGCCTTGGACCAACGCATGAGGAGATGGTCACCTCCCTGGTGCGCGATGAAGTTCGCTCCTACAAGCAGCTGCCGCTCATGCTCTATCAGATTCAGAATAAATACCGCGACGAAATCCGTCCACGTTTTGGTCTTATGCGTGGCCGTGAGTTCATCATGAAGGATCTCTATTCCTTTGATAAGGATGAAGAAGGACTGAATCTTTCCTATAAAAAGATGTACGATGCCTATACGAAGATCTTTACCCGCTGCGGGCTGGAATTCCGTCCGGTAGAGGCGGATAACGGTGCCATCGGCGGCGGTCATTCGCATGAATTCACCGTACTGGCGGATGCGGGCGAGTCCAACATTGCCTACTGCAGCTCCTGTGATTATGCGGCAAGTGATGAAAAGGCCGAGCTGACGGTCATCAAGGCTCCGGAAGAGGAACAGCTGCCGCTTGAGAAGGTCGCGACCCCGGATGCGAAGACGATTGAGCTTGTAGCAGATTATCTCCAGGTTCCTGTTGCGAAGACCATCAAGGCAGTAGCTTTCCAGACGGAAAAGGATGAGCTTATCCTGACCTTTGTCCGCGGGGATCATGAGGTCAATGATGTCAAGGTCATCAATGCGGTTGGTGCAATCGATCTGCACATGGCTGATGAATCCGCTATCACCGCGGCTGGCGGTGTGGCGGGCTTCATGAGCCCCATCGGCATCAAGAAGGGCACGAAGATTGTTGTCGACAGCACGGTAATGGAAATGTACAATGCGGTAGCCGGTGCCAATGAAGTCGATGTACACTATAAGAATGTCAACCCGAAACGTGATTTCGGTGAGGTCATCGTTACGGATATCCGCATGATCCAGGAAGGCGATGCCTGCCCGCGCTGCGGCAAGCCGGTAAAAATGACCCGTGGCATCGAGGCTGGCCAGGTATTTACGCTGGGAACAAAGTACAGTGAAGCACTGCAGGCCACCTTCCTCGATGAAAACGGCAAGGAAAAGCCGTTGATCATGGGCTGCTATGGTATCGGTGTGAGCCGTACGATGGCTGCCGCCATTGAGCAGAATAATGACGAATATGGCATCATCTGGCCGCGTGCCATTGCACCGTATGAGGTGCTGGTGGTCCCGGTCAATGCGAAGACGCCGGAACAGCTGGCACTGGCTGAGGAGATCTATACCGAGCTGCAGCAGGCCGGTGCAGATGTTCTGCTGGACGACCGCAAGGAGAGAGCTGGCGTCAAGTTTAAGGATGCTGATCTCATCGGCTATCCGTTGCGCGTCACTATCGGACCTAAGGCTTTGGAAGAGAATCAGATCGAGGTTAAGATCCGCAAGAACGGCGAAACGTATAATTTCACCAGAGAAGAATACAAGGAAAAGGTGCTGGAGCTTTTGAAAACGCTCTAAGCCATAGAAAAACGGGCCACCGCAATTGCGGGGTCCGTTTTTCCGTTTGGTGCTGCAGCAAAACAGAAATTTCTTCTGCATCTTGCCAATAATACGATAATGTAGTATTATACTATATAGTAATTTTACTATTTAGAAGCACTGGAGGCTTTACTATGAAGAAATTTGGTATTATTTTGACGGTAGCGCTGTTGCTGCTTTCGCTGGCGGGGTGCGGGAACACACCGAAGGAGAGCAAGGCGGAGAAGGGGGCGGGGCTGCGGATCGTCACCTCGTTCTATCCGATGTACATTGCGGCGCTCAATGTGACACAAGGCATTGATGGCGTCGAGGTCGTGAATATGACGAAGCCGCAGACGGGGTGCCTGCATGATTACCAGCTTTCGACTGAAGATATGAAGACCTTGGAAAAGGCGGATGTATTCGTTGTAAATGGCGGCGGCATGGAGGCCTTTTTGGATAAGGTCATCCAGCGGCAAAAGAATCTGAAGATCGTTGATGCGTCGAAGGGCATTGAACTCCTGGAAGAGGATGGCGAGCCGAACCCGCATGTCTGGGTCAGCGTGAGCGATGCCATCCAGCAGGTAAAGAACATTGCCGATCAGCTGGCGGCCATCGATGCACCGCATGCCGACGCCTATCAGGCCAATGCCGCTGCCTATATCGCCAAGCTGGAAAGCCTGCGGCAGGAGATGCACGCGGCTATCGATCCGCTGCCGCATCGTGATATCGTGACCTTCCACGAGGCCTTCCCCTACTTTGCCAAGGAGTTCAATCTGCACATCGTAGCTGTTATTGAGCATGAGCCGGGAACAGAGCCGTCACCAAAAGAAATCGAGGAAACGGCTGAGAAGGTCAAGGCTTTGCCGGTACGGGCCCTCTTTACCGAGCCGCAGTATTCGCCGACGGCAGCCCAGACGATTGCCCGGGAAAGCGGCGCCACCGTTTATGCGCTTGATCCTGTTGTAACCGGTGCAGCGGATGCTTCGGCAGCGGATGCCTATCTGACTGCCATGCGCAAGAATATGCAGGTTCTCGTAGAGGCACTGCACTGATTCGGTTAATGCTGATTCGTTTTTTAGCTGCCCCAAAACTGGGGCAGCTTTTTTCTTGACATGGAGTGGACTTCATGGTGTACTATACTGAAAGACTGGCAATTGTTGTATGTATTGCTGATTAATGTGTAGCAAAGGTGTGGTAGCGGATGACAGAGCAGGAAATCAGGGCTTTGCTGGAAGAATACAGGACAGGTGCGGTGCCGCTTGAGCATGCGGTCAGAGAACTGCGGAGCCTTCCCTATGAGGACATGGGCTTTGCGATGGTCGACCATCATCGTGAACTGCGGCAGGGCTTTCCTGAGGTGGTCTATGCTGAGGGAAAAACGAAGGAACAGGTGCTGCAGATCATGCAGGCACTGTTAAAACGCAGTGAGGCCAATGTAATGGCTACCCGGGCCAGCCGGGAGACCTGGGAGTTCATCCGGCCGGCACTGCCGGAGGCAAAATATGATGTGCAGGCCCGTATTATTTACGTTGAACGCCAGACGGCTGTGACGGACGCCGCGCATAAAATTCTGGTGCTTACGGCTGGCACCAGTGATATTCCGGTTGCCCGGGAGGCCGAGCTCACGGCCCGTCTGATGGGCAATACGGTTGAGGCCTGCTATGACGCAGGCGTTGCGGGGATTCATCGTTTATTTGCCCACGAAAAGCAGATCGCAGAGGCCAATGTGCTTATCGTCATTGCGGGCATGGAGGGGGCGCTGGCCAGTGTTGTCGGCGGCCTCACGGACAAGCCGGTCATTGCTGTACCGACAAGCGTGGGCTATGGAGCCTCCTTTCATGGAGTGACAGCGCTTTTGGCGATGCTCAATTCCTGTGCTTCGGGGCTGGCGGTCATGAATATCGATAATGGCTTCGGTGCTGGCGTATTGGCCAGCAAGATCAATCGTATGAGGTGATGGAATGAAGGCAATTTATTTGGACTGTTTTTCCGGAATCAGCGGCAACATGCTGCTGGGGGCTTTTCTGCAGGCAGGCGTTCCAGAGGCCTATTTAAAGGAAGAATTGAAAAAGCTACCGATGGCGGATGAATTTTCGCTGCAGGTGAGTGATGTGAAAAAGAACGGGATCCTGGCGGTCTATGTCGATGTGCTGCTGCGTGATCTGCCGGCGGGACACGATCATGGGACCGAATCGGAGACCGCTGCCGCCGCTGTTCCGGCGGCGCATGAGCATGGCCTGGTCGCGGAGCATGGGCATCGGCACGACCATGGACATGACCATGGCCATGCACATGATCATGAAGCTGCGCATGTCCACCAACATGCGCATGTACATCGTACTCTGGCGGATATTCGGACGCTGATCGAGGGAACGGCACTTTCGGCCGCGGTGAAAAACATCGCCCTGCGCATCTTTGAAGTCCTGGCGGAGGCGGAGGGAAAGGTACATGGGCAGCCAAAGGATGAGGTGCATTTCCATGAGGTGGGGGCCGTGGATTCCATCGTCGATATCGTTGGAACTGCAATCTGCCTGGACTACCTGGAAATTGAAAAAATATTTGTTTCCCGTTTGAACACCGGCAGCGGCACGGTACAGTGCGCCCATGGTGTCATGATGGTTCCGGCACCGGCAACCGCGGAACTGCTGCAGGGGATTCCCTCCTATCATCGCGGGGATGAAAAAGAGATGACGACACCGACGGGAGCTGCGGTAGTAAAGGCATTGGCTTCTTTTGAAGAAAATATCCCGGTGGATTTCCTGACCGAACGCATTGCCTATGGTGCCGGTTATTGGGATCTTACACTGCCCAATGTGCTGCGGCTTTATCTGGGGGAATACCAGGGCAGGAAGGAAAGCTGCCGTTATCTTATTGAAGCAAATATCGATGATATGAGCGGACAGCTCTTCGGCTATGCCTCGGAACGCCTGCTGGCTGCCGGGGCACTGGATGTATGGACGACGCCAATCTTCATGAAAAAGAACCGGCCGGCGCAGATCCTGTCGGTATTGACGGATGAAGAGCATAAGGAGCTTTGCTGTGACATCATATTTCAGGAAACCAGCAGCATTGGTCTGCGCATCCAGACCATCGACCAGCGTCGGGAGGCTGTGCGCCGCATGGCACGGGTCCATACCGCCTATGGTGAGGTGGCCTGCAAGATCAGCGCCTATAAGGGCGAGCTGGTCTCTGTGTCCGCAGAGTATGAGGACTGCCGCCGTCTCGCACAGGAGCATGGGGTTCCGCTGAAGATGGTGCAGCAGGCGGCACTGGAAGAAGTCAGCCACCGGTTGGGAGAATGATATGGAAAAAACAGAAGCATTGCTGCAAAAGCTGCGGTCTTATCCCAGCCTGGCAGTAGCACTGTCTGGTGGCGTGGACAGCTCGGTGCTGACCCGGGCGGCCGTGCTGGCATTGGGAGAGCGGGCGGTGGCTGTCACCGCCTCCTCGGAGCTGCTGGCGGCTGAGGAACTCGCGGATGCCAAAGCCGTTGCGGCGTTGGCTGGCATCCGGCATGAGATTCTGCCGGCACATGACCTTGCGGTGCCGGAACTTGTGGCCAATGATGCAGAACGCTGCTATTACTGCAAAAAGAGCCGTTTCACGGCGATGCTGGCCTGGGCTGGGGCAGAAGGGTATGCCTATGTTGCGGAAGGCTCCAATCTCGATGACCGCGGGGATTACCGTCCCGGTATGCGGGCTGTAGCGGCTTTGCCGCACGTGGTTTCGCCCTTTATGGAATGCGGCTGGACCAAGGCGGACATCCGCCGCCAGGCACGGGAATGGGAGCTGCCGGTCTGGGATAAGCCCAGTGCGGCCTGTCTGGCCTCGCGAATTGAATACGGCATTTCCATTACTGCCGGGCGGCTGCAGCAGGTAGAGCGGGCGGAACGTGTCCTGCGTGCCTGGAGCCATGGGCAGCTGCGGGTCCGCCATCATGGGGCATTGGCCCGTATCGAAGCGGAGGAGCCGGCAATGGCCGAATTGCTGGCGCATCGGGCGGAGATCACCGCCAAGCTCCGGGCGCTGGGCTTTACCTATGTGACACTGGATCTCACCGGCTATCGCATGGGCAGCCAGAATGAAATACTGGAAAAATAGCATACTCCTCGTCTTTCGGGTATAATCCGGAACAAGATCTCCGCCGCCTCTGCCGGTGGCGGGTGCGAACGGAGATCGCAGGCGGTGTGCTGCGATCTTCCGCCTCCTTGTACTGGTCCCTTGCGGGAAACGCTGCTTGGAAGGATTCCGCGTTGCGGAATCTTGAACAATGGCGTTATAATGAATATAGTTTATCCGAAGGCGAGGTTTTTTTATGCAGATTTTTGATTTGAATGCTTTTTTGCGCAAAACACCGCTGCAGACAGCCATATCGATTGTGTTCTGGGTGGGAATGCTGGGGATGGCCTGGACGAGCACATCTCTTTTCTTTGGCTTTCTGTTTGCGTTTGCGGCGCTTACGGATATGGCGTCTTTTGCGTTTGAGGCGCTTATGTACAGCCGCCCTGAGCGTTTTCCCGTGAAAAAGTATCTGAAGCCATCGCTTTATGTATCCATTGTGAGCAAGGTTATTTTCATTCTGTGCCTGGGGTTCGGCTTTGGCATGGATCTCGATCTCTTTTCCATTGTGATCATTCTGTTTATGGCTGTGGGAATCCGGATGGAAGCCGATGTCGTAGCGAATATCGATGCGTATATCCAGCCGGGCAAACCGCAAAATCCGGATCAGCCGTAAGAAAATTTTTCGAAGGCGTGTTGCTGCCGGCGATTTTCTGTTATACTAAAACACGGACTGCAAAAGCAGCGGAAAAACCATGGCAAGCCAAGGAGTTTTCCTTGACAAAAAACATTGCGGTCGCTATAATGGATTGAGGTTGATGCTAAATGATGAAAGTGAAAATTGCTGACTCGAATGCCGATGTGGGCAGAGAATTTCCGTTTTCCTTCACCTCGTCAGCGCAGGAACTGGATATGGTACAAGCGGAGTACTCCATTGACGGACCGATTGAGGTTCAGGGCACTATCGTGAATACCGGACATCAGTATCGGCTGCAGGGGAAGATAAAATGTCTGAAGTCCTTTGTCTGTGACCGGTGCCTTGGTCATTTCACAGAAAAACAGCACCATCGTTTTTCTGAGGATTTCCGGCTCGGTGAGGACGGCGAAGAGGAAGAAAGCACCGTCAATTATTTTAACGGGGATGCCATTGATATTGCGGATATGATTCGTGATACGATTCTCGCGGCTCAGCCGTTGAATAATATATGCAGCTCTGATTGCCGCGGCCTGTGTCCAAAATGCGGAGCGGATCTGAACAAGGGAGATTGCGGATGCGATCGCTTTATTCCAGACCCGAGGCTGGCAGCATTGCAGCACTTATTGAAGAAAAAATGATGGTTCCAGATTTGTCTGATTTAAGGAGGTGTACCCGGAATGGCAGTACCAAAGCGTAAAATGTCGAAAGCTCGTCGTGACTCGCGTCGTGCTAACTGGAAATTAGAGGCTCCTGGCTTCGTTTCGTGCCCGCAGTGCCACGAACCGAAAATGCCGCATCATGTATGCCCGGAATGTGGTTATTATGATGGCAAGGAAGTTATTGCAGCAGCTGAATAATTTTTCTGCAGATGAGCAGGATATAGAAATATATCCTGCTCATTTTTTGCTTGCATTTTTAATAGGGAATGGGTATAATAGTCAATTATAACTGGTCGTAGTAGCTAGTACTAAAATTAGGTGATAGTTGATGGCACGGGTAAAGAAGAAAATAAGACAACAGCTGCTGATCGAGCAGGTACATGAGAAGCCCTTCCTCACGGATGAGGAGCTTGCCAAAGGGCTGCAGGTCAGTGTCCAGACCATTCGGCTGGATCGGCTGGAGCTCGGGATTCCTGAGCTGCGGGAGCGGGTCCGCAAGATGGCGGAGAATGCGCAGCACAAGGTAAAGTCGATTGCGAGCGGTGAGGTTGTCGGAGAGCTCATTGATCTTGAGCTGGGCAAATCCGGCATATCGATGCTGAAGGTTACGGAGGATATGGTGTTTGCCAAAACACATGTGGCGAAGGGATACTATGTCTTTTCGCAGGCGAATTCCCTCGCGCTGGCCATCATCGATGCCCCTATGGCATTGACGGGGGTCGCCAATATCAAGTATAAGGTGCCCGTGCATGTCGGAGAGAAATTGATTGCGAAGGCGGAAATCATTCGCCAGCGCAGTAATAAATATTTTGTCTGGGTCAAGACCCGGAATGAAACGCAGGAGGTTTTTCGCGCCAAGTTCATCATGGTTTCCTGGGGCGAAGAATAGGAGGCTTACATTTTGAAGATTGCAATTGACGCTATGGGCGGAGACTATGCGCCAGAGCAGATTGTTTTTGGTTCGGTCCGTGCAGCGAAGAAATATGGCTGCGAGATTGTCCTTGTGGGGGATGAGCAGAAGATCCGCAAGGTTTTAGAAGAAGAACAGGGCTGGCAGGATCTGAAGATATCCGTACATCATGCCAGTGAGGTCATTGAAATGGGGGAGCATCCGGGGGCGGCCATCCGTCGTAAAAAGGATGCTTCCGTCGTGGTTGCCACCAGACTGGTAAAGGACGGCGTATGCGATGCCGTGCTGTCGGCCGGCAGCACCGGCGCAGCCGCTGCATCGGCCCTTCTGGTGCTGGGACGCATCAAGGGGATCGATCGGCCGACGATCGCTACGCCGATGCCTACGCCGAGGGGCGTTACGTTGCTGCTTGATTCCGGAGCGAATGTCGACAGCAAGCCGCGTCATCTCGTACAGAGTGCCCTGATGGGCTCGATTTATTCCCAGTATATATTTGACATGGAAAAGCCGCGGGTAGGGCTTTTGAATATCGGTGAAGAAGAAACAAAGGGCAATGAACAGGCCCTGGCTACGTATCCGCTGCTGCAGCAGATGACGACAATCAACTTCATCGGCAATGTGGAAGGCCGCGATATTCCGAAAGGAAATGTCGATGTCGTGATTTGTGATGGATTTGTTGGCAATGTTGTGTTAAAATTTGCAGAGGGCCTTGCGAAAACTTTGATGAAGCTCATTAAGGAAACGATCAAGGATGGCGGCTTCCTCGCGAAGCTGGGCGCACTGCTGGTAATGCCGGCACTCAAGAAGCTCGGCAAGCGTCTGGACGTGACGGAATATGGTGGCGCACCGCTTTTGGGTGTGGATGGCTGCTGTATCATCTGCCATGGCTCGTCGAATGCGAAATCCATCTGCAGTGCTATTGGCGTTGCAAATGAATACGTGAATAACAATGTCCTGGATCATATCAGGGATAACATAGCGGAGGAGGAGATGCTTCGTAATGACAGCGAAGGCAAGTAATGCCGGTATTTTGGGCACAGGCTTTTATGTACCGGAAAAGATAGTCACAAATTTTGATTTGGAAAAAATGGTGGATACCAGTGATGCGTGGATCGTCGAACGCACGGGTATCCATGAACGCAGAGTCGCTGAGGATCATGTGCCGATGTCTGAGCTGGCCTTCAAGGCCGCGGAGATGGCACTGGCGGATGCCGGGATCGCAGCAGAGGAGCTGGATCTCATCATCGTGGCAACGCTGACCTCTGACCGCATCATTCCGTCTACGGCCTGCATACTGCAGGATCGTCTGGGGGCAAAGCACGCGGCAGCGTTTGATCTTTCTGCAGCCTGCTCGGGCTTTACCTATGCGGCGAGTATCGCATCGCAGTTCATCCAGGGCGGCGTATATAAAAAGGTATTGGTCATCGGCGCGGAAACACTCTCCAAGTACGTGAACTGGGAGGACCGCAATACCTGCATTCTCTTTGGTGATGGTGCTGGTGCGGCGGTATTTGGCGCGGTAGAGGACGGCTATGGTATGCTGAGTTTTGACCTCGGCAGTGACGGCTCCGGCGCGGATGCGATCTGCATTCCTTCCAGCGGCAGTCTCATGCCGGTTTCGGAAGAAACCATAGCAAAGAAGCTGAACCTCATCCAGATGAATGGCAAAGAGGTATTCAAGTTTGCTGTTAAGGCCATGGGCAATACAGTAAAGACCTCTTTGAAGAAAGTAGATATGGATAAATCAGCGATTGATTGGCTCGTTCCCCATCAGGCAAATTTGCGCATCATTCAGTCCGCAGCAAAACGGCTGGATCTTCCGATGGAAAAAGTCATCGTCAATATCCAGAAATACGGTAACATGTCGGCAGCCTGCATTCCGGTTGCATTGGCAGAGGCTGCTGCAGCCAAAACCTTCAAGAAGGGCGATGTCATTGCACTTTCAGGCTTTGGTGCCGGACTTACATGGGGCTCCTGTATTATGAGATGGGCGAAGGAGGATTAATATGTTTGAACAAAATGAGATCTGTAAGCTGCTTTCGATAAAATATCCGATATTCCAGGGCGGTATGGCCTGGATTGGGACGGCTGAGCTCGCTTCAGCCGTATCGAATGCCGGTGGCCTTGGAATCATTGGTGCGGGCCACATGCCGCCAGATGTCCTGCGTGCGGAGATCCAGAAGGCGAAGAAGTGGACGGATAAGCCGTTCGGTGTGAATATCATGCTGATGTCGCCGTTTGTCAAGGAAGTCATGCAGGTTGTCGTCGATGAAAAGGTTGCGGTCGTGACTACGGGCGCCGGCAATCCGGGAGAGTATATTCCGGCGCTGAAGGAAATCGGCAGTAAGGTCATTCCGGTCGTGGCTTCGGTAGCACTCGCGAAGCGTCTGGTTCGTACGGGGGTTGACGCGGTTATTGCCGAGGGTACGGAAAGCGGCGGCCATATTGGCGACATCACTACGATGGCACTGGTTCCGCAGATTGTCGACGCGGTCGATGTACCGGTTATCGCTGCTGGCGGTATCGGGGATTCGCGCGGCATTGCGGCAGCTTTTGCGCTGGGCGCGAAAGGCGTGCAGATGGGATCTCGTTTCGTCGTTTCCAAGGAATGTATCGCGCACGAAAACTACAAGAAGCTCGTACTCAAGGCAAAGGACCGTTCCACGGTTGTTACGGGCCGTTCCACAGGACATCCGGTACGCGTGCTGGGCAATCATCTTACGCGTGAATACCTTGAGCTCGAGAAGAACGGTGCTTCCATCGAAGAGCTTGAAAAGCTTGGCGCTGGCAAGCTCCATCTGGCTACGCATGAGGGCGATGTCGATCATGGCTCCGTCATGATCGGTCAGATTTCCGGCATGTTCAAGGATATCAAGCCGGTAGAGGAAATCATCCGGGATCTCGTAAGCGGCATTCCTGGCATTATTGACACAATCAAGGAAGACTGCAAATAAGCAGCCGACATCATAAATATTTTGGTTAAATGAAATGAGGTTGGAAAAATGGGTAAAATAGCTTTTGTATTCCCGGGACAGGGTGCACAGAAGGTTGGCATGGGAAAAGATTTTTATGAGCACTATGATGTAGCGAAAAAGCTCTTCAAGGAAGCGGATGAAGCACTTGGCTACTCGATCATGAACATGTGCTTTGAGGGTCCGGAGGCAGATTTGCGCTTGACGGCGAACACGCAGCCCGCTATACTCACTATGAGTGTAATTGCCAACGAGATTCTCAAGGAGCATGGTCTGCAGCCGGAAGTTACTGGCGGCCATAGCCTTGGTGAATATTCGGCACTGGTAGCGGCCGGCGTACTGAAGTTCCAGGATGCAGTCGTTCTTGTGCATAAGCGCGGCGCGTTCATGCAGGAAGCTGTTCCGGTTGGTCAGGGCGGCATGGCGGCCATCATTGGTCTTGACAGAAATGTTATAATAGAGACTTGTGAAAAAGTATCGGCGGAAGCTGAGGTTCAGGCTGTCAACTTCAACTGCCCGGGTCAGGTCGTTATCGCTGGCTCCACGGCAGGGGTTGAAAAGGCCGTAAAGCTTCTCTCTGAGGCTGGTGCCAAGAAGGCAGTCATTCTGCCGGTCAGCGCACCGTTCCATAGCTCCCTTATGAAGCCGGCAGCAGCAAAGCTTGCTGTTGAGCTTGACAAGGTGACGATTTCCGACCCGGCTTTCCCGGTGGTTGCCAACGTTACGGGCACGCTGCTTACGAAAGCTGCTGACATCAAGGAAAGCCTCGTAAAGCAGGCAGCCAGCCCGGTAAAATGGGAAGACTGCGTAGCGGCCATGAAGGAATTCGGTGCGGATACGTTTGTTGAAGCTGGCCCGGGCAAAACGCTCTGCGGCTTCAACAAGAGAATTGACCGTTCCTTAAAGAGCCTGAATGTGGAGGATGTCGAGTCGCTGCAAAAAACACTTGACTATTTCAAGGAGGTTCGTTAATATGCTTTTAGACGGAAAGACAGCATTGGTTACCGGAGCCTCACGGGGCATCGGCCGGGCCATTGCAATCCGGCTGGCCAGTGAAGGCGCTGCAGTTGCCATCAATTATGCGGGCAACGTCAAGGCAGCCGAAGAGGTCAAGGCAGTCATTGAAGCTGCTGGCGGCCGGGCAATGCTCGTGCAGGCAGATGTTGCTGACAGCACGGCGGTGGATGCGATGATCAAGGCTGTTATCGAAGCCTTTGGGCAGATTGATATCCTTGTGAACAATGCAGGCATTACCAGAGATGGTTTGCTCATGCGCATGAAGGAAGAGGATTGGGATGCGGTCATCAATACGAATCTCAAGGGAATTTTCCACTGTACAAAAGCTGTTTCAAAGCTTATGATGAAGAAGAGATACGGCCGCATCGTCAACATGGCGTCGGTTGTGGGTCTCATAGGTAATGCCGGACAGTCCAATTATGCGGCTGCCAAGGCGGGTGTCATCGGCTTCTCGAAGTCCATGGCCCGTGAGCTGGCATCGCGCGGCATTACGGTAAACATGGTTGCTCCTGGTTTTATTGATACGGATATGACAGCTGTGCTTCCGGACAAGGTCCGTGAAGCCATGGTCGCTGATATTCCGCTTGGGAAAATCGGAACACCGGAAAACGTCGCAGATGCGGTTGTTTTCCTCGTATCAGATCAGGCATCTTATATCACTGGTCAGACCATCAATGTAGACGGTGGCATGGTTATGTGATATAAATAGATATATGGTATACATGGAGGGAGGTGAACGTCGTGTCGACTTTTGAAAAAGTTAGAGATATCGTAGTAGAACAATTGGGTGTGGAAGCAGACGAGGTTGCAATCGAGTCTACTTTCATCGATGATTTAGGTGCAGATTCCCTGGATATTGTCGAACTGATCATGGCATTTGAAGAGGAATTCGGTATTGAGATTCCGGATGAGGCTGCTGAAAAGATCAAGACGGTTCAGGATGTTGTAACCTACATAGACCAAAACAAATGAGTTTGAGTGTCTTACCTTTGTTTAAGAAGTCCCGCGGAGTATTTCGCGGGGCTTTCTAAAGGTAAGTGCGCGAGATTGATTGGAGGAGTTATTTTGAAGCTTCCTGAGCTGAAAATTGGCACTAAAATTGCAAAAGTACCGATTATTCAAGGCGGCATGGCGATTCGTCTGTCAACGGCCAGACTGGCTGCTGCGGTAGCAAATCAGGGCGGTATTGGGCTCATTGCTGCATCCGGCATGACGAATGATGAACTGCGCTATGAAATCAGGCTCGCACGTTCACTTACGAAGGGCATCATTGGTATCAATATTATGGTGGCTGCGAAGAAGTTTAGTGAAATTGTGAAAACCGCTATTGATGAAGGTATTGATCTCGTTGTTGCAGGTGCAGGATTTTCGCGCGATATGTTTGGTTTAGGACAGGAATCGGGAACACCGATTGTCCCTATTGTTTCTTCTGTTAAATTGGCGAAAATTTCTCAACGTCTTGGCGCTACGGCGATTGTTGTAGAAGGCAAAGAGGCTGGTGGTCATTTAGGCACGAGCACATCTGTCCGGGAACTCATTCCGGCGATTCGTGCAGCGGTAGACATTCCTGTCATCGCGGCCGGCGGCGTTTTAAGCGGTCAGGACATTGTTGATCTGATAAAAATGGGCGCAAATGGAGTACAGATGGGTTCACGTTTTGCGGCCAGTGTGGAGTCGAATGCGGCTCCGGCGCTGAAAGAATTTTATTTGAAAGCAAAGCCAGAAGACATTGTAGTCATCCACAGCCCGGTTGGCTTACCGGGGCGTGCGGTGCGCAATCCCTTTGCGGAACGCATTATGGAAGGAACTGTACCGCCGAAACACTGTGATAACTGTCTGAAGGCATGTAAGCATAATTTCTGCATCATCCGGGCGCTCATCCGGGCGCAGCAGGGCGATGTCGAGACGGGCCTGGTATTCACGGGAGAATATATCCATAGAATCAAAAAGATTTTATCGGTAAAGGAAATATTTGAGCAGCTTCAGTCTGAGGCTGCTGCTGTAAATTAATTTGCGAGGTGTTAGTATTGACTAATAGAGTAGTAATTACTGGTATCGGTGCGATTACACCAATCGGTACAGGTAAGGATGCTTTCTGGGATGGCCTGATGGCTGGCAAGAATGGTATCGGCAAGATCACGCGCTTTGATGCTGCGGAATATGCCGCTCAGATTGCCGGTGAGGTAAAGGATTTCGATCCGACAGATTATATCGACAAGAAAGAATCGAAGCGCATGGACCGTTACACGCAGTTTGCAATCGCTGCTTCGAAGATGGCTTTTGAGGATGCGAAGATCGACCTTGAGGCTGAGAACCGTGAGCGTATCGGTACGTTTGTTGGTACGGGTATCGGCGGTATCGAGACAATGCACGAGCAGTACAAGAAGCTCTTTGATAAGGGACCTTCCCGTATCAGCCCGTTCTTTATTCCGATGATGATCGGCAACATGGCTGCTGGTCAGATTTCCATCACGCTTGGTCTCAGAGGACCGAGCAGCTGTGTAGTTACGGCCTGTGCAACGGGTTCGAACTGCATCGGTGATGCTTTCCGTGTGATTCAGCGCGGTGATGCGGATGTCATGGTCGCTGGTGGTACGGAAGCCAGCATTTCACAGGCAGCTGTAGCAGGCTTCTGCTCCATGAAGGCGCTCTGCATGGATCACAATGAGGATCCGGAGCATGCTTCCCGTCCGTTCGACAAGAACCGCGGCGGTTTTGTCATGGGTGAGGGCGCTGGTGTTGTCATCCTTGAGAGCCTTGCGCATGCAGAAAAGCGCGGCGCGCATATCTATGCTGAGGTTGCTGGCTATGGCTCCAACTCGGATGCCTACCATATCACTTCTCCGGCACCGCATGGCGAAATGCAGGCCAAGTGCATGCAGCTTGCTATCGACGATGCAGGGATGACTGCTGCGGATGTTGACTATGTCAATGCCCATGGTACTTCCACGCATCTGAATGACCTTGGTGAAACGGAAGCGATCAAGACCGTATTCGGCGATAAGGCGAAGGATATTTCCGTCAGCTCCATCAAGTCCATGACGGGGCATCTGCTCGGCGCAGCCGGCGGTGTAGAATGCATCGCTACAGCCCTGGCAGTACAGAACGATATGCTGCCGCCGACAATCAATTATGATACACCGGATGAGGGTCTGGATCTTGATTATGTTCCGAACCAGGCAAAGCAGAAGACGGTTCGGGCAGCAATCTCGAATTCCTTCGGCTTCGGCGGTCACAATGCGTGCCTGCTCATCAAGAAATTTGTGAAGTGATAAGAATGACAGCGGATTTATCAGCTGACAGGCAGCATGATTTGTTAGAACTTGCGGGGAGACTGGGTGTCTCCCTTTCCAATTTGGGCCTGCTTCATCAGGCTCTTACCCATACTTCCTATGCGAATGAGGCCCGCCATCAGAAGATCGTCCATAATGAACGATTGGAGTTTTTGGGGGATGCGGTTTTGGAGCTCGCGACGAGCACCTATCTGTTCACTCATTTTCCAAAGCTTCCGGAAGGTGAAATGACCAAAGCACGGGCTTCCGTGGTTTGTGAGACAACACTTTCCCAGCGGGCGGCAGCCTTGCGGCTCGGGGAGTATCTGCTCCTTGGACACGGTGAGGTCACAACGGGCGGACGCACGCGGCCGTCGATTCTCGCTGATGCCTTTGAGGCAGTCATTGGTGCCATTTACATGGACCAGGGCTGGGAGGTCGCTTCCGCGTATGTGCTTGCACAGCTGCAGGAGGACCTGCGCATGGTAGAGACCGGGCACAATCTGCAGGATTACAAGACGATTCTGCAGGAGCTGGTTCAGAAGCGCTTTGAGCAGGGTGTCTGCTATGAGCTCATCAATGAGAGCGGTCCCGATCATGCGAAGTGCTTTGAGTTCGCAGTGAAGATCAATGGGGAGACCTGTGGGACGGGTACCGGAAGAAGCAAGAAAGAGGCTGAGCAGCATGCAGCGCATGAGGCCCTATGTCGGCTGAAAAAAAATAAGCAATGAGAGGGATGGCTTCGGCCATCCTTTTTTGTATCAATGCATGGTATACTGGACATAGCACAGCGGGGAAAATGAGTTGGATCTTCGCTGTGCGGGAAGTATTCTGGATTTTGGAGCGAGCTTTATGAAGCATTATATTATACCGCTGTTCATACCGCATTTTGGCTGCCCGCATACCTGTGTGTTCTGCAATCAGCGTAAGATTACGGGTATGGATACGAACGTGACTGCCGTGCAGGTAGAGGAGATCATCCATCGTCATCTGTCGCAGATCACCCGGCCGTATGTTGTTGAGGCCGCCTTCTACGGCGGCAGTTTCACCGCTTTGCCGCTGGAACGGCAAAGGGAATTGCTGACACCAGCAGCGGCGGCGTTTCAGGAAGGAAAGCTGCAGGCCATCCGTCTTTCTACGCGCCCGGACTGCATAACGGAGAAAAATCTTGATTTTCTCTGGTCCATGGGGGTGCGCACCATTGAGCTCGGGGCTCAGTCCTTTGATGATGCGGTTTTGCGGCAGGCGGAGCGCGGCCATACCGGTGCAGATATTTGCCGGGGTGCTGAGCGGATACGCCGGCAGGGTTTTCAGCTCGGCATACAGCTCATGCCGGGGCTGCCTGGCGATACGGAGGAGACCATGCGCTATTCACTGGCACAGACGCTGCAGCTGCAGCCGGATCTGGTACGTATCTATCCCACGATTGTGATTCGGGATACCGCGCTGGCAACGGCCTATGCAGCGGGAAGATATACGCCGCTGCCGCTGGCGGAGGCGGTGCGCATCGCAGCCGTCATGAAGCTGGCCTTTGAGCGGCAGGGCATCGAGGTCATTCGTACGGGACTGCAGTCGAGTGTGGAGCTGGATACACCGGGAACCGTGCTGGCCGGGCCCTATCATCCCGCTTTTGGTGAAATGGTGGAAAGCTGGATCTTCCGCATGCTCGCGGAGCCTGTTTTACGGGAATGGGAGCCTGACGGCGCGGTTTATATCCATCATGCTCCGCAGGATACCTCAAAGCTGCGGGGCAACAGGAATGCCAACCTGAAATACTGGCAGCAGCAATATCCGCGAGCAACCTTTACATTTCTCGCGGATGGACCGACACGTGATCAGCTGCGGCTGGAATACGCGGGGCATTCCAGCATCACGGACAAGGCTTTAGGGAAAGGAATGTGAACGCATGAAAAAATTGATTTTTTTGGGTACGGGTTCGGCTATGGTAACGCATTGCTTCAACACCTGCTTCTTACTGCAGCTTGCGGAGGGCGACTATTTTCTGACCGATGCCGGCGGGGGAAATGGCATCCTGCGTCAGCTTGAGCTGGCAGGGCTGGAATACCAGCGTTTGCATCATTTGTTTGTGACGCATGGACATACGGATCATATCCTGGGGGTACTCTGGGTCATGCGTAAGATTGCCGGGCTCATGAATCAGGGAAAATATGAGGGGGAATTTCATATCTATTGCCATGATGTAGTGCGCGGCATGCTGGAATCCATGGCGGCTATGACCCTGAAGAAGAAGGACCTGGCCCGGCTTGGTACGAGAATCCTTCTTCATGAGGTACAGGACGGCACGAAGTGCCGCTTCCTGGGGATGGAGCTCACTGCCTTTGATATCTGTTCGACCAAGGCGAAGCAGTTTGGCTATATGCTGCGTTTTCCCGATGGCAAACGCCTGACCTGTCTGGGGGATGAACCCTATCATGCGCATTGCCAGGCCTATGCGGCCGGCAGTGACTGGCTGCTTTCGGAGGCGTTCTGCCAGTATGCTGACCGGGAACGGTTTAAGCCCTATGAAAAGCATCACAGCACGGTAAAGGAGGCCTGTGAGACCGCGCAGGCACTGCAGGTGAGGAATCTTGTGCTTTATCATACCGAGGATAAGGACATGCTGGGACGCAAACAGAACTATACCGCTGAGGCAAAGCAATATTTCGCCGGACCGGTCTATGTGCCGGACGATCTCGATGAGCTGGAGCTCGATTGAACAAAAAAATAGTGCCAGAATGGATTTTTTCCTTCTGGCACTGTTTTTTTCATTTGTTTTTAAGCTTTATCTGCTAAACTCTCTAAGGCTGGGGTTGCCAGCTGATGAATGAACATCTTGTTGATCGAGGTCGTGAAGATGTCGATGGATACAGCAAAGTGCTCTATTTCCTGCGGCGAAAGCTGATCGAGCCGATCATGGAAGCGCATACGCAGCTCTTCACAGTTTCGGCTGAGTATCGCGTTGCCGCCCTCTGCGAGGGAAATTACGCTGCAGCGGCGATCCTCAGGCAAAGATTTCTTGCTGATACAGCCGTTTTTTACGAGCTTATCGATGATGGGGCTGAGCTGCTGCTTGGACATGCCAAGGCGCTGGCCCATGCGCGTGATATTCGAGGGGCCTTCGTTTTGCAGCAGGAGCAGTACGAGAAAATGATTCGCCGGAATCGGGGTGGCGGTCTGCCGGAAAAAGCTCTGATGCAGGGCATAAAGTGCCTTCATAAATTTTTCGGATAAATCTGTATAATTTTGCGGGTCCATCTGGAAATACCTCCTTATATAAGGGCGGCAATGAAATCATGAGAAAGCTCCGGGAAACGGTTGCAGAAGGTCCCAGGAGAGCTACTATAATTCCTTGACTTTTATATAAATATAATATACTATATTATTCATCAATAGTAAATAGTTGTTTACTATTTTATAAGCTTTGTAAACAAGTCCGCAAGGCCTGTCCTGCGGCCATAAAGGAGGTAATATTATTTTGTTTTCGAAGAAGATGAAGGCCGGTGGCGGTCTTCTGCTCGCAGTACTTATCGCAGCTGGTGCCTTTGCTATTGGTGGCTGTGGCGGCCAGAAGCAGCAGGTGGCGGCCGGGGCTTCCCAGGTCAAGGCCATGAAGGTCCTGCAGCAGGATACGCCGCTGAGCTATGAGTATGCCGGCCAGGTGAAAGGGAAAAACGAGGTAAAAGTGCAGCCGCGTGTCTCCGGTACAGTTGTTGAGAAATATGTAACCGGCGGACAGTTCGTGACGGCTGGACAGCCGCTTTACAAGCTGGATTCGCGTCAGTACGAGTCGGCAGTACTTTCTGCCCAGGCTACGCTGGCACAGTCCGAGGCCAGCCTGAACAACGCGCAGATCGATCTGCAGCGTGATCAGGAGCTCCTGGAATCGGCAGCAATCTCGGAGCAGACGGTTACGACACAGCAGTCGAGCGTGAACCAGCGTTCTGCAGAGGCGGCCGCCAATCGGGCCCTGCTGAAAAAGGCGCAGGAGAATCTCGATGATACGGTTGTCTATGCACCGATGAGCGGCCGGCTGAACGTCGATGATGTAGCGGTAGGAACCTATGCAACAGCGGGACAGACAGCGCTTGTCACCATAGGCTCGGTAGACCCGGTATTCGTTCAGTTCAGCATCAGTGAGACCGAATACCTGAAATTCATGAATCTGCATGAACTCAATTCAGGCAGCATGGACAGCGCTGTGGTATCGATTACCCTGAGCAACGGGGAAGAATATCCGGTGCAGGGCAAGCTGGTCCAGGCGGACCGTGCTCTTTCGGAGAATACAGGAACCCTGACAGTGAAGGCGCTCTTTGGCAACCCGAACGGAATCCTTTTGCCGGGGATGTTTGCGCGTGTAAAGCTTGGCGGCGAGGTCATTCCCAATGCAATTCTTGTGCCGCAGCGTGCCGTGCAGCAGCTTTTGGATAAATCCTTTGTCATTGTCGTAGGTCCGGATAATAAATCTGTTTCGAAACCGGTTACTCTTGGTGAAAAGGTAGGCAGCTACTACATCATCAAGGACGGGATTTCTGCTGATGATGTCGTCGTTGTTGAGGGGCTTACCAATCTTCAGGAGGGTAAGGATCTTAGCGTGACAATGGTTACACCTGAGGATATGAATTTCTCGCTGACCAGTGACCCAACGGAGACGACCAGCTCGTCGAAGTCTTAAGGGGGGTATAACTTGTCAAAATTCTTTATAGAACGACCGATATTTGCTATTGTCATATCGTTGATGATCGTGATTCTCGGTGTCATTTCAGCAGTGCAGCTGCCAATTGCCCAGTATCCGCAGATTTCGCCGCCGACCATCGGTGTGTCGACTTCCTATACAGGTGCGAATGCCAGTGTCGTGAACCAGACAATTGCGCAGGTCATTGAGCAGCAGGTCAACGGTACGCAGGGCATGGATTACATGAGCTCGAACTCCGATGATACGGGCCGTTACAGCCTGCAGGTCGTATTCAAGCTCGGTACGGATGGCGATATGGACTCTGTAAAGGTCCAGAACAATGTTGCCATTGCGAATGCAAGTCTGCCATCGGATGTACAGGCTGTCGGTGTTACGACGAAAAAGGCCTCGGCAGATATGGCACTCATGGTATCGCTGTATTCACCGAACAGCACCTATGACAGAGTGTTCCTCAAGAACTATGCGGATATCTATCTGCTCGATAAGATCAAGCGTGTACAGGGTGTCGGCGATGTCAATGTATTTGGCGCCGACTATTCTATGCGTGTCTGGCTCAACCCGGACAAGCTTGCTGAACTTGGCCTGACCGTGGCGAATGTCACTACAGCCATCAAGGAGCAGAATATCCAGGCTCCGGCTGGAACCATCGGCCAGCTTCCGGCACCGGCCGATCAGGAGAAGCAGTATACAGGTAAAGTACAGGGCCGTCTGGTGACGCCGGAGGACTTCGGCAATGTCATCATCAAATCCGAATCCAATGGCTCCTTTGTCCGTTTGAAGGATGTTGCCCGCATTGAAACGGGCGCCAAGACGAACAATATCCAGTCCAAGGTCAACGGTATGGAGGGCGTGGGTTTTGGTATCCAGCTCACCAACGATGCGAACGCGATGGAGACCGTCGGTGAAGTGCGGCAGCTTTTGAAAGAGGCTGCGGTAGACTTCCCGCCTGATTTGCAATACAAGGAAATCATCGATAGTACGAAATACATCAGTGAGTCCATCCAGGAGGTTGTCAAGACCTTCTTCGAGGCTCTGCTGCTGGTAATGTTCATCGTGTTCCTTTTCCTGCAGAGCTGGCGAGCTACACTCATTCCAATGCTCGCAGTTCCGGTATCTCTCGTCGGTACGTTTACGGCGTTCACCTTCCTGGGCTTTTCAATCAACACCCTGACACTGTTTGCCATGGTACTGGCAATCGGCCTTGTTGTCGATGATGCCATCGTTGTTATTGAGAATGTCGAGCATCACATGCGCTATAATGGGCTCTCACCGAAGGAAGCGACGAAGATCGCTATGGATGAAGTGCAGGGACCGGTTGTGGCTATCGCCTGCGTGCTCGCAGCCGTGTTCGTTCCGGTTGCTTTCCTGGGCGGCATGATGGGCGTGCTGTATAAGCAGTTCGCTCTGACCATTGCCATTTCGATGGCCTTGTCCGCCTTTATCGCGCTGACACTTACACCGGCGCTTTGCGCAATGATGCTCAAGCCACATGATCCCAATGCGAATAAGGGAGCATTGGGCCGGTTCTTTGATGCGTTCAATAACTGGTTCGACCGCACGAAGGATCGCTATACCGGCATTGTCGGCTGGTGTATCCGTCAGTCCAAGCTGGCTGTCGTGTTCCTCTTGATTGTTGTGGGGCTGACAGGTTTTCTTTACAAGGTATTGCCGACAACCTTTGTTCCGGATGAGGATCAGGGGTTCTATGTAACCTCGGTCAATATGCCAGAGGGTACTTCGCTGAATCGTACGCAGCATGTCGTTGACGCGTTGGCTGCCGATATTCAGAATGTTCCTGGTGTCAGCGATGTCATGGCCGTCAGTGGCTATGATGTGCTCTCCAGTGGTTCCAAGTCGAATGCGGGCGTTATGTTCGTCGGACTGAAGCCATGGAGTGAGCGTAAATCACCGGAAACACAGATCATGGCTGAGGTTGGAACTGTATTCAAGCTCGGTGCCATGAAATATCCGGAAGCTTCGGTGCTGGCTTTCAACATGCCTGCACTGCCAGGCCTTGGCATGGTCGGTGGCTGGACAATGCAGCTGCAGGATATGTCAGGTCATACGGATGAAGAACTCGATACGATCACCAAGCAGATCATTGCGGCGGCGAATCAGCGGCCGGAACTCGCCGGCGTTCGTACGACGTACAAAATCAATTCGCCAATCTACAACTTTGAAGTCGACCGCGAAAAGGTCAAGAATCTTGGCGTAGCCCTGTCGGATGTGTTTGTCGCCTTGCAGGTGAACTTCGGTGGAGCACAGGTCAATGACTTCAATCAGTTTGGCCGTACCTATAAGGTCATGCTGCAGTCGGATACGAATTACCGCAATGAAGCAGAAGCCG
Source organism: uncultured Selenomonadaceae bacterium (assembly GCA_964520975.1). Classification (GTDB taxonomy): domain Bacteria; phylum Bacillota; class Negativicutes; order Selenomonadales; family Selenomonadaceae; genus CAZFPA01. Next base: position 985 of record CAZFPA010000019.1, on the reverse strand, counting down.
CGAAATTCGTATTTGTAAAGAGCGCATCGGGAACGATGATACCGCTGGATACCTTGCTGCGGCCGAAAATCAATACGGCACCGGCTATCATTTCCCGCTTCAATGGCGCGCGCAGCGTGACCATTCAGGGTAATGCCGGTACCGGCTATAGCTCTGGTCAGGCCATGGCCGCCATGGAGGAAGTCGTCCATACGACGGCGCCAGCCGGCTTTAATATCGAATGGTCCGGACAGAGCCGCGAGGAAAAGACGGCCAGCAATTCTACCATGAAGGTCCTGGCGCTCGCATTGCTCTTCGTGTTCCTGTGCCTGGCCGCACTCTACGAGAGCTGGAGTGTACCGTATGCGGTACTGCTCACGGTTCCGACCGGTGTGTTCGGCGCCCTGCTCTCTGAGTATGGACTGAGTATCATCGAGGCGATGTTCGGACATCAGAATGCGGGTCTGCAGAACAGTATCTATATGCAGATCGGTGTTATCATGATCATTGGTTTGGCGGCGAAGAACGCCATCCTCATCGTCGAATTCGCGAAGGTGCGCGTGGATAAGGGCATGGATCCGGTCAAGGCAGCCATTGAGGCCGCTGGACTCCGCCTGCGCCCAATCCTCATGACATCCTTTGCGTTCATCATCGGCTGTCTGCCGCTGGCTGTAGCCAGCGGCGCCGGCGCCGCATCCCGTAATGGTATGGGTGTTGCCGTTGTCGGTGGTATGATTTTCGCCACGTCCCTGGGAATTTTCCTGATTCCGGTATTCTTCGTCATTACGGAGTACATTGCTGCGAAGATGGGAATCCTCAAACAGGCCAAGAAAAAGACTCCGGCCGATTATATGTAAGACGGATTTTTTGGGAGGGGCTGCTGGAAAGCAGCTCCTTTTCTTTTTTTAACCCATTGCATAGAGAACGAACGTTTGGTATAATTTTAAGTATCAACTGAAGGGAGCGGATACGCAAATATGGATAAGATGCAGGCTTTGGAAAATGC
>CAZFPA010000018.1:0-33607 GCA_964520975.1 uncultured Selenomonadaceae bacterium | reverse complement strand
AGATGGAAATTCAGACAAGTAATTCGACTAGGTATTTCGTGCACGCTGTACTAGGTATTTCATGGACCAGCTATGGTTCCAGCAAGAATGCCTCAAACACAATATTGCCGTACTTCATGCCCAGCGGTGTAAGGCGCAGATAGCTTTCATCCTCCGCCAGCAGGCCCCGCCGCTTCATCTCCGCAATAGGCCGATGGTAGACGCTGTCGATGAGGCGGCCGAATTTTGCCGCAAAAGCAGCCTTATCGATGCCGCGCGCCGTGCGCAGCGCCAAAAAGCAGAACTCCTCCATCCGGATCTCCCGCGTAGCCGGCTCTTCCGGTCGGCCGGCCGGGCATCCGGCCGCAATACAGGCGATATACGCATCCAGTTCAGCCGGATTTTCCAGCCGCCGGTCATCCCAGTAACTGTGCGCCGCCACCCCCAGCCCCAGATAGGGCACATCCTGCCAGTAACTCAGATTGTGCCGGCTGGCAAACCCGGGCCGGGCAAAGTTCGATATTTCATAGCGCGCATAGCCGGCCGATGGCAGCACCGCCGTCATGTAATCGTACATGGCCTCGGCTTCCTCCTCCGACGGCAGTTCCAGCGTACCGGCCTGCTGCTGCCGGGCAAAGACGGTTCCTTCCTCGACCTGCAGCCCATAGATGGAGATATGCTGCACACCCAGTGCCAGTGCCTGCTCCACGCTGCCGGCCAGCAGTTCCATGGACTGGCCTGGCAGCCCGTACATGAGGTCCAGGCTGATATTCGCAAAGCCGGCCGCCTGCGCGTCCTGTACAGCCTGCCGGGCATCTGCCGCCCGATGGATGCGCCCGATGCGCTGCAGCAGTGCATCATCGAAGCTCTGCACACCCAGGCTCAGGCGATTCACGCCCCGGGAACGCAGCAGAGGAAAAAGACCCGGCACAATGGTTCCCGGATTGGCCTCCAGGGTGAATTCTGCCGGCGTACCAAAGGCGCTCTGCAGCGCCGTCAGGATTTTTTCCAGCAGCGCCAGCGGCAGAGCGGTCGGCGTCCCGCCGCCGATATAGATGGTTGCCGGCGGTCCCAGCTTCTTTTCCCGTAAAAGAGAACCCTGCACCGCAATTTCGCGGCACAGGGCCTGGGTATATTCCGCCATGAGCGATTCCCGGCCCGCAAAGGAAGGGAAATCGCAGTAAAAGCATTTCTGCCGGCAAAAAGGAATATGGACATATACGCCCCAGTCCATCATTCGATCTTCAGAATCGCCATGAAAGCCTCCTGCGGCACCTCGACACTGCCGACCGACTTCATGCGCTTCTTGCCTTCCTTTTGCTTTTCGAGCAGCTTGCGCTTACGGGAGATATCACCGCCATAGCATTTGGCCAGGACGTCCTTGCGCATCGCCCGCACATTCTCACGGGCAATGATCTTGCTGCCCACCGCTGCCTGAATCGGGATTTCAAACATCTGCTGCGGAATGATCTCCCGGAGCTTTGCCGCGAGCTGACGGCCACGGGAGGCCGCATTGTCCGTATGCACAATCGTCGAAAGGGCATCCACCGGGTCGCCGTTGAGCAGGATATCCAGCTTCACGAGCTTGGCAGCTTTATAATCCGCAAGCTCATAATCGAGCGAGGCATAGCCGCGCGTCGAGGACTTGAGCTTGTCGAAATAATCGTAGATGATCTCGCTGAGCGGGATGTGATAGATGATCATGACGCGGTTTACATCCAGATAATCCATAGTCTTGAACTCACCGCGCTTGTTCTGGGAAATTTCCATGACCGCACCCACATAATCGTTCGGTACGATGACGGTCGCCTTTACATACGGTTCCTCGATGAAGTCGATTTCGGTTGCCGGCGGCAGTTTCGAAGGATTGTCCACCTGCAGGATCTCGCCATTCGTCTTATGCACATGGTAGATAACGCTCGGCGCCGTGGTGATGAGCTTCAGATTGTACTCCCGCTCCAGGCGCTCCTGAATGACATCCATGTGCAGCAGGCCCAAAAAGCCGCAGCGATAGCCAAACCCCAACGCAATGGAGGTCTCCGGTTCAAAGACCAGTGCAGCATCGTTGAGCTGCAGCTTTTCCAGCGCGTCCTTCAGGTTATCATAGTCCGCACTGTCTACCGGATACAGGCCGCAATAGACCATCGGCGTGACACCGCGGTAGCCCGGCAGCGGCTCAGCCGCCGGATTCGCCATGCCCGTAATGGTATCGCCCACGCGGACGTCCTTCACGTTCTTGAGACTGCCCGCGACAAAGCCGACCTGCCCCGCGACAAGCGCACCGAGATCCACCGGCGCCGGACGGAAACAGCCCACATCCGTGACCTCAAACACCTTGCCCGTCGCCATCATCTTGAGCTGCATGCCCTTCTTTATATGTCCGTCCATGATGCGGATATGCGCAATGACCCCTTTATAGGAATCAAAATACGAATCAAAGATCAGCGCCCGCAGCGGCTTGTCATCCTCGCCCGACGGTGCCGGAACCTTGGCTACAATAGCATCCAGGATCTCCTCGATGCCGATACCGGTCTTCGCCGAGGCCATGACCGCGTCTGAGGTATCGAGCCCGATCACGTCCTCGATTTCCTTTTTCACGCGCTCCGGCTCCGCGCTGGGCAGATCGATCTTGTTGATGACCGGAATGATCTCCAGATCATGTTCCAACGCCATATAGACATTGGCGAGCGTCTGCGCCTCGACACCCTGCGCCGCGTCCACCACCAGCAGAGCGCCCTCACAGGCTGCAAGGCTGCGGGATACCTCATAGGTAAAATCCACATGGCCCGGCGTATCGATGAGATTGAGCTCATAGAGCTGCCCATCCTTGCCCTTGTAGTCAAGGCGCACCGTCTGCGCCTTGATTGTTATGCCGCGCTCGCGCTCAAGATCCATATTATCGAGCACCTGCGCCTCCATTTCACGCTGTGACAGCGTCCCGGTATATTCAATTAAACGGTCCGCAATGGTTGACTTGCCGTGATCTATATGGGCAATAATCGAGAAATTACGTATATTTTTTGTCTGCATCTATAAAATCTTCCTCCTGCGATCTACTTGCGAATACTATTTTTCATTATATCATTCCCCTGCCACCGGGAGCAAGAAATAGATTCTGCTGGAAATAAGTATTGCATTTTTCCTGACACCATGCTAGAATACTTAGGTACTGAACTGTTAAGGGGGTGAACTATTTGCCAAATATCAAAGCATCTATTCTGAGTGTAAAATCTGACGCTAAGCGCCATGCGAAAAACCTCGCTGAGAAGTCCCGCGTACGTACGGCTTCCCGCAGAGTTCTGGACGCTGTTGAAGCTGGAAACGCTGACGAAGCGAAATCCCTCCTTACGGTTGCTTGCAAGACTATTGATCAGGCCGCTGCGAATCATGTATATCACAAGAACGCTGCCAGCCGCAAAAAGTCTCGTTTAGCTCGCAAGGTCAACGCCCTCGCAAAATAATTTTACATCGATGAGATAAAAGCCTGTCCTCCGGACAGGCTTTATTACATGAAAGGAGCGCCGCAGCGCTCCTTTTTTTGTTGCCTTTTTCCGCCAGTGTCTCCAGTGTCTCAGGCTGGCCGGCGGCAGAGGTCGATGATGACGCTTTCCAGCAGCTCCGGCCCCCCCTGGCCTGTCTTTAAGAGATAGTCCGCCTCCGCGAGATCCAGGAACGCCTTTTTCAGCGTGCCCTCCGTAAAGCCCTGGCTGGCCTTGGCAACCTTTTCCGCGATGAACGGATTGAGCTCCAACGGCCCGGCAAGCTGACGCCCGCGCAATCCCTTTCCCATGAGCGTCCGGGTCTGCCAGAGCTGGCGCACATGGCGCACGAGCAGACCGAGCAGCAGCGGCATGTAGACACCGTCATCAATCTGACGCTGCAGCAGCTGCAGCGCCCTTTTGACATCGTGCGCGCTCACGGCATCGACCATCGCAAAGCCGGATACCTCCGGAATACTGGAAAACACCTGCAGCAGGTCTTTTTTTGTCAGGCGCCGTTCCGTCGTATAGAGAGCCAGCTTGTCGAACTCCTTGTCGAGATAGGCGAGCGACACCTGCTGCATCATCCCCACCGCGCCGGTGAAGTACGCATACGCCTCCCGGTCCAGTTCCTTCCCGATCTCCAGCAGCTTATCGCGCAGCCAGTCCCCGATATTCCAGGAGCGGATGGCCTCCGATTCCAGCACACCGCCGTATTTATCAACGGTTTTGTAGAGCTTGCGGCGCTTATCCGCCTTTTCCCGCAGTTCAAAGATCACGTAGCTATAGGGCGGCATATTCGTGAGAACCGCGGCCAGACGTTCCTCCGGCGTGCTTTTTTTGCTGCGGGCCGGCTTCTTTTCCTCAGCCGCCCCCTTTTTCTCCTTGAAAAAATGCGTCCCTGGACAGAGAATCACGTTCTTATCGGCAAAAAAAGGGGCCGATTCGATCTGTCCGATCAACGTCTCGACGTCCGTATCCGCACCCAGCTTCTGCAGCGCATCCTGCATGTCCGCGCTGCCCCCGGGAAATAAGGCTGCCAGTATACGCGCCCTGGCCTTATCGATATAATAACTCTCTTCGCCGCTCAGCAGATAAACCTGCTGCGGCCCTTCCTTTTTCAGCCGGGCCATGAGCTCTCCGTACTTCATCGCGCTGCTCCTCTCCTTCTCTGTCATTTCGTTCTATCATATACTATCCGCGCCAATCTGTCACGAAAAGTCCACGGTCCCTGCCCGGCCCTCACCAGAAACGCATGCGGTCAGCCGGTGCCACATACATCCGATCCGATGGCTGCAGGGAAAAGGCCTCGTAAAAACCGTCAGTTGAGCTCAGCACCGCATTGACCCGCACCGCGGAAATCGCGTGGATATCACTGCGGAGCCGGCTGAATTCGGCCATGGTCATCCGGCTCCGCCAGGTCCGGGCATAGCTTGTGTACAGGCGGCGCAGCGCAGCGCTATCGTTGCCGACAATCGAGGTGAGACAGTCCAGGGCTCCGAGATCCGCCATATTCTCCACCAGCGTCTGCTGTCCATTCTGACGGCTGCCATCGGGGAAACGGTACTGCTCATAAAAGCGCACGATCTTGTCCTGCCGGCGGATAAAGGATTCCCAGTCCCGCCGCTTCCACCAGTTGCGGATGCGGCCCTTCTCATCGTATTGCGCGCCGCTGCTGTCAAAGGCATGCGTGATCTCATGCGCGATAATCATGCCCAGTCCGCCAAGATTCTCCATGGGATCGCCATCCTTAGCGTACAGAGGTGCCTGCAGGATTCCCGCGGGGAAACTGATACTGTTATCCGAGGGATCATAAAAGGCATTGACGGTCTGCGGTACGATTTTTGACCAGATTTCCCGATCGATCGGCCGACCGATGCGCAGCAGCTCCGCGGCCCGCTTCTGCTGCTGCAGCGCCAGCACGTTATCGATCAGACAGCCGCCGGCTTCCGGCGCTGTCAGCTGCAGGGCATCGAGATAAGCCGGCCATTGGGACGGATAGCCGACGCGCAGCTGTATGGTATCGAGCTTGCGCAGCGTCATGGTACGCGCCTCGGAGCTCATATCCGTGATGGCCTCTATTTTTCTCCGATAGCCATCCATGATCTGCCGGATATAGGCCCGGACCTCGCTGCAATCCGCCGGGCTGGCGTAACGCGCCGCATAAATGCGGCCATAGCTCTCCGCCAGCAGCGCAGCATTCATCTCCAGGGCCTGCTGCTCCGGCTCCTTCGCCCGCAGCGCGCCGCTCCGGACAAGATTATAGCGGCCCACGGCCGAGCCATAGGCTTCCGTAAGATAAGGCCCGTAGTCATTGAGCAGCTTAAAGATTGCGTAAGACTTGAACACCGTCAGGTGTTCCGGTGTCAAAAGCTCGCCCGCCCGCCGCAGCGCACTCGGATCATTGGCATACCATTCCCCGACACCGGCACCCGGTCCGATACCGCCCGCGTCGAGAACGGCCGCCGCATCCAGCCCGGGATAGAGCCGCTGGATATCTGCCAGGTGCAGCGGATGCAGGAAATCACCGGACTGCGCCATTTCTCCCGGGCGCAGCGAATGCCGGGCCAGGTCCGACTGCAGGGCAAAGACCGCCGTTGCTGCCTGCTGTGCCGCCGACGGCTCCTGTCCATAAAGCACCAGCAGGTCCCGGATATAGGCCCGGTAGGCCGCAAAATACGGCTCATTGGCCTTTTCCGCCAAAAAATCACGCTGCAGGCCCGTATCGGGGGCCTGCAGCCAGACGGTATAGACTTCATTCTGCAGCGGCTCCTTGTCCACCGCAAAGCTTCCAATGATGCTGTGCAGGCCAAGCTTCCGTGACAGTGCCGCCATCGTATTGGCATATTCCTGCGGCGTAGCGGCCTGTTCCACCTGCCGCAGGGACTGCTCCAGCTGTCCAAGGCCTGCATTCCCGCGGCGTTCCTTATCCTGCAGGCAGCCGTACAGCGCGGCAATATTTTTTTCATCGGTGCCGGCCGTTCCGGCAGCTGCATCTGCTACCGCGGTCCGGGTGATCTCCGCCAGTTGCTGCCGCACCTTCAAATCCAGCAAGGAAAATGTCTCCACCCGCTTTTCCTCCGGTGGAATCGGCGTATCCCGCAGCCACTGATTATTGACCGAAAGATAGAAATCATCCTGGGGACGCGGAGCAGCCTCGCCCGTGGCATCGATCTGCACCGCAAAATCCTTCGCCTGGGCCAGCGGCAAAAAAGCCAGCAGCGCCATGAGCACCATGCCCCCGCTACATATTTTTTTCAGCTCCATCTCCGTCCCCCATTTCCCTCGAATGCTTTCTCCTGCCTTCTATTTTATTCCTTCTCCACAAACTTTTCCACCCGCAGATTTTCCCCGTTGGTATAGAAAACAATCGCACCATGCACATCGGTACGCAGCAGCCTGGCGCCGACTGCTGCCAGGCGCTGCAGGACTTCCGTATGCGGATGACCGAAGCTGTTGTCCGCACCTACGCTCACCACCGCCCAGCGGGGCTGCACCGCCTGCAAAAAGCCGGCACTGCTGGAGGTCTTCGAGCCATGATGCGCAACCTTCAGCACGGTACTTCGCAAATTCTTCTGCGCCGTCAATGCCGCTTCCTGCTCCGCCACCATATCGCCCGTAAACAGAAAGGACGCTTTTCCAAAGCTTACCCGCAGGACATTCGAGACCTCATTGCCCGTAGTGCGCCCACTGGCGGCAGCTGCCTGCGGCGCTGACAGCACCTCGATCCTGACCCCGTCAATGGTGAATACCTCGCCCTCCTGCAGAGCCCGCAGCTTCCGGCGGGGCAGCTGCGCAGCGGATGCCTGCATGACCTTTTGATAGGCCTCCGCGCCTTCACTGGCCGTATAGAGCATCGTCACCGGCAGCTGCTGCAGGATACCTCCAGCTCCAGCCGCATGGTCCTCATGCACATGCGTCAGAAAGATTGCGTCCAGCTGATGTACGCCATAATGCAGCAGATACGGAACATCCACCCGGCCACCCACATCAAAGAGATTGTCCCGCGTGCCGCCGGTATCAATCATGAAAGCCCGTCCATGCGGTGTGACGATAAGGGCCGCATCGCCCTGCCCGACATCGATAAAATGCACGGCCATTTCACCGGGCCGCAGGTTCCCCCACAGACCGGCCAGCACCAGTACCCCCAGGAAGATGAGGGCCGCCTGTCGGCCCGTACCGGGCAGATACTTATGCCAGCGGGCAGCCCACGTTTCTTTGTTCCACAGCAGTGCCAGCCCTGAATACCATAACGCGGCCAGCGGCAGATTCATCGCGGGCATATAGAGCTGACTCCCTGGCAGCCGGGACAACAGCCGCGTGATCTCATAGACGAGTCCAAGCAGCAGGCTGTCCAGCAGAAAGACCAGCGACGATACAACCGGTAAAAAGGCTCCAAGCAAACCGGCAAAGAGCCCCAGGACAATCATGCCCTCCACCAGCGGCACTGCCACAAGGTTCGCCAGCAGCGCACTCAAGGATACCCGGTGAAAATACCAGGCCAGCAGCGGCAGTACACTGAGCTGCGCGCTGATTGTCACCGACAGGCTGACTGCAAGGGCTGCGGGCAGCCTGTCCAGCCACCGGCGCAGCCGCGGTGCGAGATAGAGCAGCCCGGCCGTGGCCAGGAAAGAAAGCTGGAAGCTGATATCGTAGAGCAGCAAGGGCGATATGAGCAGCATCCCTAGCCCCGTGATGGTCAATAGCTGCCGCGCATCGCGCTCACGTCCCAGTGCCAGCCCGATAAAGGCCAGTCCGCCCATCAGGCCGGAGCGGATCACCGGCGGCACACAGCCGGCCAGCAGGCTATAGACAGCGATGAGCAGCAGCACCAGTCCGGCCCCGGCCAGGCGCCCAAGCCCCAGCAGACGTGCCAGCCCGGCCGCCGTTGCGGCCACCAGGGTGATATGCGAGCCCGACACGGACAGGATATGAACAATGCCGGTAGCCGTAAACGCCTCCAGAAGCTCCGGCCGAATCCCCTCATAGCCGCCAAAAAGCATCGCAAATACGGCCGCCGCATCCGCGGACGGCATCACCGCCTCCATCTGCTGGCGATAGCCCGCCCGCACACGCTCCAGCCAGCGCCGCCCCGCCAGCTTTTCCTGCGGCAATACCTGCACACCTTCCCGCCGGGCGGAAAACCTGGCCGTAATCCCCCTGGCACGGGCCGACCGCACGGTATCCATACTGCCAGGGTTCTGCGTACCATGCAGCGCACGCACGCGGCCAAGCGCCCGCAGACCATCACCGATCCGTGCCGCCGGAGCCTCGCCCCGCAGCCGGCAGGAAAAGTACACCCGGCCGGATAAATTTGTCTCCCGCCCCGCATCGAGTTTTCCCGTCTCAAGCTGCAAAACGCACTGCCAGCTATGGCTGCCATCCGGCAGCACCCGTTCCTGCGGCGCCTCGACAATCGTTCCCGTCACTTCTCCCTCCTGGCCGGCAAAGCGAGCAATATCCTGGAAAGAGAGCGTGTTCTCCGCAGTCAGACGCCAGGCCCCCAACAAAAAGAACAGCAGCAAAAAAAGCGGCCCGGACCAGCGAGGCTTCACCTTCAGAGCCGCACCGGCCCATACCGCCGCAATGACCGCGCCAGCCAGCAGACAGTGTATAGGCCAGACCCAGGACCCTGCCGCTGCAATGCCCAGTCCGAGAAAAAGCAACAGAATATTCAGAAATTCAAGTGGATACTGTCCCCGCTTCATAAGGATACCTTATCCTTCAGCTTGGCAAATTTAGCCTCGCCAATGCCCTTGACCTTTTTGAGCTCCTCGATCGACTGGAAGCTTCCATTCGTCTGCCGGTAATCCAGGATTCGCCTGGCCATGGCCGGACCGATTCCCGGCAGTGTATCCAGCGCCTTTTCGTCCGCCGTATTGATATTCACCCGGCCATCCGCCGCCCCGGCTGCCCCGTTCGCCGCGGCCGGACCGGCATTGCTCCCTGCGGCCCCCTTTTCCGGTATGCGGAGCTGCACACCATCCTTCAGGGGCTGTGCGAGATTCACTGCCTTTTCATCCGCGGTGGGCAGCAATCCGCCGCAGGCATTCACCGCATCCGCGGCCCGGCTGCCCGCCGGCAGTCCGACAAGCCCTGGGCGGTTGACCGCCCCGGACACATACACAAAAATATCTTCCGCCGGCGTCCCGCCCTGCGCACTGTCAAGCACAATACCCGCGTCCCGCTGTGAATACCCATAAAAGAGCCCGCCTGCCACCAGCAGGACCAATGCCAGCAAAACCACCATGGACCGCCTATACATCGGCACAGCAATCTTCCTCCTTCGATTCCAACAAAATAGGAACGGCCTGTTCTATTTTTGTATTCCTCCGAAGGATTCGCCGTCAACTTTAAAAATCCTTTATTTTTATACTGTTTTCTTTAATTTTTAAGGAATGGTCAATTTTCAATGCCGCGCCGGGCACCCACCCCACGCGTATAGTAATGCCGGACCTCCTTCATTTCCGTGATGAGGTCCGCCCGGTCAAGCAGCCACTCCGGCGCCCCGCGGCCCGTACAGATGAGCTCCGTGCTCTCCGGCAGCGCGGCCAGCAGTTCCTCAAACGCGCGCCGCGTGAGCAGGTCAAAGAAGAAGGCCGTATTGATCTCATCGAGGATGACCAGCTCATACGCGCCGGACAGCGCCGCCCGCGAAGCCTCCGCCAGCCCGTCCTGCATGAGCCGGACATAAGAAGCCGGCGGCTTGCCCGGTGGAAACACGACGACCTGATCGCCCCAGGCCGCCCGCTCTTCCTCCGACAGCATGCCCTCCTTAGCCAAAAAGCAGGGCTTTCCGGTCGTCCGCAGCTGCAGCTGCGGCGCAAAGCCGCGCAGGATCTTCTGCTCGCTGTAGGCCAGGCTCTTCATGAACTGCATGATGTACACGCGATGCCCGGCTCCGAGGGCACGTACGGCCAGCCCGATTGCCGCCGTTGTCTTTCCCTTGCCATTTCCTGTATAGACCTGAAGCATATCCCGCTTTCCTCCCCACCAGCCAAAATCCGGTACCACGCGGCCAGGCGCCAGCGTATGGCTGCCGCCAGTAAAAAAAACGGTCCCCGGCGTATCGATACCCCTGGAGACCATCTCTGCATCACTTTACAATATTTACAATGTTATCCAGCGACGTGATATCTGTGATACGCTCGCTTTCCCGATAGCCGAAGGCCCCCGCACACAACGGCTCATAGCCATCCGGTATGCTGATGATATTCTGTATATCCTGCCCGCCCGCAGTAGCGAGGAATTGCGGTATCGCACTGAGCCAGCAGGAGCCAATGGCATATTTCTCCGCTGCCAGCATCATACTGCCAAACACCGTATTGGCCGCATCCGCCGAATATTTTTTATCGATGCAGCCCGAAATTACGAGCAGCACCGGCACCTGCGCCAAAAAACCCTGTTCCTCGCGCATGGCTTCGTCCTTGACCAATGTCTCAAGCTCCCGGGAAAACTGCTGCCGTGTCCCCTCCGCAATCTTATGGATCACGCCGCGGTTCTGGATGACCGTAAAATGCCATACCTTATTGCTGGCCGCATCCGAAAGCAGCTTACCTTCCTCCAGTATTTCCATGAGCTCTTCATCCCGCAGCGGACGCGGGTCAAATTTATAGACACTGCGCCGTATCAGGACATTTCGTAGAAGATTATTCATTCATACCACCTCATCTGTCCGTTTCAACGGTTATCTACCCTGTCCATTCCCACCAGGTCGTGCCGGCGAAAACGTTCCCAGGCCAGTTCTTCGTATTTCGTTCCCTTGCGGCCATAATTGGCATACGGATCAATCGAAATCCCGCCACGCGGCAGGAATTTGCCCCAGACCTCAATATAACGCGGGTCCATGGCCTTGATAAGATCCTTCATGATGATATTCACCACATCCTCGTGGAAATCCCCATGATTGCGGAAGCTTACCAGGTACAGCTTGAGCGACTTGCTCTCCACCATGCGGATATCCGGCACATAGGAAATATACATCGTCGCGAAATCCGGCTGTCCCGTAATCGGGCACAGGCTCGTGAATTCCGGACAGTTGAACTTCACCCAGTAATCATTATCCGGGTGCTTGTTATCAAACGTCTGCAGGATCTCCGGCGCATATTCATAACCATATTTCACGTTTTTCTGCCCCAAAAGGTCTACCTCGGGCATATCCTCTTTGTTTCTTCCCATAAACACCTATCCTTGTTCTACATTTGGTTCCAAAAACTGCTTTTCAAAGACCGGCACGGACTCTGGATGTCCAAACAGATAGCCCTGGATGGAATCCGCCTTGCAGATTTCCGTCAGCAGATCGTATTCCTCGACCTCCTCGACGCCCTCGATACAGGTCTTCATGCCGACACTGTGACAAAGCTCTACCGTATATTCAACAATATGCCGGTCAAAATCATTGCTCAAAATATTTTTGACGAACTCCCGATCGATCTTCACGATATCGCAGGAAAGATTTTTCAGATACACCAGGGAAGAATATCCCGTCCCAAAATCATCCATGGCAATGCGGAAGCCCTGCTCGCGAAAAGCGTCGAACTGACGGTTCACGTATTCCCAGTCCGCAACAATGCTGCTTTCGGTAAGCTCCAGTACAATGGACCGCGGTTCAATACCATATTTCGCCGTACACTGCCCGACAAAATCCTGAAAGGTGCCGTCCTTGATCTGCTCATAGGATACATTGACACTCACACAGAATTCCGGCATTTTTTTCTGCCATTCACGACAGATCTTCACCGACTCCTCGAATACCCATTTGCCAACGGGAATAATCATCTTCGTTTCCTCGAGGATGGGAATGAACTCCATCGGCGCGACCATGCGTCCCTTGGGATTCATCCAACGCAGCAGCGCCTCGGCGCCGATGATCTTCTGCCCCCGCGCGCTGACCTGCGGCTGAAAAAAGAGGCTGAAGCCCCGACAGCCCTGTTCCACGCTGTCGCGCAGATCATCCCGCATGCTGATGGACCGTACCCAGCGGTTGTACTGCGCCTTCGAAAACAGGCAGTTCTTGTTCTTGCCGTTGCGTTTCGCCATGTCCAGCGCCGCCTCCGCATGCTTGTGCAGCACCAGGTAATCCTTGCCCGCCTGCGGATAGAATACCGTTCCGGCCGAAATCGTACAAAAAACCATGTGTCCGTCGATTTCCTGCGGCCGCATCATACACTTCTGCACACTGGAAAAAATCGCAGTGACATCCGCCTCCGTACAGCCGGGATACACGAGACCGAACTCATCGCCATCCAGCTTGTACAGTGTGAGCATGGGCGGCAGGATATTCTCAATATGCCGGGCCCAGGTCTTGAGAACCAGATCCCCATAAGAACGGTTGTACGTTTCATTGACGATCTTGAAATTATCCAGGCCAAAGACCATGAGTGCGCCGCCGGCGCCATCCGTATGATAGCGGTTCAGACCGGCCCGGACAGCCTGCTCGAACTGATATTTATTGAAAAGACCCGTAACTTCGTCGACCTTGTTCTTCTGCCCCAGGCGGACAATCGTTCCCGCAAACAGGGACGGCCGGCCAGCGGCGTCATTGGAGACACGCCCCCGGCAACGGATCCAGCAATATTCGCCCTTATGCGTCTTCACCCGATATTCGAGATCGTGCTCCCGGGTGCTCTTGTCAACAAAAAGACTCCGCATGGACGCCTGGTATTCCTTCCGATCTTCCGGATGGATACAGGGAATCCAGACCTGATCGAAATCTGCCAGGACCTCGCCCGGCAAGGCAAAATCTGCTGCCAGATTCGGTGAGATCATAACCACCGGATGCTGCAGATCCGTAGCAAAGAGATATGCATCCGAAGTCTTTTTCAGAACATCAAAATAAAATTTAAACCGCCGCAGGATAGAATTGGATGGAATCTTTAGCGCCTGTCCCATAAAACGCCTCCTCATATATTTATCCATGCCTTTTCAAATCATAAGCTTTATCTTTCATCATATACAAAAAATAAAGTTTATTCAATAGCCAAATCGTAATTTTACAAAAAAATACGGGCCTATTACCTATTCCGCAACAAGCCCGCCAAAGGAAAATCCCGTCAGCCTCCTATACCAGGGAGCAATATACAAGCGGACCTCACTGCCTGGCGGCAGCCATTCATACAATGGATACTGCCGCCCGTCCAGTTCCAGGGTCAGCTGCGTCCCGACGCCGGTACGCAGGCGCAGCGAAGAAAAATGCCGATCCATGCTGCCCAGCACGAAATAGTCGCCCTGCTGACGAAAATCTCCCTCACTGCCCAGAAACGGCAGGCCCACCCCAAAGGACTGGTACCTTGTTGATAGCAGATCGAACCCGTTGATGGCAGCATTGATTTGCAGGTTTTCTTCCACGGGTGTCTTTTGCACCGAATGGATAAAATGGAGAGAAAATGGCATGCCGGCCCGCGCCGGTAAAACCGCAATGCGCCCTCCATCACTTTCCACAAACAGACAGGGCCAGCGCCAGAACCAAAACAACAGCAGACAGCAAAGCCCGAAAACAAAATAAAACCGCTTCGTATTCTTCATGAGACAACAGCGGGCCCCGGCCCGCTCTCCACCTTTCCCCGGAAGCCCTATTCCTTGAAATATCTATCCGCGCCGGCATTCATGGCGATGGGCATCCCCTGGACAGCCCCCTCCCGGGTAATGAGCCGCCCAACAGGATGGGCAGCCTGCAGCTGGTCCAAATGAGAAAAAAGCGCCCTGGCAATAGCATAGCCGAGCTGCTCATCCACCTTATTCGAGGCCACGAGCATGGACATAACCGATACCGTCAGGATATCCTCATCAAAGCCGGCATAGGTTCCCGCCGGAATCACCGTCCTGGTATAGAACGGATATTTGGCAATGAGCGCATCGACCTTAGCCGCGTCGATCGGCAGCAGCCGGATCTTATGGTGCGACGTGATATCCTGCACCGCTGCTGTCGGATAGCCTGCGGTCAGGAAAGCGGCATCCACCTTGCCATCCCGGAGTGCATTGGCCGCTTCGCCGAACGAAAGATACAGCACCTCAATGTCCTTATAGGTCACACCATAGGCTGCCATAAGCTGCCGGGCATTCGCTTCCACACCGCTGCCGGCAGCACCGACTGCTACCCTGTGTCCCCTGAGGTCCGCAATGCTCCGGATGCCGCTCGCATCGAGCGTCAGGATCTGGCAGGTTTCCGGATAAAGCACGGCGATGCCGCGAAGATTTTCTACCTTTTTATCCTTGAACATCTCTGTGCCATTCACCGCGTAGTAGGTTATATCATTCTGCACAATCGCCAGGTCCACGGAGCCTTCCTTCAACATATTGATATTGGCCACTGTGGCGCCCGTGCTCTGCGCGCTTGCATGCATCCCCGGAATCTCATGGTTCATGATCTCAGCCATAGCCCCGCCAAGCGGATAATAGATACCCGCCGTACCGCCGGTAGCGATATTCAAGAACTTCTTTTCCACCGGCTGGCTGCCACAGCCAGCCACCATCACGATGAACAGCAGCAGCAATCCCCCCAGCACTCTCCCCTTGCCAAAATGATGAAATTTCACACCCTCGCCTCCTCCGGCACCTCAGATATTTTTCGTATAGGATGAGCGTCTACCGGCTTTCTCTCACGAGATCGCGAATGACCTCGCCCGCTGCAATCAGACCCGCTACCGATGGCACGAAGGAAATGCTCCCTGGAACCGAACGGCGCTGATCGCAGTTGCGGGCGCTGCCAGGCGGACAGATGCAGTCATTCCCACAGCCATTGCCCTCATGTGCAATGGGTTTTTCCTGCGAATACACGACCTTCAGCGCCGGTACGCCGCGCTGACGAAGCTCCCGGCGCATCACGCGGGCTAGCGGGCAGACACTCGTCGCATAGATGTCCGCTACCTCGAAACGGGCCGGCTCCAGCTTGTTGCCAGCCCCCATACTGCTGATGATTGGAATGCCGCGCCGCTGCGCCTGCAGCACCAGATCGATCTTGCCCGCGACCGTATCGATGGCATCGACGATATAATCATACGGAAAGGCAAAGAATGCATCAGCTGTCTCCGGCAGATAGAATGCATCGATAACGTCTACGACGGCCTCCGGATTGATATCCAGGATCCGCTCACGCATAACCTCGGTTTTCCGGCGGCCCACAGTACTCGTCAGCGCATGCA
The DNA here is from genome assembly GCA_964520975.1 of uncultured Selenomonadaceae bacterium. Lineage (GTDB taxonomy): Bacteria > Bacillota > Negativicutes > Selenomonadales > Selenomonadaceae > CAZFPA01. Next base: position 18,009 of record CAZFPA010000018.1, on the reverse strand, counting down.
GCTGCCGATTGATATTCGTTTCGCAGATGGTATCGTTATCGATGAGCACCAGATGACCGACACCACTGCGGGCCAGCCCTTCAGCGACAAAAGAACCGACGCCGCCGACGCCGAATACAGCGACACAGCTGCCAGCCAGCTTCCGCAGGGCCTCTTCCCCCAACAGCAGCTCCGTACGCGAAAATCTTCCTAACATAGTATCATTCCCTTATTCTTATTTCCTGCCAGCACAGCGTACACGAAACGACCAGGGAAAAATACCTGCAGATGAGACTTCAGACAAGTAACCTACCCGGGTAATTCATGTATTCTATACGAATTTAGTATAACAAAAGAAAAGGCCGCAGCAAACTATTCATATAATTTACTGCGGCACGGTTTCACTTCTTTTCATCCTCCCGCCGATGGAAGGATGGCATATTCAAATCTCCGGACAGCTTGAATTTCGGAACCTCCGCCTCGCGGCTGTTCATGAATTCCGGCGTATCCAGGGAAAATTCGGCCACCTTTGCCGCGGGTTCCTGCGGCCGCGGGGCTTTGATGACCACCCCATCCACGAAGTCCGTCGCAATGATGGTTGCCCGCACGCGCTCACCCAGTGACGTATCAATAACCGTTCCCAAGATGATATTCACTTCGGGATGCGTGTGTTCATAAATATACTTGGTTGCCTCATTGACCTCATACAGGCTCAGCGTTTCATCGCCGCTGATATTGAGTATGATGCCGCGGGCTCCCTCCAGGGACTTATCGACGAGCGGGCTTTCCACAGCCAGCTGTACAGCCCGCACAGCGCCTTCACTGCACTCACCAATACCCAGCAGCGCGTCGCTGCTCTCACTCTGACGGAAAATAGAGGTGACATCAGCAAAATCGACATTGATGACGCCCGTCGTCAGGATCATCTCCGCAATGCAGCGGATCGCCTGCCGCAGGATCTCATCGGCCGCCTCAAACGCCTGCACCAGGGACATACGACGATTTTCCGGCAGCTTCATGAGATTATCGTTGTGCACCGCGATGAGCGCATCCATATTGGCCTGCATCTTCACGATGCCTTCATTTGCCAGCCGTTTCTTGCGCGCTCCTTCAAAGGAAAAAGGAACCGTTACGACACCGATCGTCAGGATGCCAAGTTCCCTGGCGATCTTCGCTACGACCGGTGCAGCTCCTGTACCGGCCCCGCCGCCCATGCCGGCGGTTACGAAAACGAGATCCGCCCCCTTCATCGCATTGCGTATTTTTTCCTCATCCGCGTGTGCCGCGCTCTCGCCAAGCTCCAGGCTGCCGCCCGTGCCCCGTCCCTTGGTGAGGCTTTCCCCGATCTGCAGCGGGATAACCCCCGCCTGCTGCATAATAGCCAGCTGCTTTGCATCTGTATTCACCGCAATGAGATCTATATCCAAAACCTTATTTTTCGCCATACGCAGCAAAACACTGTTGCCGCCGCCGCCAACACCGATGATCTTGATCGTCACGATGGCGTTCTTTATAGCCGGATCCTTTTCTGCCATAGAAGCCTTGCTCCCTTCCTGTCCTTTTCAGGCTTACATACATTTTATATATTTCGCTTTAATTTACGACATTCCTTCCCGAAATGGCATAAAATGCAAAAAAAAGACAGAATCAGTTCCTGCTGATCCTGTCATAGTCCGCTGTCCCATACATTTTTACTCACATGGCGGTAAAAAACATCACCGACAAGCATATAAGAAGAATCTTGATCCCATCGAGCTTCAAGCCAAACACTTCCTTTTCGTCGCTTCTCAACACGAGCTCATAATATCATTGTTATTATACGCTTTCTTAACAGGAAATGCAATGAAAAAGAACAGATTTCCATCTCAAGATTACATGGATAGAAAATCAGGCCTTCTGCTCTGTCTTTCGGAACAAGCGCCCGCCAATCTGTGTAACAACCATACCGGCTATCATGAGCAGACAGCCAAAGATCTCCATGGGCTGCATGACCTCATGCAGCAGCAGCCAGCTCGCGAGCGCTCCGAACACGGCCTCCAGGCTCATGATGACCGCCGCATGCGAAGGTTCCGCGTATTTCTGTCCAATGATCTGCAGTGTAAAGGCCACGCCTGCCGACATCACGCCCGCGTAAAAGATAGGAAAAGCCGCCTGCCAGGCTCCGCTCCAGGTGAAATGCTCCCAGCCGGCCGCTACAAGAGAACTGCCGATGGCACAGACGGCAATCTGCATTGCTGACATCTCAATGCCATCCACCATCGCCGCATAGCGGTCGATGAACAGAATATGGAAGGTCCAGAAAAAGGCGCTGATAAAGACCAGCGTGTCCCCGTAACTCAGTGCAAGAGTCTCCTTCACACAGAGGAAATACAGTCCCGTAAGGGCCAGAACCGCCCCCAGCCAATTCTCCGGCCGGATTTTCTTTTTCAGCAATACCGCGAACAGCGGCACAAATATAATATACAGACAGGTAATAAACGAGGTTTTACCCGCCGTCGTATACTGCATGGCTACCTGCTGCAGCGAGGAAGCCACAAACATGATGCAGCCCGCACCGATGCCGGCCCGCCAGCCGCTCCGATAGGTTCCGGCCCGCCGCGCAGCCTGACGCTGCCCCCGAAAGCCACGCCAGATCACCAGCACGGCCAAAAATCCCAGTACATAGCGCGCCGCCGCATACGAAAATGGCCCCAGCGCATCCATGCCGACCTGCTGAGCGACAAACGTCGTCCCCCAGATAAATGCAGCCGTCATCAAAAACAGATTTCCACGTAAACGCAAACAATCACTTCCCCGTCAGAGATAGTCTCTATTATAACGCGGATCCGAAGGATTTCGCAAGGAACGGGCTTCGCCCCGTTATTGCCCTCCGTGCTGCCGCCTGCAGTTCCCCGCAACAATAGAACATGCAGGCTCGCGCCTGCATGTTCTCACTTCTCCGCCGAGCCCGTAACATCCGTACAGGCCATACAGATCTGCATATTCTCTTTATCCATGTAGGAAAACTGCAGCTTCTTCCGGTGCAGGCTGCCCGCTTCCAGGCTATTGTAATAAACAACAAAATTTCCCGTGGCATTCAGCTTCCGGATGATATTCCAAAGCTGCAGTTCCTGCACCCGGCGCCCATATTCCTCATCGTCAGGAATGGAAGCACGCAATACCTGCTTGGCAGCCGCCTCAAAGCTCTGGCTCAGGCCAGCAGGCAGCTGCATCTGCTGTGCCCGCTGACAGATCACAAAGGCTCCCGTCCGGGCATCGATGCGCAGCACCAGTTCGAAAACACTGTGCATCGCACATGCCATGGCCTCCTCATTACGCTTTTGCTCCGTGAGATCATCCGTGCAGATGATGCCGATGATATCCCGCGTCACCGGGTGCTGCATGAGCTGCAGGCTCATCTTCAGATACTGCCTGCAGTCCTCACTTCCTTCATACCAGCCCATAAAGCTTACACTTTTCCGTCCCTTGGCATAGTCTGCCAGCAGCCGTTCCCGATGATAGCAGACGGTATACGCCGCTTTTTCCTCCGGATCACGAATCCGCTGACTCACCTGGTGAAAGAACTCTGTCATGGACAGCCGCTGCTTTGCATCGTCCAGTACAATGCTGCCCTGCTTAATCGACAGGATGGTATCGTTCGTTACATTCACCTTGTAGGCATCCAGGCGCGAGGCGGCCAGCAGCCGCTGATCCTGCTGGAAATCCCGAAAGGCGGCCTCAAGATTCTTCTGCTCCGTAATATCGATAGCCGTACCAATCGCCTTCAGCGGTTCCCCCAGCGCATCGAAAATCGTACAATAAATGACCTTTTCCCATTGGGGTGTTTCCGCGTCTGGCGGCCATATTTCCGCCTCAAACGTCACCGTCTTCAGACCGTTCTTGAGCTTTTTATGGACCTCGAGGTAATCCGCCCAGTATTCCGGCAGCAAAATATTCGTATCCAGCCAGGACTGCGGATAGTTCTCCATATATTTGGGGATTCCAAGCTCCCGCTGGGAGGCCTCACTCTGAATCGCACGATCATGTCGCAGATCATATTCCCAATAACGCAGCCCCGAAGACGCAATGACCGCATCATAGGATTCCTTGAACTCCTCCAGCTCCTGGCGGCGCCGGATCTCCTCTGTCACATCAAGCTGAATGCTGCAGCAGATATCCGGTTCGAGCGGATAGCATTCGATATGGATATAGCGCGCAAGCTTCGCATTATATACCCGACGCACGGATTTTTCCCCATCCGCAGCCGCCCAACGCACCAGATGCAGCAGAGAAGCAGGCGCATCGGGAAACGTCGCCAGAAACTCATGTCCGGCAACCTTCTCCGGTGCCTGCTGCAGCAGCTTGCCGCAGGCCTCATTGAGATACAGCACCTTGAAATCCTGTATATCACCACCGGGCTGCCGCACCAGCTGCAAAATAGCAAAGGCAACTGGTGTATAGTCAAAAATCTTCCGATAGCCGGCTAATACATGTTCATCCATACTTGTATCCCACTCCCTTATTTCATCTGATAGACATTCTCCTGCACGCATTTCTCAATCTGTGGCCGCGCCATAATGAAGGCCGCCGTAAGAACCGGATCAAACTGCGTCCCCGCACCGGCCTTGATGATGACATAGGCCTGATCAACCGTATGTGTCGGATGGAAGGACCGGTGCGCTACCAGCGAATCGAACACATCCGCCAGCGCCATGATCCGGGCCGGCAGAGGAATCGCCTCTCCTTTCAGCCCCTGTGGATAGCCATTGCCGTCCCAGCGTTCGTGGTGATAGGCGGCCATATCCGAAGCCACCTTATAGTATTTGAAGTCCTCCAGTGGAGCAAGCGTCTTGGCGAGAATACGCCGTCCGAGCTCCGCATGGCGGCGCATCAAGGTGTATTCCTGCGGTGTGTATTTGCCCTGCTTCTGCAGCACCGCATCCGGTATGGCAATCTTGCCGATATCATGCAGCGGCACCGCCCGTGATATATTCTGACAGAGCTCACCGTTGTTGCGTGCCGGCACCACACCCTCCCGGCACAGCTCGTCAAGCAATATATCCACGTACAGGCTCGTATTGCGGATGTGATCGCCCGTTGCGCTGTCGCGGCTCGTCACCAGATCAGCAAAGCTGATGAGGATACGCTTCTGCATATCATTGATGGTACGCGTCTTCAGGCGCACCTCGGATTCCAGCTGACGCTGATAGTTCGTCATAAGTGCCATGTGATTCTTATGTTCCGTCACATCACGAAACAGCACGAAGGTGCCGACCAGCTGCTGCGCTACATCAAAAATAGGCTCTTCACTCATATCAAGTGCCTTGGCTGTACCACCGCAGGCATAGGTAAGCTCCTGATGTTCGCCCCGCCGCAGCGGCTGCGAAATCCCCAGCTCGGTGACCTTCCAGTCCGCATACTGCTTTCCTACCAGCTCCTCTTTCTCCCGGTGGAACATGGCCTTGGCCTCCGGATTGACCATGAAAATGGTGTCCGTCTTGTCAATGAGCAGTGCCGGATAGGTCAGGCTATCCAAAAGAATACGGATTTCCGATTTCATGTTTTTCCAGTCCGTCACATCATGCGCGACGCCCATCGTGCCAATCAGCGCGCCATCTTCATCGAAAATGGGGGATTTATACGTAGTGAACTGCTTCATCGTACCATTTTTTGTCTGTATTTTTTCATCAAACACACAGGTCTTTTTCTTCTGCATGACCACATTTTCGGATTCCAGACAGACGAATTCCCCTTTTGCATAGGCTTCCGCATCGATATCCCAGATGTAGTAATGCCCGCGGTTGCGGCACTGCTCCTTGGTTTTCCCCACCATGCCGCAGAAGCTCTGATTGACCTTCCGATGCGCGCCCTTGACATCCTTGAACCAGACGAGATCCGGTACACTGTCAATCGTGGTATCCAGGAGATTTTGGGAAAGCCAGAGATCCTTGCGCTGCTTTACCTCGCGCAGCAATCTGTTGAAAAAGAATTGCAGCCGCGGTGCATCGAACGGTGCCGCCCAGACGGCATCCATCTCCTCCAGCAGCGGTGCCGGCAGGCACTGCCCGTCACGCTCGCAATAGACCAGGCGCGGTGCCGCGCTCGCGCAGACCTGGCGCATATTTTGCGGGAGCTGCTCCGGCGGCACATCAAGAATCACCACGTCCGCATCCGCACAGTCCAGAGCGGAAAAATCTGATGAAATCGGCAAAAACACATGCTCAAAATGCTCCAACGCGGGTACCTCACGCAATATCGCTGCTAACGACTCATCTTTCGTAAACACTAAGACATGCAAAATCTCATGATACATAGTCTTCCCTCCAACACCGGCCGCATCCCCGGTATGCTTCCTTTTTATGCTTCCTTTTATTTTAACATCATTACATATCCGAGGACAAGGGCTGCCCGTATTCTGTACGCAAAACAGGACAAAAAGAAACTCCCGGGGGAATTCTTTCCCTTTCTCCCAGGAGTTTCATTTCAGCAATACCGTTTATCAACTACGCGCTTTGTCTTTTTTTCACTGCGCGGCAATTTCCCCAGCGGAACAGCCTCCACCTCGATGAGAATACCGATGCGCACCTTGAAACGCTTCTTCACCGCCAGTGCGACAACCGCAGGATCTGTCCCCGCTTCGCGCTCCACACGCAGCAGCATGAAATCCTTATAATCCGGACCACGATCGAGCACGACCTGATATTCACTGCTCACGCCATCGACTTCCTTGAGTACATCCTCGATCTGCCCCGGATAGATATTGACCGCCTTGATCTTGATCATATCATCGGTACGGCCCAGAATGATGTCATGCCGCGGATATTTCAGGCCGCAGGGGCACTCTCCCGGCAACAGACGCGTGAGGTCATGTGTGCGATAGCGCACCAGCGGTGCCCCTTGCTTCGTGAGCGTCGTGATGGTGAGCTCACCGAGCTCGCCGTCCGGCAGCACTTCCCCCGTATCCGGGTCCAGAATCTCAAAGTAGAGCTGGTCATCCCAGTAATGAAGCCCCTGGTGCTCATGGCAGCTCACCGATATACCCGGCCCGTAGACTTCCGTCAGGCCGTAAATATCGAAAATATCTACACCGAGCTCACCGATGATACGGCTGCGCATCTTGTCGCCCCAGCGTTCCGAGCCAATGATTGCATGCTGCAGATGAATCTTATCCTTAATGCCGCGATGCGTGATTTCCTCTGCGAGCAGCAACGCATAGGAGGAGGTAGCGCAGAGAATCGTCGAATGCAGATCCATCATCATCTGCAGCTGCTTTTCCGTATTGCCCGGTCCCGTCGGAATAGCCATGGCACCGAGCATCTCCGCTCCGCGCTGGAAGCCGATGCCCGCAGTCCACAGACCATAGCCCGGTGTGATCTGCACCCTGTCCTTCCGGGTGACCCCGGCGACCTTCATGCAGCGCGCCATCATCATGCCCCAGGTCTCGACATCCTGTTCCGTATACGGAATGATGACCGGCTGCCCCGTCGTGCCCGAGGAGGAATGAATGCGCACAACTTCCTCGTCCGGTACCGCCTGGATGCCCAGCGGGTATGCGCGGCGCAGATCGTATTTATCCGTAGTCGGCAACTGCCGGATATCCTCCGGTGTCTTGATATCCCCTGGTTCAATGCCGGCGGCCTTATAGACCTCCCGATAGAAAGGGCTGTTTTCTGCCGCGTAGCGAAACGCACGCTGAAATTTTTCAAACTGTTCCTTTTTCATAGTATCACGCCTGCCTTTTGTAATTGCAGCCTATTTCAAAGGCTGTCCGATTCAGTTCCACAAACTTTGCGGGTACATGCTTCTCGAGCACAGCCAGCAGCTGCGCCGCTGAAAATGGCAACAGCCCCTCGGCCACCGCCGCACCGAGCAGAATGACATTGAGCACCTTGCCGGAACCGGCTTGGGCACAGAGAGCGTTGCCATCCACAAGAATACAGCGACCGGCCTTTTCCTGCAGATACTGCAGAATCTCCTCCAGAGCATAGCCGCTGCCAAGGGAGGAAGTGACGGGCCGGATGGGATTGCGGCTCACCAGCACGGTGCCGCCTTCTTTCAGATAGGGAAAATTCCGCAGTGCCTCTGCGGGCTCAAAGCCCAGGATGAATTCCGCGCCACCGAGCGGAATCGCCGGTGCACAGGCCCCCTCTCCGATGCGGACCTGGCTCGTCACCGAGCCGCCGCGCTGCGCCATGCCAATGGTTTCTGAGGTATGCGCCGCAAGGCCCAGCGCCTCCATCGCCGTCTGGGCAATGAGCCGGGACGCCAGCACCGTTCCCTGTCCGCCGACTCCTGCCAATAAACAGTCCATTTTCATTTCTTGCTCCCTCCAATCGCCCCGGTCGGGCAAAGCTGGCTGCAGAGATCACAGCCATAGCAAAGATTCTCATCAATAAGGGCCTTTCCCGCCGCCGTCAGCGAAATCGCCGGGCAGCCGATCTCCTGCACACAGCGCCGGCAGCCCACGCATTTCGCAGCATCTACCTGCAGCTTGGGCCGGGATTTGAACAACGCGATGCAGGGCTCCTCAAAGATGACCACGGATACACCGGGAAACGCCACGGCCTCCGTGACTGCCGCCACCGCCTCCTCCAGCTGCAGCGGATTCGCCTTTTTGATGCACTTCACGTTGCAGCCGGCCAGCACCTGATCGATATGCAGCTTTTCCGTCATGTTCCCCATCATGGTGCGTCCGGTTCCCGGATGCGGCTGGTGGCCGGTCATCGCGGTCGTCGAATTATCCAGAATGATGACGGTAATATCCGTTTCGTTGTAGACCGCATTGATGATGCCGGGGATGCCGGTATGGAAAAAGGTGGAGTCCCCGATAAAGGCAATATGCTTACGGTTCGGTTCCACCCGATGCAGCCCCTGCGCCATCGTGATATCCGCCCCCATGCACAGGCAGGTATCCACCATATCAAGCGGTTTCGCATTGCCCAGCGTATAGCAGCCAATGTCTCCCGTAAACACCGCATCCTCTTTCTGCCGTTTCATCGCCGTCTTGACGGCGTAGAACGAGCCACGGTGCGGACAGCCGGCACAAAGCACCGGCGGACGAACCGGCAGCGGCGGCAGCGCGGGCTTTTCCTTTGCCTGCGGCTCCCGTCCCATGAATCCATCCACCGCTGCCCGCACATCCTCATAATGGTTGGCTCCGGCGATCTTCGTCTCCCCCGTGCTGCGGCCATGGATTGTCACCGCCAGATGATACTGACCGCAGAGGCGCAGCAGTGCGTCCTCTAAAACCGGGTCAAGCTCCTCGACTACCAGCACATCGGTAAGGCCGGTGAGGAATTTGCGGACCAGCCGTTCCGGCAGCGGATGCGGCACCGCAAGCTCCAGTGTCCGCACCGCATCCTGCGTATCCGCGAGCACTTCCCGCACATAGGCCGAGGATACACCGCCCGATACGATACCGCGCTGCGCGCCCGGTACATCCTGCAGCCGGTTGTAGGCAAAATCTGAGAACACCTCACCGAGCACCTTTTCCTGCTCGATGATGCGCAGATGGTTTTCATACGACAGGCGTGGGAAAATCACCCATTTCCTGTCTTTCACAAACCCCTCCATCGCATGTGACAAGCGCACATCGTCGGTCTCAATGCTCGCACAGGCATGACAGATCTGCGTCGTCGGCCGGAAGATCACCGGCGTATGGTACTTTTCCGAATAGGCAAAGGCTTCACCGATAAGCCGGTACGCGTCCTCCGGGGATGCCGGATCAAAAATCGGCAGATGCGCATACTGGGCAAAATGCCGTGTATCCTGCTCCGTCTGTGAGGAAATCGGCCCGGGATCATCCGCCACCAGCACGACCATACCGCCCTTTACCCCGATATAGGACAGGCTCATAAGCGGATCACTGGCCACGTTGAGCCCGACCTGCTTCATGGTCACCAGCGCTCGCGCTCCTGCGTAGGCCGCTCCGGCCGCCACCTCCATCGCCGCCTTTTCATTGATGGACCATTCGATATAGGTCTCCGCCGGGCGATGCCGGGCAATCGTCTCCAGCACCTCTGTGGACGGCGTCCCCGGATAGCCGGATACTACATCGACCCCCGCCCGGATTGCTCCGAGCGCAATCGCTTCATTTCCCATCAAAAGCTTCTTTGCCATACTCTCCACACTCCTCATTCCATAAAAAAAGCACCTGTCCTTATCTAAGGACAGATGCTCTCATCTGCGGTACCACCTTTGCTTGCTGCCGAAACAGCCGCTTTCCTGAGGATGCCCATGACATCCCTGCCCGATAACGCAGGCCTGCGTCCCATGTTACTCAGCTGCAGCCTTTCGCACGACCCTCCGGAGTCCATTTATCCAACCGCTCCTCGGCCATGCTCTCAGCATCCACGGCTCTCTGTGCGCGCGTAAAGGATTTTATATCTCCGTCATCGGTTTCGTTTCATATGATGCTTCTTATATTAGCACCAATACATTTATTTTGCAAGATTTTTTGTATTTAGTTTCCTGCATAAATACATTTGTACCCTGTTTCTATTTGTCACCGACCAGTTCATAACACGGGCAGCGCCTTCCGGCAGCCACGCACTGAGCGCCGCGGCCAGCGGAACCGTCAGGATGACGCCCACACTGCCGGAAAGCCCCTGCATAACCTCAATGCCTACAGCATTCGAATTCACGAGCTGCAGATAAGGAAGCGCGTAGACATAATCGAGCACCCAGATGCCCAGGGACCCGCCAAAGAAAGCCAGGATGAGCGTCGTTGCCATGGTTCCCATCACATCCCGCCCGATGTGCATGCCGCTGGCAAAAAGCCGGCGAGCCCCCAGCGCGGGATTGTGGCGCCGCAGCTCATCCGCCGCCGCGGCCACATCCATGGCAATATCCAGCACAGCGCCAAGACTCGCAAACAAAATACCGGCAAACAGCAGCTGCCCCACATCGATTCCGGTGTTCTGCTGGATGAACATAAGGGATTCTATATTCGACACATTATAGCCGGACAGACCGGCCAGCCAGCCAAAACCAACCGCAGTGAGCCCGGCGGCCAGCACGCCGCCGAAGGCAGCCGTCCCGGCCGCTAACGCCTTGAGGCTCCAGCCGTTGATCAGGTAGACCGTCGCGGCCAGAATAAGCAGCGAAGTCACCACCGCGGCAAAAATGGGCGAATGCCCATGCAGCAGCATAGGAAAAAAGAGCAGTAGAAAACTCGTAAACGTAAAGAGCAGCGCCATAGCAGACCGGAGTCCTTTCGCTCCACCAACCAGGCAGAGCAGAGCCAGGAACCCGCCGACAAAGGCAGCTATGGCCAATGTACGGTCAAGGCTGTAGACCGTATGGACCCCCATCGGCCCCATATTGCTCGACAGCAGTATGATCTGCTGCCCCGGCACACAGACAGCACCAAAGAGCATGCCGTTCGGACAGTTGGCCTCAACCTGCTGACCGCGCTGCCTGCCGGCAGTCAGCTCCACCCTGACCAATTGATCGCCGATACGGCTGCCATTTTCCTGTTGATTGTCCCGGAGCACCTCGGTCACAACGGCCGGGGTGAACGTCTGTCCTTCCATATTCACTAAAGCCGGCTTTTCCACCTGGCTATACTGATAAAGGGCCAATACCGCCCCAAGCAACAGCCCGGCCAGCAGAAAGCGCCGCAGCAATTCTTTTTTCATCGCGTATCACTTCCCGCCAGTTCATTTCTTGATGATGCTGTACGTCTGATCGATTGCCTTGCCGCTCATCACATCATAGGTATCGATTGTGAATCGCTCCCCCGTGATATGGATGACAGAATAGGTTGGCCGCCAGCTTTGGCTGCGCGCCGCTACATAATCCTGCTGCTGCGGAATCAGTTCGTAGAATTTTGAGCCGGTAGCGGAATTTGCCGACATATAGAATACGCCCTTTGGATTCACCAGTGTTCCCTGCTTCATGTCCGCAATAGTATAGCAGAGATTCTGAGATGCATAGGCGCTTTTTACAGACTTGTCCTTGAGCGCTGTATCCAGGATGCCATGCTGCTGACCGCTCTGGCCGGCCGCTGTATATTCGTTGAAAGAAGCGTGCTGCCTGCCGTCACTGCTGAGCTGATAGGTGCGCGCATACGTATGATCATGTCCCTGCAGGACTACATCGATCTTATTCGCATCATAGATCGGCGTAAGCTGCGTGCGCAGCAGTATGCCATCCGAATCCGAATGATCGAGCCCACTGCCGTAAATATCCTGATGCATCACGACGATACGCCATTTCGCATCCGGGTGCGCCGCCACAGCCTTCTCAATGAGAGCCTTATGATCGGCCGCATTGTAATTATTGGCATTGATGACAATAAAGAGTGCGGGACCATACGTATAATAGTAGCCATGACCGGCCTTTGTCGGATTTGCTTCCTCCGTAAAGGGATTCGGCACATTGAAATGATGCTGATAGCCGGTGGTCATGCTGTCATGGTTCCCGATGCTTGTCGCCTCCGGCAGGCTGCGCAGCGCGGCTGCGGACAGATAGCCTGCATACTGCATTTCCTGCAGATGGATCTTCGCCGGCGACTGATTTTCAGCCGGTTCATTGACCTGATCGCCCGGCGATACGAGGAAATTGATTTCCGGATGCTGTGACAGAGCGGCGTTCAGGGTCTTATTCCAATTGTAGGCATCATTGCGGGCCGCCAGCTCGCCATCCTGCTTATTCCCCTCAGCAGAGGTCTGTCCCTGCGAAGCGCCGATCTGCGGATCTCCCACATACATGAAGGAAAAATCCTCCGGGTCGCCGGTCCGGACACGCTGTGCCTCCTGCCATGCACCATCACGCTTTACCTGATACCAATAGGTCTGTGCCGCCTTCAGCCCGGTCACCTCGACCCGGTTAGCCGCGTAGGTCGTCCCATCGATCACGCTGCCGGCCGCCGTATCTCCCACAAACGTTTTGGCTGCCTGCATATCCTGGCTCTGCGCGATGCGAACCTCCGGCTGCGCTGCACCTTCCTTGGAATACCAGGCAAAATTCAACCGGCTGGCATCGGCCCCCGGCGCAATGGACACCTGCTCATAGTCCGCCTTGATCGCATCCCAGCTCTGCTTCCACTGCTGCCAATCCACATCGCCAGCCGGTGTATGTGTCACCGCCGTTGGCAATGCCGATGCATCATTCCAATGACTCGTTGCCGCAAATCCTGTCGATGCCGCACAAAGCGCCGCAAGTACATAAGCCGCAATTCTCTTTTTCCCCTGTAAACCTTTCATAGCTCCGATCACTCCTATCTGATTTGACGCAAACAGGGAGAGTGTCTGTGCATCGCGCAGGCTTTTCTCTCAGCTTGCTGGAGGTATCTCGCACGCCCCCGGGAAGCACAGCGCTGCGGTATGCCGTCCCGACGCCGATTCCCCGCCGGTCCGCTCCGATTCTATGTGCATCCTTAACACTAACTATAGCACGAACCATTGACGCTTATGTTAATGAAAGGTTACGATTTTGTTACCTCTGAAACGCAGCAAGGCTGCCAGCAAAGCACAATGCCTCTGCTGACAGCCGCTTCCGTCAAAACCGACAACTATGAATAGAGCACCGCCGTTACCCCTTCAGGCTGGCAGTGAATTTTTCGATCATCTTGACCGGACGATAGGATTCCTTGGCCTTGCGGAGTCCCTCCAGGCCCATGTCCTCTTCCCGGTTGATGTAGGTCATATCCGCCCAGGCATGCGCCACAAACGCCTGATTGATGGCCGGATAAGCCCCGCGTACCTCCGGGTCCGCCTTTTCTACATGGATAACCGCCGTATCGCTGTTGAGCTGTTCCCCGAAGGTAAAGGCCACCACCCGTTTATCTACGAGCAGCGCGCCTCCCTTGAGCCCGAAATCCTGGAAATTGTTCAGCACCTCAATGATAGCCTCGCGCTCTGCGGCCATGAACGGATCATCCGGCTGCTCCTGCGCACGCAGCTTATACCAGCCGTTGATATTGAGCTTGCACTGCGTGACAATCTCATCCGTGATTGGCAGGTATTCCGCCTCCGCATAGTTTTTCCGGAAGCTGTTCAGGTGGTTCTTCTTCGAATGGAACTTACGCCCCGCCAGTTGGATGAGATCCTCGCTGCGGTACACATAGTCCGAATTCTTCCGATCGGACTCTACCTGGAATTCCGCCCCGGTATAGCTTTCCAGGACCTGCGCAAAGGAACGCTCGATACCCGAAATTGCAAAGGGCTTCCCGATTTCCGCAAACCATGCCAACAGACGGGAAACCGCGGCCTCCATCTTTTCCTCCGGCCCAAAAGGCTGCAAGGCAAACAGCTCGCCCTGCCATTCCGCCCGGAAATACAGCACGCCATCCGCAACGGCCCACATGATATGATAAGGATTGCGCCACATATATAAATTCGTAAAATTGAAATGGGAATTCTCATAATACCTGGCCCGGAAAAACGCATCCAGGATCGGCTTATCTTCCTTCGCCAATGCCTTAAACTCTATGATAATCACTCCTTTTGACTGCCCCGGCACAAAAATAAAAGGCAGCCCGCCTACAACTTCTCTCCATTATAACGCCATTGTTCAGGATTCCGCAATGCAGAATCCCACCAAACAACATCGCAACGAGGCAGGAGATAGCACTGCCGGTTAAAACATATCAGAGTATTTTCATAATGCTTTGCTAGTATAAGTACAGCACAAAGGAAAGAGGTGGCTGGCATAATGACAAGCCTGCTGGCACAATACAATAACAACATCGCTTCCTATGAGGCGATCACCGGACAATTCCAATCGATGCTGTCCCTGCTGCTGCAGAATCAGTCCCTGCACATCCACTCGATCAGTGGACGCACGAAGGACCAGCTGAGCCTGGCCAACAAAATCACCCGGCACAACAACAAATACCGGCGCCTGGATGATATCACCGACCTTTGCGGCATTCGCATCATTACCTACTATGAAGATGAAGTGGACAAAATCGCTGCTTTCATCCGCAAAAATTTTTCAATTGACAAGGAAAACTCCATCGACAAACGCCAAAAGCTGGCTCCGGATCAGTTTGGCTATACCTCACTCCACCTCATCGTGAATCTCCCCATCAATGCCAAGGGAATTTGCCGTGGTGCCTGTGAAAAAATCTGCAAGGTGGAAGTACAGATCCGCTCGATTCTTCAACACGCCTGGGCAGAAATCGAGCATGATCTCGAATACAAGAATCCATCCGGCACCTCGCGGCAGATACGCCGGCGTTTCAGCCGTCTCGCCAGTCTCTTGGAACTTGCTGACGAGGAATTCCGCGGTATCCGCGATGAAGTGGATGCTGCTCCGGAAAAATCGCTGCCAACAGCCGCCAAGCCGGCTGTTTACCAAGCTGCTGATGCCGCTGCTTCGCCGGCGGCCTCTCCAGCCATAAAAACACCTGCCAATGGAATCATCGCCTTTCTGCGCGAATTCCCCAATGCTGGCTGGGCGGCTTTCGTTACGGTTCTCTTTTTCGTTCTGGCATTTCTGGCCGACTGGTACTTCGGCACGAAAATCACGCATCTGGCTATGGCAGCGCCAACACAACTGCCGCCAGTTTAATGCTTTACATAAAAATTTTACATTCTTTCTCTATCTCAAATCCATAGAAAAGGCAGGCCCTGCGGCCTGCCTTTTCTATATTCTGCTATATGATTGCTTATTCCATGATTTTCTTCATTGTACGAGTTGTATCCAGCTTCGCAGCCAGTTCCTCCAGCGGTGTACCCATGGCTGTCTCGACAGCCGCCAGTACCGCACCCTCGACCAACGGGCAGTCCATCATCCGGATCTTACGATCGTCCATGGCCTCAATGACCATTTCCGTCGTCATAACCGCACTGCCCATATCCATGAGTACGGCCACACCATCCTCCGAATAGACTTCCTCAACGGCTTCATAGATCTTTTCAAAGCTCGTTCCCGTAGAGCCATCATCAAGACCGCCAGCCGGAGCTATGAGCGCCTTTGCCGCCATCATCTGCGCGAGCTCGGCAACGCCTTCGGCCAATTTCTGACTGTGTGATACAATTACAATTCCTACCATGATAAATCCTCCAATAAAAGATCAGGGGCAGCCCAACGGTGCCCCTCATCCAGGTACTATGAAATTACAGATTCGCCAAAATGGTCTGCAGCATATACAGGGACGATGTCGCGCCAGGGTCCTGATGCCCGAGACTGCGCTCGCCAAGATAGCTTGCCCGGCCCTTCGTCGCAATGATGGTTTTCGTATACTCTACGCCCTTTTCTGCCGCTGCCACAGCTGCCGTCAGTGCTGCTTTCGTATCACTGCCGCCAGCCAGGGCCTCCTGCAACGCCTTATAGGCAGGACAAAGTGCATCCAGCATGGTCTTTTCGCCCTCTTCGGACTTACCACGCATCTTGACGCCACCAATAGCTGCCTCCAGGGCGGCCGCAAAGCCAGCACCATCCAGCTCCATCTTATCCTTGCAGGCTGCTCCTGCCTTCATGAAGGCCGTTCCATAAAGCGGACCGGAAGCACCGCCCACGGTCGAAACAAGCTGCATGCCAACACCTTTCAGTATGGCTCCGATATCTTTGTCCGCCAGCGAAGGGAGCTTCTGCTCCACAGCCTGAAAGCCGCGGGCCATATTGATACCATGGTCACCATCACCGATCTCATTATCGAGCTGTGTGAGAAATTCCTTCTCCGCTTCGATTCTCTTGGCAATTGCCTGCAAAATCTCAATCATTTTCTTATTGTCTATCGTTTGAACCAGCCCCCATCACAAAAACTTTTTTCTTGCCCCTCAGCGCTTCAACGCCGGCGTATCTGCCTTGGCATCGTAGAGCTTCTTGAGCTCATCATCCAGGCGAAGCAACGTAATCGAGAAGCCTGCCATCTCGATGGAGGTCATATAGTTGCCTACCATAGTGTCATAAACCTTTACACCATGTGCTGCCAGATAATCCTGTACAAAATTATTGACGATGTAGAGCTCCATAAGCGGCGTTGCGCCCATGCCGTTGATGATAACAGCCACTTCATGGCCCTTATAGTCAATATCTGCCAGGATCTTTTCCAGCAAAGCATCTGCAATCTTGTCTGCCGATGCAAGCTTTTCGCGATGCGTACCCGGCTCGCCATGGATACCAATGCCGATCTCCATCTCATCATCAGCGAGCTCAAAACCCGGTTTGCCAGCGGCCGGTACCGTGCACGGTTCAATAGCCATGCCCATCGTACGAACATTCGCAATGACCTTCTCGGCTACAGCCTTGACCTCTTCCAGCGTCGCACCTTCCTCAGCCTTGGCGCCAGCGATCTTATGTACGAGGATCGTGCCGGCAACACCACGGCGGCCCGTCGTATACAGGCTATCCTTGACAGCCACGTCATCATTTACGACTACATGGTCTGCCTTGATACCTTCATCAGCCGCCATCTCAATAGCCATTTCAAAATTCATGACATCGCCCGTATAGTTCTTCACTACACAGAGAACACCCTGATCCGTAGCAACAGCCTTGATGCCTTCAAAGATCTGATCCGGCGTCGGAGAAGTAAATACGGCACCTGCAACAGCTGCATCCAGCATGCCCTCGCCAACAAATCCGCCATGTGCCGGCTCATGCCCGCTGCCGCCGCCACTGACCAAGGCTACCTTATTGGCTGCCTTTTTCTCCGCCCGGACCACGATTGTCCCGCAATCGAGCTTACGAAGCTTTTTCGGTGCTGACTTCACCAGCCCCTGGATCATCTGTTCCTCGACAGATTCTACCGCATTGATAATTTTTTTCATAAATAATCCCTCCTGCCATCTCATTAAACTTCAGATAATATTCTGACTTAGTTCAAGTATAACAATATTTTCCATGAAATACAAGGCAAAACAATTATTGTACGATAAAACAATTACATCTTTTTGTGAAATGAAGAATTTTTTTATTAAACAAGTGAAAATAATTGACAATATAAACAGATAGAAAAGATCAGGAAAAAATGCGAATAACAATAATAAAAAACCTCCTGGCCTTTCAGCCAGGAGGTCTTCTTATTCCATATTACCTGCTTCTATCAGCCAAGAACACCAAGAGCCTTAGCTACAACAAAAGCGAATGAAGCACCGC
>CAZFPA010000017.1:0-34132 GCA_964520975.1 uncultured Selenomonadaceae bacterium | reverse complement strand
TGACGATTCCATAAATAGATTCATCCATTTTATCACCTATATTATAAATCTTTTCCGTCAGAAAATCACTCATTCGATAATTTTAAAACTATTGTCGCATAATAAAACCTTCTTCCGGTCTATTTGCCAGGAAGAAGGTCTATGTTTTGTCGCTATATTTTATTTTGCTTCATAGGGGCGCACACGAAGGGTGAGGCCTCTTTCACTGCAAAGCTTCTGGCAGGCCGCGATCTCCGCGGGATTCTCTACCTGATCGACGACGGTCAAAACGACCTGCGGAATGTAGCGCTGGCAGTCCATCGCAAACCGCAGCATTGCCGCATGGGATTCCAGTCCATAGCGGCTGCGCGTAAGCTCGAGATAACGTTCCGGCGTCGAAGCGTTGAGGCTGATGGATATGGTATCGAGCAGTCCGCCCGCAAAATCCCCGGCCGTGCTCCGGCCATAGAGGAGATCCGATAGGCCATTGGTATTGAGCCGTGTCGGCAGCATTGGCTGGATGGTTTTCACATAGCGGAGCACCTCCAGCACGTCGGCCAGGCGCATGGTCGGCTCACCAAAGCCGCAGATGACCAGCTCCCGGACGTATTCCCACCGCACATCGTCCAGCATGGCCTGCACTGCCGCCACGGTCGGCTCCTCCTGCAGCCAGAGGGTCATGGACGAGTCCATTTTCTTGAGCTCGCGCAGGCAGAAGGTGCAGGCACAATTGCAGCGATTGGTAAGATTCACATACAGGCTCCGCCTCCCCTCCGGCTGCCGCCGGAGGCTTTCTTCTATAGTAATGTATTCTCCCTGATCTACAGTATAAACAATCATCGTTCCGTTCTCTCCTTTTTTCTGCATGAAAAAGGAGCTGCCTGGCAGCTCCCATGAATCAGCGATACTGGATATCCCGGCAGCCGCTGTTGCGGACGGCCTCAGAGACGGGCAGGCTCGCCGCGTATTTTTGCACAATGGCCGCGGTCGTAAGCACACCGCCCAAGAGCGCGATAGCTACCAGCACGAGCACGCGCATGGTCGAGGCGTCGTCACCGTCACTGTCCCCGGAAAAGAGACTGCCCAGGCTGTCCGATACATTCGCAAAGGCCGCGCCGAAGTTCTGAACGGCGTTGTAGGTATTGTAGGCCTGTGCGAAGGTATTCCAGCCGGCCATACCGAGGTTGGCCAGTGATTTTTCCCGCGCAAAGGCAATCCAGGAATGGATGGTGATTGCAAAGCCCGAGCCCAGCGCCGGAATGATGATGAGCACATAGGTGAGATTCATCATGAGCTGCAGCGCCTGCGGCGGCAGATAATTGAGCTGCAGCGCAAGCGTTCCGAGGATGATGGCATAAGCGGAGGTAAAGCCGACCGCGGACTGGATAGCCGCACACCAGACGAGGATGCGGACCCAGCCGCCCACGCCCTTCGATTCCGCCCAGACCCGTCCCGCCTGCTTTGCGTTCCAGTAACTGATGCCAATGTTGAGTAAAACCAATAAAAACAGCATAAACATACCGTATCAACTCCTATTGCACTGTTATCCTCGTTCGCGCCCGCCACCGGCAGAGGTGGGGAACATCTTGTTCCGAGTATACTCTCTATTATACATAAGTTTATGAAAAATGCCTAAAAGCAGCGCATTTTCTGCCACTCACTGCATAACTGCCGGTATATTCAGCGCTTGCGACTATCCAACAGCATATTCTCCATCTGCTGCAAAAAATCTACCATGCTGCAGCTGATGAGATTCTTTTTACTGATGAGCTTCTGCAGTCCGTGGATTTTTTCCCGGAAAGTTTCTGCCATGCCCGCAACAGAATCCGCGCCATTTGCCGTTCCTTCCATCGCCTTGCTTACCTTCCCAATGCCAGCCACAATGCGCCCGCTGTAGTCGCGCGCCTCATTGGTACAATCCGTCACATTCTGGAAGCTCTGCTGCACAGATTCCATGAAATGCGTATTTTCCTCAGTCTTGGACTGTGTAGATGAAATAGCGGCATTCACATCGTCGATGCTCTTATACAGTGATTTCACCCGGCTATTGATGCCACTGACCAGATCGGCCGTAGCCTCGGAAAGCTGCCGGATATTTTCCGCGACTACCGAAAACCCCCTGCCAGCGTCCCCGGCCCGGGCGGCTTCAATAGAGGCATTGAGCGCGAGCAGGTTCGTGCGGGAAGCTATATCGGTAATGCCATCCGACATTTTCTGTATCTCACCAAAATTCTTTTCCAGCATATTGAATTCCTGGGTAATGCCCGTAAGCTGCTGCTGAATTTCCTGCATCTTGCCAGACAGCGCCTGCACATCCTGCCCTGTCTGCGAAACGACCTTCTCTGAGCGATCCATGGTCGCCGTGATGTTCTGCGCATAGCTGCCCAGACCAGAAAACTCCTCATTGAGCTGCGAGAAATTATCGTTTACACGACCAATGCCCTTGTAGGTTTCCCGCATTTCCTGGATATAGCGGGAAATCCCCACCTCTTCGTTATTTAAGATTTCCATCCGCTCCCCAAGGTACTTAACTCCGTAGAGAAGCTCTTCCTGGTAATTTCCCACCGACTGCACAGCACCGTTTCTCTGTCCGACCGGCTGGACAGCTGCCGGTTGTTGCTCCACAGGCTCTGCGCTCATCTGCTGCGCCAGCCTCTGCTTGCGCCGTTCGTTATATACAGGCTCTTCCGCCTTGCCAAATCCAAACCATCCCATCTGAAACCACTCCTCACTCAAATACGGCCAAAATCATCGTCTGATTGAAATGCTGTTCCCGCAGCTGCTCACCATAGCCGCCAAATCCTACATAGCTACCCAGGGCTGTACCCATCGAACGAGTGAACTCATCCAGATAGCCATCCCCCTCAAACAGGAGCGTGCGGGCCAGACAGTTGACCATGATGGAGAGTGCCGGCCTTGGAACCTCCTGTCGAACCTTTGCGATGGTTTCCTGATTCACCGCCCGATAATCCGCCGGCTTCAATACGACAACCTCTGAGTTTTCATAGATGCGGGCATGATAACGCATGGACCGTTGATTCTCCTCAACAGTCTCGTTTGCTACAATGTACATTTCATTACCGACAAGCCGCCCAAGAGGATAGCTGTCAAGGATCTTCGCGCCCATAGCCGCAGGTTCTATGCCATGAACCCCGGCTTCAACGATTGCCGCCGGCTGCCCGTCAAACTCAAGCACCCGGCGCTGCCGTACATCGACCTTCGTCGCCTGCAGCACATCGCTCATCGGCACATAGATATTTTCCCGATACAGATGGATAGGACCGCCAAGATTGCGAAGCAGAACAAAGACGCAGGACTTATCGTAGACCCGGCCATTGAACGACACCATGGTTTTTTCGGCCCGGCCACGGTCGCCGGCCGTCCCGCCAAACACAGCGATTTTCCGTTTGAGCAGTACGGAATTCAGTGTAGAGAGTACCAGTTCTTCACAGCCGATCAGGCCTGTCGAGACCTCAAAGCAGATGGTGTCTCCGCCACGACCGTCACCGATACTGTCCGCGCAGCGCTCCAGGCGCTTAACATATTTCAGCGGACAACGATCCGCTTCCTCCAGTACATCCCCAACGCATTCGATGCCGCTCTCGATGCCCAGTACCTGCAATGTATCCTTGAAGGCTCCCTCTGGACAAAATACGGCAATCGTTGTGGTTCCCATCACCGTTGCCGCCGGAAACATGGCCTTCAGTTCTTGCGTACACGCCTCAAAAAGCTCTGTTCCCGAAGCAAACCAGATGAACTTTGGTGCCCGGAGGCCCTCACAGGCCTCACGAACAGCTGCTGCAGCATCCGTATTCCTGCTTTTGCCAATCTTATATTCCATTTTATCGCAACCTTTCTCCTCTGCCGGAAAACACCCTCGGCATGCTATCTATTTTCTGGCGTAGGAGCCGCAACCAGCGGTTTCTGCGTACTTATTGCTATTTTTCATCATTTTTTTACCAGGTAGAGCCGCGGTGCGGCTGGCTTTTCGGGGGGCGGCGCGGTCCGGGTTCCCTCACGCCGGGCCTTGATGGCCTGTTCCCCGATGTTCATGAGGATACCGATGCTCGCTATGCTCACGAAGAGCGAGGTCCCGCCATAGCTGATGAAGGGCAGCGGCACGCCGACAACCGGGCCGATGCCGCCGACCATGAGGATGTTCACGGCCGCCTGCCCTACGAGCAGCAGCATGATGCCCAGGGCGAGCATCTGGCCGAAGATGTCCTTTGCACTGTTGGCAATGCGTCCGGCATAGAAGGCCAGCGCCGCAAACAGCAGAAATACCAGCAGCGCGCCCAGAAAGCCGTTTTCCTGGCAGAGCACCGCAAACGCGAAGTCGGTATGCGCTTCCGGCAGGTAATCGTATTTGCTGATCCCCATGCCGAGGCCCATGCCCCAAAAACCGCCGGAGCCAATGGCCGACATGGACTGCACGACCTGATAGCCGATGTTCTGCGCATCCGCCCAGGGGTCCAGCATGACCCGCAGGCGCTCCAGACGATAGGGCTGCAGCGTACAGAGACCGGCCAGCGCCGCGCCGGCTACGCCGATCAGGCCGTAGAGCTTTTGCCGGCTGAGCCCCGAGAGTGCAAACATGATGATAGGCACGCCGGCAATGAAGCAGGCCGTTCCCATATCCGGCTCAAGCTCGACGAGCCCGGCCATGAGTGCAATGACCCAGATCTGCAGCGGCATCAGGCGGATGGATTCGCCCTTTTTGATGGCAGAGGACAGATAGGCTGAGGCCAGCAGGATGGACACAAGCTTGGCCCACTCCGCCGGCTGCACCTGTGTAATATAGAGATTGAGCCAGCGCTTCGAGCCGTTGACCGCCACGCCGAACAGCAGTACCGCAATCAGCGAGAACAATGTCACGCCAATGACAACCGGCATGATATTGCGCCAGCGATGGTAATCGATCCGCCAGCCGACGACACCGCAGACAATCGCGATGCTCAGGTTCACAAAATGATGCCGCAGGAAATAATACGGCGTATTGTAATTGTTTTCCGAAATGATGAAGCTCGAGCTGAACACGTTGATTGTGCCCAAAATGATGAGCACAGCTACGATGCCCAGCACGGCCTCCATATCGTTGAGCCAGAACTTCTTGCGCTCCATGCTCCTCGCCTCCTCCCCACCATTCAAAGGAAGGTCACCTCACAACGGTTGATTTTTTCCCCAAAGCCGCTGAATTTACGTTCATACTCTGTCATGATGTTATCCGGCCGCTGCTCCGCATGCAGGTCGAAGGATATGTCCGCCACCTGCAGTCCCGCAAGCTCAAACTGTTCCAGTGAAAAATCGAACAACGGGCGATTGTCCGTTTTGAAAAAGAGCTCGCCGCCCTTTTTCAGCAGCCGGCGATATTTCTCCAGGAAATTCACATGTGTGAGCCGGCGCTTCGCATGACGGGCCTTCGGCCAGGGATCGCAGAAGTTCACATAGAAGCGGTCGACCTCGCCCGGCGCAAAAATGTCCTCAATGTTGTTGATATCGAATACCAGCAGCTTCACATTGGGCAGTTCCCGCTCGCGCACTTTCTGGGCCGCGCTGTAGAGCACGTCCTGCTGGGCCTCGATGCCGATGTAGTTGATCTCCGGATGCAATGCGGCCAGCTGGCTGATGAAATCGCCTTTACCGGTGCCGAGCTCCACATGGAGCGGGGCCTGCCGGCCAAAGAGCTCACGCCAGCCGCCTTTTTTTTCTTCGCCTGGCTCGTTGTCCTTCGCAAAGACAAAGTCGTCAAATTCATGAATTGCCGCATCTACCCAGGGCTTTCTTCTTAAACGCAAAATAACTTCTCCTTTTTCCTTACGATTTTTCCAGTCCGTATTTTTTCAGATAACGATAGAGCGTGACACGGCTCACATTCAACAGATTCGCCAGTCGGCTCACATTGCCGCCCGCGGCCTGCCAGGCCTTCACGAACACATCCTTATCCTCTTTCCACTTGTTATCCGGCTTGATATCCCCCATGAGGTTGATGTCCTCCGGGTGGATGGTATCCTGCGGGGTATTGAAAAACGCGTATTCGAGCACGCCCTGCAGCTGCTTGATGTTGCCCGGCCAGTCATAGTCCTTGAGCACCTGTACGGTCTCCGGCAGCACGCGCTTGGGCTGCATCTGATGCTGCGCGGCGAGCTCCGAGATGATATGGTCGACAAGGCGTGGAATATCCTCGCGGCGGCTGCGCAGTGCCGGCACGCGGATGACGCTCTTCGATACGATTTCGTAGAGGCTCTTTTCAAAGAGGCCGCGCTCGGTAAGACGTTTGAGATCGCTATCGCAGGCTGCAATGATGCGCACGTCGATGCTGCGCTCCAGCTTTTCACCCACCCGGCACATGTGACCGGTCGTAAGAGCCTTTGCGAGTGAAATCGCGATGGTCTTCGGCAGCTTTTCAATCTCATCCATGAAGAGTGTCCCGCCCGAGGCCAGCTCCAGCTTGCCCTGATGCGTTACCTCGGCATTCAGCGACACCCCGAAGAGCTCCTGCTCCAGGAGTTCCGGCGTCGCATCGCCGCAGCGCAGCGAAATGAGCGGCCCCGCCGCCCGCGAGCTGGCCTGATGGATGCCATGCGCCATGCGCTGCTTGCCGGTACCGGCCTCGCCCTGGATGAGCACATGATGCTTGTTGCGCGCGACCCGGGCCGCCTTATCACGTACCGAGGCAAAGGTAGTGCCTTCGCCGACCATGGAATTCAGGCTGTATTTTGCCGTATAGCCGGCAGCATGCGCCACGAGCGTGCGCAGATCCTCGATGGGCATCGATACGGCCACTACGCTGCGCACGGCCTGATCCATGTCCCGCTCGAGCGGCACGACGGTGGTAATATCTTCATAGGTCTTGGCCTGGGTAATCCAGGTCACTTCTTTATTATAGGAAGGAACGCCACTGAAGCCGCGATAGATCGGCGTATGGCGATAGTTCAGCACCACGTCGTTGAGGTTCGGGCAATGGCGGCCATCACCGCTGTGCTTGGCGCCGATACCTTCGAGACGCGTGAGGCCCAGCTTGTTGGCATAGGCCACCTCGCCGCCCGGCATCACATGATAGACGGCAAACGGCGTCGCGTCGAGGATGGCTTCCTGTGCGGTGATGCGCATAGACTGCTCGAGATGCGATTCCAGCGCGTTTTTCAGCGTGAGCAGAATGGAGATCACCGCATCCTGCGGCATCGTGCTCTGTTCTACCGCTACGAGCGTAATCATATAGCAGAATTCCTTGTTCACAAAGACCGGTGCCGAGCAGGCATCACCCAGCTGACATTCCTTGACCCACATTTCCGGGCCAAAAAGCCAGAACGGCGTCTTATGCTCATAGGCCACGCTGATGCTGGAGGTTCCTACCTCCTCGATGCCCACGCGCGCACCCTCGATCTCGCCCGGCGTCATCTGATAGAACGGCATGGAATAGCTCTTGAGTACCACACAGTTCGAATCGATGAGCAGCAGGCTCAGATTGTATTTCTGGAAAAATTCCCGGATGTCCTCGCTGAGGTTCCCGAGGTAGTCGATCGCGCCCTGATGCTTCTGCTGCAGCTGCTGGAACTCGTCCCGCGTAAGGGTGCTGCTGGTATTCATCTTATCAGCATTGATTCCGAGCTCCCGGCTCTGCTGCCAGGATTCCGCCACCCAGGGATGCACATTCGGATCGACGACACCCTCCTCCATGAATTTTTTGTAGTAAGCCTCGAGCTTTTCCCGGCTGCGATGCTCTCTTATCATATTTATCCTCTCCTACTTTTTTTCTATGCACCTGACGATTCATTTCACGAACAAATTGCGCATAATGCTATAACTTATATTGTACCAAGCATTGCGGCCATCTGCAATTCTTTCAGAGAAAAAGTTTACAAATAAACACTTTTGCGGCTGATTTTTCACAAAATTTGCATCATATTGTCAGCTTAAGGCTATATTTCTCTTGCCTCCCGGCTCCATATGACCGCACCCGGCCCATGCGATTCGCCTCGTTAAAGCACCGATCGGGAGGATTTCGCCTTGCGGAACCCTGAACCATTGCGTTATAATAGCAGAAGGCACGTTTTTATTTTACGTATATACTACACGAAAGATTGGTGATCTCTTCATGGCAAGACAATACAAGCGCATCCAGCAGAAAATCTCACCGAAGGTGAAGAAGGCTGGCAATACTTTCAAGCCGAAGCAGTCCCGGGATCTCATGCTGATTATCCTCATCTGCCTGACCCTGGTGGTACTGCTCATGGCCTGGCACAACCTGGACAACCTGGGCATCTCGATGTATATTTCCCTGATTGTTTCGATGCTCATCGTCTATGCGAACCGCCACGGGAATTTTTCCGAAAAGGAACATCTCTGGCTGAGCCGCCTGAGCCTCGCATCCATTGTCGTCTGCCTCGGCCTCTTCGCCGCAACGACGTATTTCCAGTTCATGCGATAAACTTGCGCACGAAGGACCTGCCGAACGGCAGGTCCTTTTTTATGGAAACCAAAAAGCAGCCGCTGTCCATGACAGCGGCTGCTGGTGTTTTATTTACTTTTCCACATCGGTCTTGGTGGCCTGCAAACGGGCCATGGCACGCTTCAAGGCGGCCTCGGCACGGATGGCGTCCACGTCCTCGCTCATGGGAGGACCCTGTTTGAAGGACTCCAGGCGTTCCTTGGCACGGGCATAGGCCCGCTGGGCCCGGTTGATATCGATCTCAATCGGGGTCTCGGCCGCCGAAGCGAGCACCGTGATTTTCTGGGGCTGCACTTCCATGAAGCCGCCAGCCACGGCAATGAGCTCCTCGTTGCCACCTTCAAGCTTGGCCCGCATCGCATGCGGTACAAGTCCGGTGACAAGCGGGGCATGATGCGGCAGAATGCCGAGCTCGCCGCCCGTGGAACGGACGATGAGCATGGCGATATCCGCCGTGTATACCACGTGATCAGGAGAGACAACTTCCAGCTGGATCGTAGCCATGGATTAGCCCTCCTTTTTCATGTTTTCCGCTTTTTCAACGGCTTCCTCGATGCTGCCTACCATGTAGAACGCAGACTCAGGGAGCTCGTCGTATTTACCTTCCAGAATTTCTTTGAAGCCGCGGATGGTATCGCGCAGCGCGACGTATTTGCCCGGAGTGCCCGTGAAGGCCTCCGCTACAGCGAACGGCTGGGACAGGAAGCGCTGGATCTTACGCGCTCTGGCAACGGTGAGCTTATCCTCATCGGACAGCTCCTCCATGCCGAGGATCGCGATGATATCCTGCAGTTCCTTGTACTTCTGCAGTACAGCCTGCACACCGCGGGCTACCTCGTAGTGCTCCTCGCCGATGATATGCGGGTCGAGGATACGGGACGTAGAGTCGAGCGGGTCCACGGCCGGATAGATACCCAGCTCAGCGATCTGACGGGAAAGTACCGTCGTCGCATCCAGATGGGTAAAGGTTGCTGCCGGTGCCGGGTCGGTGAGGTCATCGGCCGGTACATAGACAGCCTGTACCGAGGTAATGGAGCCCTTCTTCGTGGAGGTGATGCGCTCCTGCAGTGCACCGACATCCGTGGTCAGCGTCGGCTGATAGCCAACGGCCGACGGCATGCGGCCGAGCAGGGCGGAAACCTCAGAACCTGCCTGGATGAAACGGAAGATGTTATCGATGAAGAGCAGCACGTCCTGGCCCTGCACATCGCGGAAATACTCCGCCATGGTAAGACCTGTCAGAGCTACGCGCATACGTGCTCCAGGCGGCTCGTTCATCTGGCCGTATACCAGCGCGGTCTTGTCGATAACGCCGGATTCGGTCATCTCTGTCCAAAGGTCATTACCCTCACGGGTACGCTCACCGACACCGGCGAATACGGAGTAGCCGCCGTGCTGGGTTGCGATGTTATGGATAAGCTCCATGATGAGGACGGTCTTGCCTACGCCGGCGCCGCCGAAGAGGCCGATCTTACCGCCGCGGGCATACGGAGCGATGAGGTCAACGACCTTGATGCCCGTCTCGAGGATCTGGGTTGAGGTCTCCTGCTCATCGAAATGCGGAGCCGGACGATGAATCGGCCAGAACTCCTTGTTGCCTACCGGGGCCGGATTGTGGTCAACGGTCTTGCCGAGCACGTTGAATACGCGCCCGAGGCATTCCGTTCCGACCGGAACCTTGATTGGCGAGCCTGTGTCCACAGCCTCCATGCCGCGCATGAGACCATCGGTCGAGCTCATGGCGATGCAGCGGGTTACGCTGTCGCCAAGATGCTGCATGACTTCAACCACGAGGTCGATATCTACACCGCCGGCCTTGCCCTGGATTGTGATTGCGTTCAGGATCTCCGGGAGTTCCCCCGCCGGAAATTCAATATCTACGACAGGTCCGATGACCTGTACTATTTTACCTTTAGCCAATGGTAAACCTCCTTACTTCAAGGCTTCCGCACCGCCCACGATCTCTGTGATCTCGCGGGTAATGCCTGCCTGACGTACTTTATTGTAGTGCAAGTCCAGCTTCTGGAGGAGCTCCTGCGCGTTATCCGTCGCATTGCTCATCGCTGTCATACGAGAACTCAGCTCGCTGGCGGAAGCCTGTAAGAGTGCTGCATAGATGGTCGTGACAAGATATTGCGGCAACAGGAAGCCAAGCACTTCGGCAGCGGACGGCTCGTAGATGTACTCGGCCGTCGGGCCGCTCTTCTCCTCGCCCAGGCTGGTAAAGGGCAGCAGCTGCACCGTTTCCGGCACACAGCTGATGGCCGATACGAAGCGCGAATATACCATATGGATCTCACTGCATTCCCCCGTCGTAAAACGATGGATGAGATCGTCCGCGATCTTGCGGGCATGGGAATAATGCGGCCGTTCACTGATGCCGATATAGTCCCCTGCGATATGATACTGGCGATTCTTGAAATAGTCTCTTGTCTTTCTGCCAACCGTAATGAGCTCGGTGTTCTCCTTGTCCTCGATATGAGTCAGGGTTTCCTTGAACACGTTGCTCGCATAGGCACCGGCCAGGCCCTTATCCGAGGCCAGGACAAGATAAAGCTTCTTGCCTTCCTCGTGGACCTTCAGCAGCGGATGGGAAAAATCCCCCGCGTTGGCGGCGATATCCGTCACCACCTGCGCCATCTTATCTGCATACGGCTTATTGGCTACAGCAGCGGCTTGCGCACGACGCAGACGGGCAGCAGCCACCATGTGCATGGCTTTGGTGATCTGCTGGGTGCTCTTGACACTCTTGATCCGCCGGCGTATGTCTTGTAAACTAGCCAAATTAAATCACCTCGCTGCCTTAGGCCGTTGTTTTATAGGATACAGTTTCCTTGAATTCCTCAATAGCTTTCTTGATCTCTGCTTCGAGCGCATCGTCGAGCTTTTTCTGCTCGAGGATCTTCGCGCCGACTTCCGGATGGTTCAGATCCATAAATTTGATGAATTCCGTCTGGAAGCGTACGACCTTATCCACCGGGATATCCGTCAGGAAGCCGCGGACGGCCGTGAATACGGTCAGTACCTGGTTCTGGACGAGCATCGGGGAATACTGGGCCTGCTTCAGTGTTTCAACCATGCGGGCACCGCGATCGAGCTGTTCCTTCGTATCCTTATCGAGGTCCGAAGCGAACTGGGAGAACGCTGCGAGCTCGCGATACTGAGCGAGGTCGAGACGCATGGTACCGGCAACCTGCTTCATGGCCTTGATCTGTGCACTGCCGCCGACACGGGATACCGAGAGGCCGACATTGATAGCCGGGCGCACACCGGAATTGAACATATCCGTCTCGAGCATGATCTGACCATCGGTGATGGAGATAACGTTCGTCGGGATATAGCCCGAAAGGTCACCGGCCAGGGTCTCAATGACCGGCAGCGCGGTGATGGAACCGCCGCCAAGCTCATCAGAGAGCTTTGCCGCACGCTCCAGCAGGCGGGAATGAAGGTAGAATACATCGCCCGGATACGCTTCACGTCCTGGCGGTCTTCTGAGCAGCAGACTCATTGCACGATAGGCCGCTGCATGCTTGGAAAGGTCATCGTATACGCAGAGCGCATGACCACCCTTATACATGAAATACTCGGCCATCGCCACACCGGCATACGGTGCGAGATACTGCAGCGGTGCACTGTCGGCAGCCGTTGCGGCTACAACGATGGTGTATTCCATAGCGCCATGATCCTCAAAGGTCTTGACGACACGGGCTACTGTGGAGGCCTTCTGTCCAATGGCTACATAGACGCAGATACAGTTCTGCCCCTTCTGGTTCAGGATCGTATCTACGGCAATCGCCGTCTTGCCGGTACCACGGTCGCCGATGATGAGCTCGCGCTGTCCACGGCCGATCGGAACCAGGGCATCGATGGCCTTGAGGCCGGTCTGCAGCGGTTCATGTACCGATTTTCTGTCCGCGATACCCGGTGCCGGGTATTCAATCGGGCGGGTCTGTGTCGTGTTGATGGGTCCCTTGCCATCGATTGGACGGCCAAGTGCATCTACGACACGGCCGATCATTGCATCGCCTACCGGCACCTGCATGATTCTGCCCGTACGCTTTACGGTATCGCCTTCCTTGATGGCCGTATCGCCGCCGAGAATAACGGCGCCGACGTTGTCCTGCTCAAGGTTCAATACCAAACCATATATATCGTTACCGAAGTCGAGAAGCTCGCCTGACATAGCCTTCTGCAGGCCATGGATATGGGCGATGCCGTCACCGATTTCGATAACAGATCCTACATCATCAATGTTCATATCCACGTCATAGTTCTTGATTTGATCCTTGATGATGGCTGTTATTTCTTCCGGATTCATTTTCATACTTCGCTGTCACCCCATTTTCATCACTTATTTGCCAGCAGCTGTTCTTTCAAACTCTGCATACGGCCCACTACACTTCCATCGATGCGTTTATCTCCCATCTTGACGATGACACCGCCAAGAATCTGCTCATCCATGTGCATACGCAGCTGGATGGACTTTTCCGTGATCTCCTCCAGCTTAGCCTTCAGCTTAGAAGACTGGGACTCCGTCATCGGGAATGCGGAGGTCACATCGGCCAGCACAATACCGCGCGCCTTGTTGGAAAGTATCGCGTACTCATGCTCGATGGCTTCAATGAGCGCTGCACGCCGTTTGTCAACTAAAAGCATCAGGAAATTGAACACCGTTTTTGAGAGCTCGTCCTGGAACAGCTTGGTCAATAGCTCCTTCTTGGCCTTCGGCTGAATCTGCGGATTCGTGAGGAAGCCGCGAAGCTCCGCATGGGAAAAGGTCACCTGGCTCACCAGCTGCAGCTCTTCACCGTACGGTATAAGCTTATCTTCATCCTGGGCGATTTCAAAGATCGCCATCGCGTATTTTCGCGCAAGCTGTAAATTTAACATGACAAATCACCGATTTTTTCTTTATCCAGCTGACCAATGAACTCGTCGATGAGCTTTTCGTTCTCCTGCGCGTCCATATTCTTGGCAATGATCTTGCTGGCCGCAGCCATGGAAAGGGTAACCATTTCACCCTTGAGCTGTTCTACTGCCATTGCGCGCTCGCGCGCGATCTCTGCCTCAGCAGCTTTTCTGCGCTGCTCGATCTCATGCTGGGTTTCCTGCAGGCTCGCATCGCGTTCTTCCTGTGCGAGCTTGGCTGCCTTGTCGCGGATCTCCTGAGCCTTTACCTGGGCTGCATCGAGCTTGCTGTGGTAATCCTGCAGGACCTTTTCAGCCTCTGCAGCATCCGCATCTGCCTTATCCAGGCTCGCAGCGATTTTATCCTCACGGGCCTTGAGCATGCGGACGATCGGCTTATAGGCCACGGCCCGCAGGATAGCGACGAGAATCAGGAAGTTCAGGATCTGCGCAATAAGTGTCGCATTTATATCTATCAATTGCTATACCTCCCTTACTTCACTTATCCTTCTCTGAAACCGGCTTATTTGATCAGCGGATTTGCATAGAGCATGATAAGTGCGATAACGGTGGCGATGATCGCCATGGACTCGATGAGGCCGACGGAGATCAGGGTATTCGTGAAAAGCGTATCCTTAGCCTCAGGCTGGCGCGTAAGACCTTCGATAAATTTCGAGGTTACGAGACCATCGCCGAGACCGGCGCCAATTGCGGCCAGACCCATTGTAATGCCTGCACCGATTAAAGCAGCTGCTACCATAATTGCGTTTTCCATGAAAAAAATCCTCCTTAAAATTAAAAAGTTTGTTGAAAGTATTCACTGATCCTTACGGATCTTCACGCACTGCATTGGCCAGATAGGCCATGGACAGCATCGTAAAAATGAACGCCTGCACCCCGCCAATGAAAATACTGAAGGCGAGCCAGATGACGCTTGGGATCGGCATCCATATCGGCATGAGCTTGAGCAGGATGATGATGAGAATCTCACCTGCCAGGATATTGCCGAATAGACGAAAAGCCAGCGTGATTGGTTTCGCAACCTCTTCAATGGCATTGATGACGACAAACACCGGCACCGGCTGGAAGAAATGCTTGATATAATGCATTCCTTTGAAATACACGCCCATGACATGCAGCATCACAATAACCATAAGAGCCAGACCCAGTGTGGTGTTCAAGTCGTTCGTCGGCGATGACAAGGTTGGGATGAGTCCCAGCCAGTTGGAAACCAGTAGAAACAAGAACAGGGATATGATCAGCGGCGCAAGCATACGGCCCCTCGGGCCCATGGTTGCATCGATCTGACCATGAAGCGCGGTGACCACCATCTCAATCGCATTCTGCCAGCCCGTAGGAACGAGCCTCAGATTGCGTGTCGCCAGAAAGGCGATGAGGATGACGACCGCCATCGTAATCCATGTCATGATCAGGGTTTCCACATTGAAGGTCAAGCCGGCAAACTGCACTACTTCGCGAACACCGATTTCATGCATAACCTATTACCTCCTTGATGGAATAATTTTCTACCAGCCTATCGGCGACAGACCAGCGCCAAATGGATCAGAGCCAGCAGATAGAAGAGGCCAAAGCCGCTGACCACCGCGATGAATACGGGCATTGAAACCCGGATCGCCGTAGTAAAGACCGCCAGCAGCATGAGAAGCCGCAGCACAAAGCCTACCCACATGTGCCGTTTCGCCCGCGCTGCGCCCATCTGGCTGCTGCGCCAGAGCCGTTCCGCCAGGATTCCGCCGCAGACCGCCGCCGTGATTCCGCCAATGACGAATGCCCCGATCAGATGCCACTGCCCGGCCGCTCCAAAGGAGACAGCCGCCAGCAGCGCACCCAGGCCGAAGCTCTTCAGCACGCGTCTGCTATAGGTTGATAAAAGTTCCCTCATATTCCTCCTCCGACAGCAGAGCTGCCTTCGCATGAATATCTATCGAAAAACGTCCCTCTCCATAAAAAAGGCCGTATTTCTACACTTTTTTCTTTTCGACAAAGATTTCTTTTTCCCTGCCGAAAGAATGTAATTCTTACCGGAAGCCAAAAGCACATAATCTATACGCTTTTCATAATATAAAGGCTCTTCCTGCTATTCTGACAGAATTACAATAATCTATGTTTATAGAATCATAATTAAGTGTAATATATATTATAGGCTCCTGCGCGCTGAAATTCAAGTAAATTTTCAGGCAATTACGGGCAAAATTCAACAGAAAAATCAACGTTCCGCCCGCAGCTGACGGTATACCGAGTAAATTCCAACAGGAAATCCCAGCAGAATTCCTGCCAGACGGCCATACGGCGCGCTGCCCAGTTGCGCATCGGCCAGACTGCCGAGGAATACGCAGATTCCGACCACGACGACGAAATAGACGCCAATGCCGCCCAAAACGGAAAAGGCCCGGATGGCCTGGCGAAGTCCCTCATGTTTCTTATCCGGCTGCTGCATCCTTTTTCCTCCTCATAATGGAAAAAGGGCCCCCGTCCGGGAGCCCCTGAAATCATGCTTTGAATTCGTCCGGACGCGCTGCGGCCCGTCCGTAATGATAGAGTATGGCCTGGATGATGCGGCCGGAGGCCTTGCCATCGCCATAAGGATTGCAGGACTCCGCCATGCGGCTGTACTCTTTTTTGTCAGTAAGCAGCTGCCGGGCCTCTGCATAAACGCGCTCACAGTCCGTGCCGATGAGCTTGACCGTGCCGGCGGTAACAGCCTCCGGACGCTCGGTCGTATCGCGCAGCACGAGCACCGGCTTGCCGAGCGCCGGCGCTTCTTCCTGGACTCCGCCGGAATCCGTGAGAATCAGATAGGAGCGATGCATGAGGTTTGCAAACGGCTCGTAGTCCAAAGGATCGATGAGATGCACTTTGCTGAGGCCGCCAAGCTCTTCCCTGACAACCTCGCGGACCTTCGGATTCTTGTGGACGGGGAACACGACCTCCACGTCGGCGAATTCCTCCGTCAGGCGGCGCAGCGCCTTATAGACATGGCGCATGGGCTCACCGAGGTTCTCCCGACGATGCGTGGTGACAAGCACGATGCGCTTATTTTTGTAATCGATACGACGCAGCAGTTCATCCTCGAACGCGAAATCCTCGCGGACGGTCTGATGCAGGGCATCAATGACCGTATTGCCCGTCACGAAGATGTTCTCGGGCGCAATGGCCTCGGTGAGCAGATTCTGCTGTGCTGTAGAGGTCGGGGCAAAATGGAGGTCTGCCAGTGAGCCCGTAAGCTTGCGGTTCATTTCCTCCGGGAACGGCGAAAACTTGTTATGCGTGCGCAGTCCGGCCTCGACATGGCCCACGGTCGTCTGATGGTAATAGGCTGCCAGTGCTCCTGCAAAGGTCGTCGTCGTATCGCCATGCACCAGCACAATGTCCGGCTTCGCTTCCGTGAGAACCTTGTCCAGCCCGAGCATAGCCCGGGAGGTAATGTCAAACAGCGTCTGTCCGGCAGCCATGATGTCGAGATCATAATCCGGCCGGATATCAAAGAGGTGCAGCACCTGGTCCAGCATATCGCGATGCTGCGCAGTCACCGCCACGATCGGCGTGATTTCCTCAGGATGCCGGGCAAGCTCCAGCACGATCGGCGCCATCTTGATGGCCTCCGGACGCGTACCGAACACTGTCATTACCTTGATTTTCTTCTTCATAAAAATCCCCTTTCCGCCTATTCCTGTATACGGAGATGTCGGCGGCAGCACGCGCTGCCCGGACAGGTTCTGCCCTGTCCATCCGTGTTTCCCGTTATTTTCCCGCCGGCCGTCAGGCAGCGGTCTCTGTCAAAAGAAGGTGCAGCCAGCTGAACCTGTCAGCAGACAACACCTTCCATTTTTCTTTACTCAATGCAGCTGCTGTGTCGGAGCCGAGCCCTTGGGCTGGAAGATTCCGAGCTTCTTGGCGCCAAAGAGTACCGCGCCAAGCACACAGACCACGATGAGAATCGCTATACCGCCGGATACCTCATTCAGTGCGACAGCACTGAGTCCCAGCAAAGCGCTGATGACGTACATGAGCAGCACCGCCTGGCGCTGCGTGAAGCCAAGATCGAGCAGACGATGATGCAGATGGCCCTTATCCGGCTTGAAGATCGGCACACCGCCGCGATAGCGCCGCACAATGGCGAACGTCGTATCGAGGATCGGCAGCCCCAGCGCCAGAATCGGCACAATGAGCGCGATGGTCGCCGCGCTCTTCACCGCCCCGATGACCGAGATGCCCGCGAGCATGAAGCCCAGGAACATACTGCCGGTATCTCCCATGAAGATGCGGGCCGGGTTGAAATTATAGTAGAGAAAGCCGATGGCCGCACCAGCCAGCGCCGCGGTAAGCACCGCCACGAGCAGGAAATCCTGCTGCATAGCCACGAGGAAAATCGTAATCGACGCAATGGCCGAAACCCCCGCCGCAAGCCCGTCAAGGCCATCGATAAGGTTCACGGTATTCGTGAGCCCTACAATCCAGAATACCGTTGCCGGAACGGCAAAATACTCGAGGAAAATGAAATCCCCGAACGGATCGGTAACGAAATCAATCCGCACATCAAAGGCCACCAGCACACAGGCCGCAATGATCTGGCCTACCAGCTTGACCTTGGCCGGCAAATTCTTATAGTCATCCACAATGCCCACAATCACGATGAGCGTGCCGCTCACCAGCAGACCGATAAGCTCGTGGAACACTTCGTCCGTAAGCGCAGTGAAGCCCATTACCGCAAGAATCGCTATCATGAATGCCGCATAGATTCCTATCCCGCCAATGCGCGGAATCGGTTTTTTATGCACCTTGCGGGCATCCGGAGCATCCATTGCTCCCGTCTTCGCAGCCAAAAGAATAACACCTGGCGTAATCACCAATGCAACAGCCACGGCAATACAAAACGCCAAAATATAATTCGGCATACAAGTCGCACCCCTTTTCTTTACAACAAACCAATTGTACATCACGAACCTGCGGCTGTCAACGAAAATCCCGCAGGCAGTGCCCTTAATCCGTGATGTCCTGCGGGGCGCAGACCACTACGCGGCCGTCGGTTTCCAGGTAGATGACTTCGCCCAGCATGGCGTTGCGCAGCATGCGCCGGCAGAGCAGGCAGGGCTTGCCGGAGGCCAGCGTGCCATCGGCATTGTAGCCGACGATGTAGATCGTGGCGCCCTTCATCTTGGCGGGGTCCGCGTTCACGATAGCGTTCTGCTCGGCATGCACGGCCACGCAGAGCTCATAGTTCTGCCCCTTGGGTACATGCAGGCGCTCGCGCTCGCAGACCCCCGTGTCAATGCAGTTGGCTTCCCCGCGCGGCGCGCCGTTGTAGCCGGTGCTGATGATGATCTTGTCCTTGACGATGATTGCGCCATACCGGCGGCGCAGGCAGGTGGAGCGACGCCCCACCGCCTTTGCGATATCCAGGAAATATTCGGTCCAGTCCGGACGGGACTGTGGATCTGCCATAAAAATTCCTCCCTCAGCGCTCTGCAGCGCCTGTTTTTTCAATATAACGGCGCCCGAGCAGCACCGCGACAAAATCATCAACGGGCTCCGGCGGCACCTGCATGGTCACGGGCAGAAAACGCCGCCAGCCCGTAGGCGGATGCGCCTTCCAGTATTCCCGCTTCGCGAGCTCAGTCGTGCGGTATTCATCGACGACGATCAGCGGCAGCTCCGGCAGCGCCCTTTTTATGCGCTTCTGGGCCGCCGCACTCGTGGTGCCGTTTCCCAGCACCAGCACGGTGAAGGGATGTGCCGCCCGCTGCCGGCCCAGTTCCTCAATAAGGTATTTCGTCACGACAACCTTCTGCCAGAGCACGCTGCCATCCCCGGCCAATACAGCACAGCCGCATTTATCCCGCCCGGGATCAACGGCAGCAATCAGCATACGTCCTCAGCTCCTTTGCTAAAAAGAGCGCCGCCGCACATTTTCACAAGGAAGAATGCCCTGAGCGACGCTCCTGTTTTGTTCCGCTATCTTGTTTCTACTTTCAAATAAAGACGCAATGGTCCCAGCGCATCGGTATCGCCCCGCGCATAGGCGGAAAGGAGTGCCGTGCCGTTGATCGGCGTCAGCTGCCGGATCATGTCATAGAGCTGATCGCCTTCGATGATGCCTACCGAGCCGCGCAGCGGATCTGGCAGGATGCCCTTGGCCGCAGCCTCGGCATTGATGTCCTGCAGGAAGCTCATGACCACCCGCTCCGCCTCGCCATCCGCACTGCCCTTCAGCTTGAACGGCCGGGCCAGGATGAGCTCATTGTTGCGGTAGATCGTGCTGTTCTTGTAGAGCTGCAGCGTTGTGCGTACAGCCTCACCCCGCACGAGATTGCCGGCGGCGACGATGCGTACGACGATATCCTGCGGACTGCGGGAAATGAACTGCGCCGCTTCATCGTACTCCGGCTGATAGATCCATATCTCCTTGTCCTGCACAGTATTGCCCAGGCGCTGCGCCACCGTACGGTTGGCCGCCTGCATGAGCGCTTCCATGGCCTGCTGGGTTTCCTTTACATCGCGCGAGCCTGGAATGACTCCACTCGCGAGCACTTCCCCGGCCCGGAAGGTGATATCGCCCTCACGCATGAACTGGATGCCCTGCCGGAGCTCTTCGGTCCGCTCCGACAGCATGCGATTATCCGTGAAAAGACGGCCATTGTCCGTCTTGAGCTCCGCATTATTCTGATCGAGCCGGCTGTTATCCGCCAGCAGCGCATCGTTGCGCAGCAGCAGCTCATCCTTGGCCTGCTCGAGCAGGCGATTGCCCTCGAGCAGTGCGCGGGAGCGTTCCTCCAGCGCCGCCTGCTGCGAGCGCAGCGCGTCGAGATCCTGCTCGGCCGCCTTGAGGTCCGACTGCGTGCGCTGCTGCTCTGCCTGTGCATCGGCCAGCTCACCGGAGGCCGCGGTCAGCTTGGACTGCGTGTCCCGCATACTCTGGTTCAGCTTTTCCATGCCGAAGAGCGCCGTGCGCACATTTTCCGAGGCAGCCGCCATGACACCAAAGGTCAGCGTCGTGATGCAGATGCCCGTGAGAATCGTTATGATGATTGAGGTGTGACGCGGCCGCAGCCCGAACAGCGAAAGCCTTTTTTTGCCGATCTTCGAGCCCAGACGGTCACCGATGAACGCAATCGCGCCGCCAGTAATCACCAGCACTAAAATGAGAAAAACACCATACAAAGCTTGTCACACCTGCCTTTTTTATGAACGGAAAGCCGTCAGCGCGAAGCCCGGTACATGAGCCAGGCACCTGCTGCCATGCCGACAAGATTCGGAATCCAGACCGCGTAGGCCGGTTCCATGGCCCCACTCTGCGCGATGGCTCCGGCCATCGTCATGAGGCTGTAATAAACAAAGATGATAATAAGGCTCAGCGCGAAGCCGGCCGAAGAACTGTTGCGGTTCGGCTGCAGGCCCAGCGGCACGCCTACCAGCGTGAAGATCAGGCTGGCCAGCGGTATCGTGAAGCGCTGGTGCAGCTCGGTCTCGAGCTTTTTCGTATTCACATACTGCGCGCGCATGACCTCGATCTGTGCCTTGAGGTCCTTGATGGTCATTTCCTCCGGCTTCTTCTGCTCGCGCACGATCTGCTGCGGGCTCTGATTGATCGGCAATACCTGCGTATTGAAGTGCATGGTATGCTCGGTCTCGCCATCGGATACGTCATAGATGATACCCTGATGCATGGTCCATTCGTTGTTCATCCATTCCGCATATTCCGCATTTTCTACATGGCTGACCTTGCCCTTGTCAAAGGACTGCATGGTCACACCCTGCATGGTATTCGTCTCCGAATCATAGCGGCGCGCATAGACGAGGCGCTGGATCTGTCCCTGGTCGATCTCCTTGATGATGATATGCTCCTGGGACTGCGGTGTGGTATTGCCCTGGATCTCATAGTAAAGTACGTTATTATAGGCCTCGTTCGCCCAGGGAACCGCATACTCATTGAAGGCCATGGCAAAGATACTCACAAAGAAGCCCAGCACAACCGCCGGCGTCGCAATGCGATAGAAGCTGATACCGCAGGATTTCATTGCAGTGATCTCACTCGTACCGGAAAGGCGGCCGAAGGTCAGCAGACTTGCCAGCAGCATGGACATCGGAAAGGTCCAGATGACGACACCCGGCAGGCTGAAAATAAAAATTTTCGTGACCGCGCTGAGCGAGGCGCCATAGTCCGTGATGTACTGCGCAATACGGAACAGGGTTCCGGAACCAATGAAGACGGCAGAGAAAGCGCATATGCCGAAGATAAAGGTCTGAAAAACCTCACTGAATATGTATTTATCTAAAATACGGATACGTAGTCGCATGTGCCAGTCTCCTATAATGTAAACTTATCGCCAAGATAGAATTTCTTCGCGACATCACTGTTTGCTATGGTCTCGCTGTCACCCTCCAGCAGAATCTTCCCGTTGTTCAGGATATAGGCCCGGTCAACGATATGCAGCGTTTCCCGCACGTTGTGGTCGGTGATCAGGATGCCCATGCCCCGCTCGCGCAGGTACTGGATGATCTCCTGGATATCCGCTACCGCGATGGGGTCAACGCCCGCAAACGGCTCATCGAGCAGGATGAACTGCGGCTCGAGCGCGAGACAGCGCGCGATCTCCACGCGGCGGCGCTCACCACCCGACAGCTCCGTGCCCCGTCGCTCGCGCACGTGGCCGATATGGAATTCCTCGAGCAGCTCGTCGATCTTATGCACGCGCTCCGCCTTCGATATCGGCAGCGTCTCAAGGATCGACATGAGATTCTGCTCTACCGTAAGCTTGCGAAAAATCGAGGCTTCCTGCGCCAGGTAGCTGATGCCGAGCTCCGCGCGCTTGCACATAGGCATATTGCCGATCCGGACATCCGATATGTAGACCTCGCCCGAGGTTGGCTGCTCAAGGCCGACGATCATGTAAAAGGTCGTGGTCTTACCCGCGCCATTCGGCCCCAGCAAGCCTACGATCTCACCCTTTTCCACCCGCAGGGACACACGGTCCACCACGTTGCGGTGCTTAAAGGTCTTGACTAAATTTTTTGCTTCTATATGCAAGTGACAGCCCTCCGCTTTATAACGCCATTATGCAGGCTTTCGCAGCACGAAATCCTGCACAAACAGCGTTCAACGAGGCGGGAGCTATCAACTCGCCGCCTGTTATTCCCATTCACGCTATACTACTTATTCTACCTTGGCATTGCCATCGTCGGCAATATAGATTGTGAGCCGACTGCTGTTCAAGGTATTGTTGTCCTGGATGGCCCAGGCATTTCCTGTCAGAATCGCCTTGCCCTGCTGCTGCCCGAAGTAATCGAGCTGATCGCCGCCTGCCTCAAGCTTTTTCGGCGGGCTCACGAGATGCGCATGGCCGGTTCCCTTATAACGGTCTTCCTTGAGCCAGCCCTCAAGGCGGTCCGCGGTGATCGTACCATCCTTCGAAGTCACGATGCCGCCTGTTTCCATCAGCACATATTCATCCGGTGCAAAGTAATCCACGCGCTCACCGGCAAAGGTCTTGTCTGCCTTCTGCCCATGTACATCACCGGTAGCAATCATATGATCCTTGCCATCGGTCATGCATTCTGCCGCGGTCATACGCATATCTTCCTTTTGCGCAATCACGCCGCCCGTGATATTGCCTTCTTCCGTCTTGCTGTTATATACCGCCTTGGCGCCGGCAACGCGGGCACTGCCCTTGGTCATGAGCACATTGCCCGTCGCCGTGATCACGCCGGTCTTCATATCATAGTCCACGGTATCGCCATCGAGCGAGGCCGGCTCTCCCGCCGCGTACAAGGTACCGGAGGTCAGCGCCGCGCCCACGGCTGCTATTGCCAATATCCGCTTAAGCTTTTCTATTTTCTTCATCGCTTAGTTCCCCTTTTCAATATGCGCTTTGCCGCTGATCTTGAATTTCTCGAAGCCATCCGTGCTTTCGATCCGTTCCCCAGAGGCCTTCAGATGATCGCTCTCACGCGCCATCTTCACATCGCCTACTGCTGCCAGTATGGATTTCGCCGCTTCCCAGTTCATTTCCCTGCTGGTCATCGTCGCACCATCACTGCTCTTCATTTCGACGCCGCCATCCATCTTAATGTCATGGCTCTGATGCTCATAAACAGCATGCGGTGCCGTGAGCTCCACACTCCGGCCATCCTCCTGATAAAAGGTACCCTTGATATTCGTAAGCGAGGCATCCTGCGTTTTTGTGTCCATGTCGATCTGTTCAGCCGAAAGCTCCCAGATCACCCGGCCATCTTTTTCTTCCTTGATGGTATTGCCATCATATTTCATCATAGTCTGCGGCTGCCCCGGTGATGCCGGCGGTGCCGGAACCGTGCGCACAGCCCATACGATGAGGGCGACCAGCAGCACTACGAGAATACCGATGAGCGCCTTGCCCTTCTTATTCATGCTCTGCCCCCTCTGACTTGATTACATGATGGCGTTCCTTCTTTTCATCCGGCGGCGTATTCCAGCGTTTCTGGAACCAAAGCCACTGCGTGGGATTCTCCCGGATAATCTGCTCCAGGATACGCGTCATCTTCTCCGTAATGGAGAAGAGATCCCGGTCGGAATCGCCCGTATCCTCATAGCGCATGACTTCACCGATCACGACCTTATGGCGTCCATTCGGCTGGCGCAGAATGAAGGCCGGCAGCACCGGCGAATTGAATTTCTTTGAAAAGACAGCCGGCCCCATCGGCGTAGCTGCCGGACGACCAAAGAAATCAATGAAGGCCCCACCCGGGCCCGCGTCCTGATCGGCCAGGAAGCCGAGGATCTTTCCTTTTTTGAGAGCCCGCGCCGCTGCCAGCAGTTCGCTGGTGCCGCGTGAAAAGATCTCGACGCCGACCGTCGCGCGCAGGTCGTTGAGTACCCGCGTGTACTGCTCATTCGGCTGCGGTTTCGCAATCGCCGTGACCGGCAGCCCCGAAAAGGTGAACGCAGCCGACAGCCATTCCCAGTTGCCCACATGGCCCGTGAGGATGACGACCCCATGCTTTTCAGCCAGGGCGGCCTTCAGGCGGTCCAGATGGTCGATTTCGATGTAGTCCGTGAAATTTTCCTTGGAAAGATGCGGCATATAGAGCATCTCCAGGAAATTCCGTCCCATATTGATGAAGGAATCCCGAATGGTCCGTTCCGCCTCCGCCTCCGAAATGTCCAGCGAGCGCCGGATCTGCCGCAGGGCCAGCTGCCGCTGCTTCTTTATGAATTTATAGTACAGGATACCGAGACCCTTGCCCAGGCTCATCAGAAAAGAATGAGGCAGGCA
Source organism: uncultured Selenomonadaceae bacterium (assembly GCA_964520975.1). Lineage (GTDB taxonomy): Bacteria > Bacillota > Negativicutes > Selenomonadales > Selenomonadaceae > CAZFPA01. The sequence goes on along the minus strand of CAZFPA010000017.1, from coordinate 9,526 downwards.
GCAGATCATTCGGCTCATAAACATTAAGATTCGATATTGCATGTGTGTTCCCCCATCAAGAGAGTTTATACCTATTGGGCTATTTTTTCAATAGGCTTCGGCCCCATAAAATCCGCTACGAGCGCAGCCCAACGGCCCTGTGCCTTCAGTATGAACTCCAAAATCTCCCGCACGGCACCACGGCCGCCCGGCGCCGCCGAAATGAGCTGTGCAGCCTCGCGGGCTTCCGAGGCCGCATCACTGACCGCGGCTGCGAGGCCGGCCTGCAGCATGAGCGGCAGATCGATGATATCGTCCCCGATATAGGCAATGGCCGCGTCGTCCAGGGAGAATTGCTCCTTGAGCTCCGCGTAGGCCGCGCGTTTATCATGGCGCCCCTGCCAGACTGCACCGATCTTGAGCTCCTTTGCCCGATTGGCCAGCATCACGGATTCCCGTCCGGTGATGATAGCCGTCTGCAGCCCCGCCCGATGCCAGAGCGTGATGCCCATGCCATCGCGGCAGAAAAAGGACTTGTAGAGCTCGCCTTTTTCACCGATGTAGATGCCGCCATCCGTGAGCACGCCATCGACATCGAAGATGACCATTTTGATGTTCTTTGCCCGCTCCAGGGCATCTGCTGTAAATTCCATATCAGACAACTCCCTGCCGCAGCAGGTCCGTCAGATGAACGATGCCCACGGGCTTATTGTCCGCATCGATGACCGGCAGCACGGTAATCGGCCGCGGCTGATGCTTCTCCATGAGGCTCAGTGCCGAGGCCGCGAGCTTGTCGCGCGTAATGGTCTGCGGGCTGCGGGTCATGAGCTTTTCCACCGGGGCATCCAGGAATTCACTGCCCTTGGCAAGGCTGCGGCGGATATCGCCATCCGTCACAAGACCGATGAACCTCCCCTCATCATCGACGACCGAGGTTGCGCCCAGGCCCTTGTCGGTCATGAGGAAGAGTGCTTCCTTCGCCGTACGGCTGAAATGGATGATCGGATTCGATTCGCCGCTGTGCATGACATTTTCTACGGTCAGCAGCAGCCGGCGCCCCAGTGCCCCGCCCGGATGGAACACCGCAAAGTCCTGTGCGGTGAAGTTACGTGCCGAGAGCAGTGCGATGGTGATCGCATCGCCCATCGCGAGCGCCGCCGTAGTGCTCGCTGTCGGAGCCAGTCCGAGCGGGCAGGCCTCGCGTTCCACTCCGGCATCAATGAAATAATCGGAATTCCGGCCCAGCGTCGAATCCCGGCGACCGCTCATCGCAATGATCTTCGCCCCGATGCGCTTGATGATGGGCAGGATGTTCACAACCTCATTCGTCTCACCACTGTTGGAAATAGCGATGACCACATCCTTGTCCGTAACCATGCCGAGATCCCCATGAAAGGCCTCCGCCGGATGCATGAAGAAGGACGGCGTTCCCGTACTCGCGAGACTCGCTGCGATCTTCCGCCCCACATGACCGGATTTTCCCATCCCCGTGACAATCACGCGGGCCGGACAGTCCAGGATGCAGTTTACGGCTGCTTCGAACTCATCATCTACACGGCCGATGAGGCGACGAACCGCATCGGCTTCAATCTGCAAGGTTTCAATGGCTTTTTCTTTTATCACACCGGAATCCTCCCGAAAAATAATCTGATCTGACCCTTTATTTTACAGTTTTTTTCTGACGATTGCATGAATAGCCAGGGCATCCTGGAGCAGCGCCTCCAGCTTGTCGAGATAGACCATGTTCGGCCCATCGCACAGCGCTTCCTCCGGATTGTCGTGCACCTCCATGAAGAGGGCGTCAACGCCGGCCCCTACCGCTGCCCGCGTGAGATGTTCAACGAATTCCCGGTTGCCAGCCGAGCACGTACCGCCGCCACCCGGCAGCTGCACGCTGTGCGTCGCATCGAATACGACCGGATAGCCGAACGAGCGCATGATAGGGAAACTGCGCATATCCACAACGAGATTATTGTAGCCGAAGCTTGCACCGCGCTCCGTAAGCAGAATCTGCGAGCAGCCCCCTTCATGGAGCTTGTCGACGACATTGCGCATGTCATGCGGTGCCATGAACTGCCCCTTTTTCACGTTGACCACACAGCCCGACTGCGCCGCCGCATACAGGAGGTCGGTCTGCCGGCAGAGAAAGGCCGGTATCTGCAGCACATCGGCTACCTTGGAAACAGGCAGCACCTGCTCCTCCTTATGGATATCGGTTACAATCGGCACCTGCAGCTCATCCTTGATGGTCTGCAGCATCTGCAGGCCCTTTTCGAGCCCCGGGCCGCGAAAGCCGTTGAAGGACGAGCGGTTCGCCTTATCGAACGAAGCCTTGAAGATGTAGGGAATCCCCAGCCGCTGCGTGATTTCCTTGATCGTGCGGCCAATATAAAGGCAGCGATCGAGCTCCTCAAGCACACAGGGACCTGCTAAAAGGGCGAGCGGCTGTCCCGCTCCGATGGAAAAGTTTCCTACCTGTACCTTGTTCATATTTTTGCCACCTTTCTACGCATCGCTTCTAAACCACTAAAAATCCGGTTTTTAAAAATCTTGTTAACTTCGGCCAGATCCTCGGCCGTATCGACACCGATGAATTTATGGTCTGTCTCAATGACCCGTATCCGATAGCCATTCTCCAAGGCCCGCAGCTGCTCCAGGGACTCGGTCTCCTCGAGCGGCGTCGGCGCCATCTTCGCATACTGCAGCAGGAAGTCCCGCTTGTAGGCGTAGATGCCGATATGCTTGTAGACGGGCCGGCCATGCGGCACCCGCGGATAGGGCAGCAGAGAACGGGAAAAGTAAAGCGCGTAGCCGTTCTTGTCCGTGACGACCTTCACATTGTTCGGGTTCTGCATCTCTGCCTGCGTGCTCATCGGCGTCTTTACGGTCGCCATCTGCAGCGCCGCATCCTCGGCAAAGACCGCCGCGAGCTCGTCAATGAGCTCCGGTTCAATGAGCGGTTCGTCGCCCTGCACATTGATGATGATATCCATATCAGGATAAGCCGCCGCAACCTCCGCCAGGCGGTCCGTCCCCGTGGGGTGATCGGCCGCTGTCATCATGGCCTGGCCGCCGTTCTGCACGACAGCATCGTAGACACGCGCATCGTCCGTGGCAACGAGAACGCCGGCCAGGCTCTTCGCCTGCACCGCCTGCTCATAGACACGGCAGATCATGGGCTTGCCCGCGATATCAGCCAATGGTTTTCCGGGCAGCCGCGTCGAGGCGTAGCGCGCCGGAATGACGCAAAGTATTTTCATAGTTCGACTCATCCTTTCTTCACATATTCCTGCAGATTCTTCTCCAGCATGGCCTTGAATTCCTTATCTCCAGACTGGAAGGTGACCTCTACGCTCACGACATAGATGGGAACCGGCGATTCGGCCTTCATGATCTCCCGCGGGACATCCGGCACCTTCACCGCGTCCTTTTCCGTGATCACAATGGCTTCCGCGCCCTGGCGCAGTGCCTGGTCGACCACGTCCGCCATTTCCTCCGGCGTGTAGTCATGATGATCCGGGAAGCGCAGGCTCTCAATGATCACCGCGCCGATATCACTCAGCGTCTGCTCAAAGGAGGCCGGATTGCCGATCGCGGATACCGCCATCACGCGTCTGCCCTTCATTTCTGATATATCAATCCCCGGAGCCGCCATATCCTCATACCAGTCGGCCAGCTCAATGAAGCAGCGCGGCTGATGGATACTCTCGACAATCAGGGCATGATCGTTGTACTTTTCAATGGTATCGCGAATGTAACGGTTCGAGCCAGGCGCAGCCTGGTCGACCTTGGTGAGCAGGCAGACATCCGCCCGCTCCATGTGCGAAATCGGCTCACGCAGTGTGCCGCGCGGCAGCATATAGTTGTTGCCGAATACGTTCACCGCGTCGATGAGCACGATATCCATATCGCGCTCGAGCTGCCAGTGCTGATAGCCATCATCAAGGATTGCTACCTCCGCCCCGAAATGATCGATGGCATACTGGCCGGTCACCGCCCGTTCCGGGCCAATGAGCACCGGCACATTCGGCAGGTGCTTGGCCAGCATGAAGGCCTCATCACCAGCCTGCGCCGCGTCCATCTGCAGGGTCTTGCCATCCGATACGATACCGACATCGCCCTTCCATTTTGCCCGATACCCACGGTTCAGTATGACGACCCGGTAGCCCATGTCCCGGATATCCCGGGCCAGCCGCTGAGCCGTCGGCGTCTTGCCGGTACCGCCGACCGTGATATTGCCGAGGCTGATTACATAGCAGCCGAGCTTCTTGCGCTTGAACACGCCCACCTTATAGCCGGCCAGCTTCACGTTGACCAGGTGACCGTAAATAAAGGAAAATACATATAATATCGCGATGATGATGGTCAGGAAAATCCCATGCGTCTCCTGCCCATGTACGAGCTGGAAGAAATACGTCTGGAAGTTCTCCACCTTCTCCGTCGCCTTGATGCGCCCGTTCTGTTCCACCGCGTCGAGCATTTCATGCAGCAGCACCGCCGTCTTGCGTGATGCGCCCTTGTTTTCCCGCACGATGGCCAGTGTCTCCTGTTCCATCCGGTGCCGGCGGCTGACGTCCTCGAAAAGCCCCAGCGCCTGCTGGGCCAGTTCTTCGCCGCTGCCCACTGTGATACAGGCATCGCGCTTGGAAAAGAGTACATGCGTGTCCTTGAAATTGAACATATTTGTGCCAACAATGATGGCCTTGCCATGCGCCGCCGGTTCCAGGATATTGTGCCCGCCATGCGGTATGAGGCTGCCTCCGACATAAATCACGTCGCCGATGCTGTAGACGCGGCCAAGTTCCCCGATGGTATCGAGGATCACCACATCATGGCCGGCCGCCGGATGCTTCTGCAGGTGCGTGCGGCGCACGGCCTGCACGCCATGCTGACGGCAGATCGAAATGATCTCATCGGTGCGCAGTACATCGCGCGGCGCAATGACCAGGCGCGCGCGCGGGAATTTTTCCCGGATGGCATCAAAGGCATGGAGCACGTACTCCTCCTCGCCCTTATGCGTACTGCCGGCCAGGAAAATCCCCTCATTTTCCGCCAGCCCCATCTCAGCAATCATGGATTGCTTTTCCTCCGGGCTCACCGCCGTATAGGTCTGGTCAAATTTCGTATTACCCGTGACCGTGACGAGATCCGGATTGGCGCCGAGACGGACGATGTACTCCGCATCGATGGACGACTGCATGGCGAACTTCGTCACCGTGCCGATCATGTCATCCAGCAGGCTGTGCAGGTGGCGATAGCGCGTAACGCTCTTGTCACTGATGCGCCCGTTCACCATCATGACCGGAATGTGCATGTGCCGCGCAGCCTTCAGGAAGTTCGGCCAAAGCTCGGTTTCCACCGGCATGAACACACGCGGCTGCACCTTGTGCAGGATGTGTGCCGAAAGCCAGGGCAGATCGAGCGGGAAGTAGATGATACTGTCCGCGTCCTTGATGATGCGGTTTGCCATCTCGTAGCCGCTGTTCGTTACCACGGATACGAGAATGGGACTCTGAGGGAATTCTTTATGAAATTCTTTGATCAAAGGGCTTGCCGCAACGATTTCACCGACCGAAGCCGCATGCACCCATATGCAGTTTTTCCTGGCTGTCTTGTCCAGGGCATGCTTGGGCAGAAAACCCAGGCTTTGTCGGATGCGTTCGACGAATCCCTTCTCACGCACGGCCCTGACCATGAACATTGGTATGATCATGATGACGATCAGGATAGCTGCTATATTATAAAGTAATTGCATGCCTTTTCCCCTTTTACTTGTCTTTTGCTTTATTGAACTGGATATTATACAGATTGCTGTACAAACCACCCCGGGCCAAAAGCTCTGCATGGGTTCCATGCTCCCGGATGTGGCCGTTTTCCACTACGAAGATCTGATCCGCGTTAAAAATCGTCGACAGGCGATGGGCAATGACAAAGGAAGTCCGCCCTACCATGAGCTTGTCCAGTGCGGCCTGCACGATCTTCTCGCTCTCCGTATCGAGCGCGGAAGTCGCCTCGTCGAGAATGAGCACACGCGGGTTCTTCAGAATTGCCCGTGCGATGGCGATGCGCTGGCGCTGGCCACCGGAAAGGTTCAGCCCGCGTTCACCGATGGTCGTCGTGTAGCCATGCGGCAGTTCCAGAATGAACTCATTGGCATTGGCCGCCTTGGCCGCCGCAACAACCTCTTCATCCGTAGCATCGAGCCGGCCATAGCGGATATTCTCCAGGATCGTCGTGCTGAACAGCATGGTCTCCTGCGGCACGATGCCGATCTGCTCGCGCAGCGATTCCATCGTCACATCGCGCACATCGTGCCCGTCGATCTCGATGGAGCCCGCGGTCACATCGTAAAAACGCGGAATGAGATTGGCAATCGTCGACTTGCCGCCGCCGCTCGGGCCGACGAACGCGATCATCTGCCCCGGTTCCACCTGAAGCGATACATCGACGAGGGCCGGTACACCCTTTTTGTATTCAAAGCACACCGCATTGACGGCCACATGGCCTTCAATTTTGGGCAGTGCAATGGCATCCTTTTTATTCGTGATCTGCTCCGGCAGATCGAGTACATCGAATACGCGGTCTGCCGCGGCCATCGCCTTCTGCAGATTGCCGTAGACACGGCTGATGCGCTTGACCGGATTGGCGAGATTGACCGCATAGGTCAGGAACGCGATGAGCGAACCCGCCGTGATTTCCCCGTTGACGACCTCATAGCCGCCGAACCACACGATAAAGGTGACGGCCAGGGCCGCCAGGAATTCCACCGTCGGTGTCAGCAGGCTCATGAGCTGTACATTCTTCATGGCCGCCTGGAAATTCAGTTCGTTCTGATTGTGGAAGCGCTCGATTTCATAGCCTTCGCGAACAAAGGACTTCACCACGCGCACCGAGGAGATACTCTCCTGCAGCAGTGCCGTGATATCCGCGAGGCGCTCCTGGATCAGCGTGCCCGAGGTCTTGAGCTTGCGGCCGAAGACCTTCATGGCCTGACCGACCATCGGGATCGTAACGAGTGTCAGCAGGCTCAGCTTCCAGTCCAGATAGACCATGAGCACAATGGAGCCAATGAGAATCGAGCCCTCGGTAACCATCTCGATGAGGTTATCGACGATTGCATTCTGCAGGGAGGCCACATCGTTCGTGATGTAGCTCATGATTTCACCGGTCTGCTGCCGGTCATAATAGGCCAGCGGCATCCGCTGGAATTTCTGATAGAGCACATCCCTAAGGTCTATAATAACACGTTGTCCTACAAAAGACACGAGATAACTCTGTCCGTAGAAAAATATCCCCCGAAAAAAGAACACCACTACGATGCCCACCGCGATGACGTTGAGCATGAGCATATCCTTCTGTGCCAGCACCTTATCGATCATATCCTTGATGATCCAGGGCACATAGAGATTCGCCCCGGCCGCCAAAACAATGCAGACGATTGCGATTCCGAGCCGTTTCAGGTAAGGACGTATGTACATAAGCAGTCGCTTGTAATTTTTCATTCTGTATCCCCCGATAGTTTTCCGAGTTTTTCGCGGCTGCCCTGGGCCGCTGCAAGAATCCGCCGGGCCACCCGCTCCGCTGCTCCTGGCTCACCGAGGCTGGCCACCGCAGCGGCCAGCGCCGCGCGCACCTCAGCCGCGTGGGCGGGATCGGCATAGAAGCGCCGCGCCTCCGCCTGGATGCGCTCCGGATTCACCTCCGCCTGCAGGAGCTCCGGTTCAATACGGTGCCCCGCAAGTATGTTGGGCAGGCTGAAGTTATCCACGTGTACCAGAAGCTTGCCAATGGCATAGCTCACCGGCGACATACGGTAAAGCACCACGCAGGGAAGTCCGAGCATGGCCGCCTCCAGCACCACAGTGCCGGAGGTCGCGAGCGCGAGCTCCGCCAGGCGCATGAGGTCATAGGTATGCGCTGTCGTGAAGCGGACCGTGACCCCCGCGTCCGCGGCCATCTGTTCCAGTCCTGCCCGCTCAATACCCGGAGCCACCGGCAGATAAAAGCGCAGCTGCGGTACCTCCGCCTGCATGCGCCGGGCTGCTGCCAGCATCACAGGCAGCAGCAGCTGTATCTCCTGCCGCCGGCTGCCAGGCAGCAGCAGCATGGCACGCTCTCCGTCCTGCAGGCCGAAATACTGCCGGGCCGCCGCCGGGTCCATCGATGATTTTACCGTATCAACCAGGGGATTTCCCTGAAAGCTGATTTTTGCCCCCGCGGCCTCATAGACCGGGAGTTCAAACGGAAAAATCGCGACAAGCTCATCCGCCAGTGCCGCGCACTTTTTCGCCCGGCCCTTCCGCCAGGCCCAGGCGGAAGGCGGTATGTAAGAAAATACTGGTATGCCGAGCTTTTTGGCCTCAGCCGCCAGCCGCCAGTTGAAATCCGGATAGTCGATGAGCACCAGCAGTGCCGGACGCTCCGCTGCCATGAAGGCAGTGAGCTGATCCCGCAGCCGGAACATCCGCCGCAGGTTCAGCAGAACCTCCCAGAAGCCCATGACACTGTAGTCCCGCATATCCGCCGCCAGCCGCACGCCGGCAGCGGCCATCTGCGGGCCGCCAAAGCCAATGAGATCAGCCTCCGGGTCCAGCCGCCGAATGGCGGCTGCCAGTGTTGCGCCATGGAGATCACCCGAAGCCTCTCCGGCTGAAAACATGATTTTCATCGCTATCCCTCCCTTCCACCTGGTACATTGTACACAAAACGGCCTCCTGCAACTACGCAGAAAAAGACGCGAGGATACTCTTTTTTCGCAGTATCCGCCGCGTCTCATCTGCTGTGATTTACATAGCCACAATCGTTATATCATTGGCATCTGCCAGTGCAACTACTTTTTCCTTTTCGACGAGCAGTGTCTTGCCTGCCTCAAGGGCAATGGCCTTGGCACCGGCTTCCACCATGGTTTTTATTGTATCAAGACCCACGGCCGGAACATCAAAGCGCAGGTCCTGGTTTGGCTTCGCCACCTTGGCTACCACCGCACCACCGCAGGCGAGCTCGCCGCCGCGGCGGATACAGGCATCGGTCCCCTCGATTGCCTCGAGAGCCATGACCGCGAGATTCTTGACAACCGCGGTCTGTCCTACATCCAGCCGCCCGATCTCGCGGGCCATGCGAATGCCGAATTCCATATCCTTGCGTTCTGTCTCCGTAGGTTCCCGCTTCGTAACCGTGCCACGGGATGGCATGAGCATGCGGATGAGCGCTGTCTGATCGAACGCCTGCAGCCCTTCCTTTGCCAGTTCCCGGACGAACGCCAGCATAAGCGTATCATCCTTACGGTCCGGCAGGCTCATGATCAGCTGCATCATGCGGGCATCCGGCTGGGCATGCTGTCCGTTGAACAGCAGCTCCTTCGTGACCTTGCCGAGCATCGTCACCTTCTGTACGCCCTTTTCCTTCAAATATTCCAAAACGCGTTCCAGCTGCGCGATGCTGATCGATGCACAATCAGCCGTACAGTCAGAAAGCTCCGGGTCCGTCTCCGGGAGCAGTGCTACCGCGTAGACCTCATAGCCCAAAGCCTTGGCAGCCTTGGCACATT
>CAZFPA010000016.1:0-38730 GCA_964520975.1 uncultured Selenomonadaceae bacterium | reverse complement strand
AAGCTGCGGTTCGCTGCGCACCTAGCAGGGGAGCCTTTAAAGGCCAACCTGCTAGGTGAGGTAAATAAACCTACGGTACATATAGGTAATTGACTTTAGGCGAAATATTTATTATCATGATAACATAGAGTATAAGTATGAAATGAGGTATTACGTATGAAGATTTCGGCGAAGGGGCGGTATGGATTGGCGGCGATGACGCATCTGGCCATGAACTACGAGGCGGGGCTGCCCATTACCATCATCAGCATTTCGGACAAGCTGGGGATTTCGAAGATTTATCTGGAGCAGGTGTTTTCTCTGCTGAAGCGTGCCAGGCTGGTGCATTCGATCAAGGGCTCGCAGGGAGGCTATCAGCTCGCGCGGGCGCCGAGGGAGATCGCTGTCTACGATATCCTGGCGGCCATCGAGCTCGCGCTCGTGGAGCCGGCAGCTGCGACGACGGTGGAGAAGCAGCCCGCACTGGATCGGGCGATGCAGGCCGTGGTCTTTCAGCCGCTTGATGCGGCAATCCAGGCCGCGCTGAAAAAAATTTCCCTGGACGATGTGCTGGCGGAGGCGGAAAAACAGCTGCCGGCGGATAATCTGATGTACTTTATTTGAGCAATGTCTCCTTGTAGTGTACACAGTGAAATGTATTGCGGAAAAAATGGCCGAAAAGACAGTCAAAAACGCTGCTATTTCCGGTCATTTTTTAGTTGACTTAACCAACTTTATGATTTGTAGTATAATAAGCCAAGGTTTCGAGTATCTTAGGAGTTTTTTCCGGGAAAAAGAGGCCATATCTGGGGAAGATGTTTGCAGGGAGGTTTAACCATGATTATCGATGGGATTGGTGTTGTTGTCGAAAATGGCCAGCTCTCTCCAGAGGAAGTACAGTTTTATATCAATAAAATCGAGAAGAATTCGCAGAAGAAATTGCAGAAGATCACTTTTTCTTTAGGTGATGGCTATATGGATTTACGGTATGCTTTTCGAGGATTTCCTTTTGAGCGTATCCGCCGCTTGTCACTGGCGGCAGCCAATCGACACAAAAAAGCTATATGAGCACCATCAGAGGGCCCCTGGCAGCTGCCGGGGGCCTTTTGCTGTCTGAAAGGGTCAAATAAGTCCAAAAAAGGGTTGGCCCGTGTTGTATATTACCCGGTTTTGTTTTTTATCCTGATACTGATGGACGGAATATATCAAGTATAATGAAAGAAAATGCGTGCGCGGGACGGCCTTTGGGGACCGGGCCGGTGCACTGCCGGAGAAGAGGCACAGGGTATGCGTGAGGGATTGACAGAGTTTTACGCGGCGCTCGATGCGCTGTACAGTCGTCAGGAAACGGATAAAATCGAGGGCTTTTTGCGGCGGACCCTCAATGAGCATCGTATCTGCTGCGGGTCGCATGATGCCGTGTTCGTTGCGGCGCTCAATGAGCTGGGAACCTATTATCGCGGCACCGGGGCTTACGATAAGTCCGTGCAGGCCTTTACGGAGGCGGGCGTGGATATCGCGGGATCACTGGGCTGTGATTCGGTGGAGTATGCGACGAACCGCATCAATCTGGCGGGGACGCTGCGGCTGAAAAAGGAGTACACGCGCGCGCAGAGTCTCTACCATGAGGCGGCCGGCATCTATGAGCGCATTGCGGGTCGCGGCAGTTACTACTACGCGACGGTGCTGAACAATCTGTCGCTGCTCTATATGGATGAGGAGCAGTACGGAGAGGCCATGCAATGCCTGCAGGAGGCGCTGCCCATCATCCGCCGGCATCCGGAGTACCGGGAGGAAGAGGCGGTGACGCTCGTGAATCTCGGTACCTGCTGCTGGCAGCAGGGGAAAAAGGAGCAGGCGGCTGATTACGCGGCGCAGGCCCTGGCGGTATACGAGTCGCTGCCGGAGCGCGGCCTGCACTATGCGGCGGCGCTGAATCTCAGCGGCATGGTAGCACTGGAGGCCGGGGACTATGGCCGGGCGGTGGAGCTGTTCACCCGTTCCAAGGATGTGACGGAGTCTTTTTTTGGCCGTACCGAGGAATACTGGGAGGCGGAGAAGAGCCGTCAGTACGCGGAGCAGAAGCTGGCCGGGCTCGGCAAGGCACCGGCAGGCGGCGCGCCGGTATCAGCGGCGGCTGCTTCGGCGGTGCCCGGTCCGGCGGCTTCTCCGGTGACGGGGCAGCCGCAGCAGGGGCTGGCCATCGCCCAGGCCTATTACGAGGCGGTGGGACGGCCTATGCTCGAGCGGAAGTTTGCGTCGCAGCTCAGCCGCATGGCCATCGGGCTCGCGGGGGATGGTTCGGAGTGTCTGGGCTTTGATGATGCCCTGTCGCGTGACCATGACTGGGGCCCGTCGTTTTGCATCTGGCTTACCAGTGAGGACTATGTGACCTTCGGGCAGGAGCTGCAGCGCGCGTATGACGCGCTGCCGGGCGAGTTCGCGGGGTTTCCGGCCCGCCGGGTCTTCGCGGGCGGCGAGGGCCGTGTGGGTGTGCTGCGCATTGCGGATTTCTATCGGCAGTTCATCGGCATGGCCAGGGCACCGGAGTCCATCGTGGAATGGAGCCAGCTGCCGGAGAATTTTCTCGCCAAGGCTACCAATGGCGCAGTATTCAGTGATCCGCTGGGCAAGTTCAGCGAGATCCGCAATGCGCTGCTGCGGTACTATCCGGAGGATGTGCGGCTGAAGAAGATTGCGGTGCGGGCCGCGACGATGGCGCAGAGCGGTCAGTACAATTATCCGCGCTGCCTGAAGCGCGGCGAGCGTGTGGCCGCGACCTGTGCACTGGGTGAATTCGTGCAGGCGGCCTGTTCGATGGTCTATCTGCTGAATCACCGCTATATGCCGTTCTATAAATGGGCGCATCGCGGCCTGCGGGAGCTGCCGATCCTTTCGGGGGTGCATCAGCGGCTGACGGACCTCTGCACTGCCCGGGACGGTGCGGCGGCGCAGGCGGAAATCGAGCAGATCTGCAGCATGGTGCGGCAGGAATGGGCGCGGCAGCATATCGTGGAGGGAACGAGTGATTTCCTCATCGATTACAGCAGCGCAATCGCGGCTAAAATACAGGATGAAAAGCTTCGTTCTCTGCCGTTGCTGCAGGAGTGCTGAGCCGTAAAGAGAGGGGAAATCGGGATGACAGAGGCAGGAGAGGATATTTTTCAGCAGGTGCTGCAGCTGGAGTGGCAGATGTTTACAACGGTGCAGAATCAGGGAGCGCGGGCTTCCTGCCAGGATGACCGCAAGACGTTCCTCATCATGCGCACGAGCCAGTTCATGGCCTGGGATATGGAGACACTGGTGAGCTATCGGCGCGATCTGGCCGAAGCGATGGAGCGTGGGGAAAATCTCATGGCCTATAAGTACGGCTATATGATGGAGGATACGCAGCCGGCGGAATTCGCAGCGCTGCAGGCGCAGCTGCCGGCCGTGAGCATGAAGAAGCGTCAGCTCGTGCAGCAGCTTCTGCGTCAGCAGCTGCAGTGGCTCGATGAGCTGGTCGCGCGGTTCCCGCAGATCGTATCGGCGGGGCGGCCCATTCATGTGGAGCAGGCCGCGCGCTGGGAGACCTCCTGTGAGACGTACCTGCGCGGCGAGATGTACACGTATTCCGAGGCGACACTGGAGCTTTTGTGGCGCTGGGTGCAGTCCTGCAAGGCGCAGGGCCGGAATATGAACGAGGAAATCTGGCAGCATACAGCCCGGCTGTATGGGCGAAAGTCCATCAGCGAGCTTTGATATTTTGTGATGAAAAAATCCTGCGGCAGTTTGCGTGCCGCAGGATTTTTGTTTACCGTTGCCGGCAGGAAGCTGTGGCTTCCCGCTCAGCGATTGAATTTGATATTGTCGAGCTGCCAGATCTGTCCCGTGAGGTTCTCCATCGGCGAATCCGCCTCGATGAAAAGCTCGGGCAGGATGTTCTTTTCCGGGAAAACAAGGAAGCTGGCCGTTTTCTCGCCGTGCTGGAAGAAGGCCTCGATTGCCGTCTTGTCCACGAAGAGATGCAGCGCGAGATGATCCTCGGCGAAGAGCCGGAAGCTGCGCTGCCCGTGGCCGCCGTATTTCATGCCGCGGCGGTCGATGGTCATGACCTGGGTCTTGCGGTCATAGGTCAGGCGGACCTTTTCGAGACCGTAGAGCAGGTCGAAGTGGAGTTCGTTGATTTCGCCGAGGTCGATGTCCAGCAGGATCTCCGCTCCCTCCGGCAGGCTGGCGGAAATGCGCCGTTCCTGCTGGGCGGAAAGCTCCTGCGTGGTGTCCTCGATGCGCAGGGCTTCGAGCTCCCGCGCGGGCTGCGCGTAGATCTGTCCCTGGCGCAGCGTGAGGGCACGCGGCATCGTGAGTGTGTACTGCCAGCCGCATTCGGCGGTAGGGTATTCTTCATCGCGGTCCGGCATGCCCATCCAGCCGACGAGGATGTTTCGTCCCTCGTGGCGGCAGACTTGCGGTGCGTAGAAATCAAAGCCTTTGTCGAGCTCATGGAAGCGTCCGTGCAGCAGTTCTTTGGCCGAGGGTGAGAAATGGCCGGTGATGTAGCCGCACTGGTAGAGATTCTGGTATTTGTAGTCCTCTTCCTTGATGCCCTGCGGGCAGAAGAGCAGTACATCATGGTCGCCGAACTGCAGCATATTCGGGCATTCCCACATGTAGCCGAAATGACCGAGGCGCGTTGCGAGTTCGCCGAGGAATTGCCAGCCGTCGGCCTGCTCACCATAGAGCAGTACGCAGCCGCGCTTGTCAGCGGTCTGGGCGCCGAGCACCAGGTAGCTTTTGTTGCCGCGGCGGAAGCGGTAGGGATCGCGGAAATGAGCGGTGTAGCCCGGCGGCGGGCCGGGAATGATGATCGCATCCTTTTGGATGGTTCCGTCCGGCAAAAGCGTGCCGAGCCGTTGGCAGGAGCTGCGGTTTCCTTCAGCGTCCTTGGCGTTGCCCGTATAGATCACCCGCAGGCTTTCAGCGGCATAGGCACAGCCGGAGTAGCAGCCGTCCTTGTCGTGGGCATCCGTCGGCCAGAGTGCGAGCTCCGGCCGCGTGTAGTGGATGAAATCCCGGGTGCGGACATGGCCCCAGCTCTTGTTCTTGTGCTCGCAGCCCAGCGGGTTCCACTGGTAGAAGATATGGTACTCATTCTTATAGAAGATGAGACCGTTGGGATCATTGATGAGCCCGAAGGGCATTTCCAAATGGAAACGGTTGTGCCAGCGATGGGTGAAGGGCAGGGATTCCCGCACCTTCCGGTCGATTTCCGCTTTATTCACGCAATCTCCTCCTTTATGCAGGGCTGCTGGGTGGCTGCGTCATTCCTCCACTTTGAACAGGGTGAAGGTCAGGCCGAAGGCCACGCCAAAGCCGATAGCGTTGACAATGAGATATTCAAAAAGATGGTCCATATACAGAAGCGTACCCGGCAGAACCGTAATGCCCATGCCGGTTCCGGCAAGGTGCATGAGGCTCGCGCAGGCACCCGCGCAGGCGCCGCCGATCAGTGCATAGACGAAGGGCTTTACAAAGCGCAGGTTGATACCGAAGATGGCCGGCTCGGTGATGCCGAGGAAGGCCGGAATCGTCGAGGAAATATACAGGGAGCGTTTTTTCGGGTCTTTGGTTTTGAGAGCTACGGCCAGAGCAGCACCGCCCTGGGCCACGATGGCGCCGGTGATGATCGCGTTGAACGCGTCGCGGCCGGTCGTGGCGAGGAGCTCGATTTCCAGCGCGTTGAATACATGATGGACGCCGCTGACGACGATGACCTGCTGCAGGCCGCCGACGATGAGGCCGCCGATGCCGAACGGCAGTTCAAGGAAGGACTTCACGGCATCAAAGATACCGATTTCCAGGGTGTGCATGATCGGGCCGACAAAGAGAATGCCGAGGATCATGGAGATGAAGAGCGTCAGGAACGGCGTGACGATGAGGTCGAGTACATCGGGAACGAAGGTCTTGAGCCATTGCTGCAGCTTCGCGGCGAAGATGCCGAGCACGAGGGCCGGCAGTACCGAGCCCTGGTAGCCGATGACCTGGACCGTGAGGCCGAAAATGTCCATCGGGATAGGCTCCGCGCTGCCGCCGGCTACGGCGTAGGCGTTCGGGAGCTGCGGGGCTACCAGCATGAGGCCGAGCACGATGCCGATGACCGGTGTGCCGCCGAATTTCTTCATGGTCGACCAGGTAACGAGGGCCGGCAGGAAGGCAAAGGCCGTGTCGGTGAGGATCTGGGACATGCGCAGGAAGTTGTCACTGAACTGCAGGCCCAGGCTCTGTGCCATACCGCGCAGGCCCATGAAAAGTCCGGTCGCTACGAGTACCGGGATGATCGGGACGAAGACATCGCCGAAGGTGCGCGAGATCTTCTGTACGGTCGTCATTTCCGCATAGGCGGCTTCCTTGTTGCTCGTGCCGGCCAGCGAGGCGTCATCGCGGACGATCACGCCGTAGACCTTGTCGACAAAGCCGGTGCCCAGGATGATCTGGAACTGGGCCGCCGCGAAGAACTGGCCCTTGACACCGTCGATGTTTTCAATGGCTTTTTCATCGAGCTTCGTCTTGTCCTTGAGGATCAGGCGCAGGCGCGTCGCGCAGTGTTCGACGGAGCGGATGTTTTCCTTGCCGCCGATATGCTGCAGAATCTGTATGGCTACGCGTTCCTCTTTCGGAAGGCGGCGCAGGCTTTCGTCAGCCTCCCCGGCCGGCGCGGCAGGTGCTGCGGCCGGCAGTGATTCCATCTCGGTGTCCGCGAGCGCGATGGTGATCTTGCCGTAGTCAGCGGCGTTGGTCACGAGCACCGGCGTCGTAACGTCGTAGCCCGCGGCCTCGATGGCTGCGGCATCGAATTCGAGCAGCAGCTGGCCCTTCTTTACGGTGTCACCCTGCGCAGCGTGGGCAGTGAAATACTGGCCGTTGAGGTTCACGGTGTCGAGGCCGACATGGATGAGCAGGTCGACGCCATCGTCCGAGTGGAGCCCCAGGGCGTGTTTGGTATCAAAGAAAACCGTGATGGTGCCATCAAACGGCGCATAGACCTTGCCCTCAGGAGCTTTTACGGCTGCGCCGCGGCCCATGGCCTCACTGGAAAACGCGGGGTCCTTTACCTCTCCGAGGGGGATCAGTGTGCCCTTGAGCGGGCTGTCAAAACGTATATCCTTCATAATGGATTCCTCCCTTAAAATTAATGTGGGAACGATTTCATATTCTTATCATAACCATAAGGAAAGATTTTGTCAATAAAAAATATGAGAAATCAGGAGGAAACAATAACCGGCACAAATCACTGCAGCCGCGAGAGATCCGCGAATTTCGTGAATTGCTTGTGGAAGAAGAGCTGTACGGTGTCGACCGGACCGTTGCGGTGCTTGGCGATGATGACATCGGTGATGTTCTTGTGCTCGGTTTCCGGATCGTAGTAGTCCTCGCGGTAGAGGAACATGACGATATCGGCATCCTGCTCGAGGGAGCCGGATTCACGCAGGTCGCTGAGCATCGGCTTTTTGACCTGGCGGGATTCCACGCTTCGGCTGAGCTGGGAGAGCGCGATGACCGGGACGTTGAGCTCGCGGGCCAGGGCCTTGAGCGAGCGGGAGATTTCGGAGATTTCCTGCTGGCGGTTGTCACTGTTCTTGGAGGAACGGCCCTGCATGAGCTGCAGATAGTCGATGACGATGAGCTGCAGGTCGTGCTCTGCCTTGAGACGGCGCGCTTTGGAGCGCAGTTCCATGACTGTGATGCCCGCGGTGTCATCGATGTAGATGGGCGCGCGGGAAAGGCGGTCGGCGGCGTTGATGAGTTTTTCCCAGTCGTTTTCTTCGAGCTCGCCTACGCGCAGGCGCTGGGAGTCGATACCGCCCTCGGAGCAGAGCATGCGCTGCACGAGCTGCTCCTTGGACATTTCCAGTGAGAAGAAGGCCACGGATTTGTTTTCGTGGACGGCTACGTGCTGGGCGATGTTCAGGGTGAAGGCCGTCTTACCCATACTTGGGCGGGCGGCCACGAGGATGAGGTCGGAGGGCTGCAGGCCCGAGGTGAGCTTGTCGAGGTCCTTGAAGCCGGAGGGAAGGCCGGTGATGCCGCCCTTGGTCTCATAGAGCTTCTCGATCTTGCTGAAGGTATCCATGAGGATTTCCTTGATCGGGACAAAGGAGCCGCTGTTCTGCCGGGCGGCGACCTCCAGGATCATCTTTTCGGATTTGTCCATGACATCGGTGATGTCGTCGCTGGCCTCGTAGGCCATGCCGGCAATCTCGGTCGCCGAATTGATGAGGTTGCGGAGCTGGGCCTTTTCCTCGACGATGCGCGCGTGGTATTCCACGTTGGCTGCGGTCGGGACGGCATTCGCGAGCGAGGTCACGAACGCGATGCCGCCGGCCTTTTCCAGCAGGTCGTTCTTGCGGAGCTGTTCGGTGACGGTGATGAGGTCGACGGCTTCGTTCTTGTTGAAGAGCTCGAGCATGGTCTCGTAGACGATGCGGTGCGCTTCGCGGTAGAAGTCAGCGGGCTTCAAAAGCTGCGATACCTCGGCAATGGCCTCTTTCTTGATGAGCATGGCGCCGAGTACGGCCTGCTCGGCCTCTATATTTTGCGGTGGTACGCGTTCTATCATGATGGATTCTCCTCTGTAGCGGCCGGCTCCCCGGCAAAGATCCAGGCAAAGGCTTCCTCGGCTGTCTGTACGGCATGGATATCAAGACCCAGGTGATCCTTCGGGATGTCCTTGTCGTTTTCCTTCGGGATGATGAGTGTCTTTATGCCGGCCTGCTTGGCGCCATAGGCTTTTTCAAATACACCGCCGACGGGACGTACGCGTCCCTGCAGTGAGATTTCGCCGGTCACGGCGACATCCTGGCGGATGCGGCGCCCGGTGACGGCGGAGACGATGGCCGCGAGGATCGCGGTACCCGCGCTCGGGCCGTCGATATTGCCGCCGCCGATGACGTTGATGTGCACATCGTAGTCGTGCAGGTCTTTTCCCGTGAGGCGGCGCATGACGGAGGCCGCGTTGAATACGGAGTCCTTGGCCATGCTGCCCGCAGTCTCATTGAAGCGCACGCTGCCCTTGCCCTTTTCGTGGGCCGGGAACGCGATGGCTTCGATTTCGATGACGGAGCCCAGGAAGCCCGCGACGCCGAGGCCGAAGATGTGGCCGATTTCCGAGCGGTCGGAGGCCTTTTTCGTCACGTAGGGCGAGAGGCGGCTGACCTGGGCGACTTCGTAGATGTCGCGACGCTCGATGCGGACATCCGGCAGTACGAAGGCCGGTTTCCTGGGCACCGGTGCGGCTGTATTGTCCGCATCGCCGGCCGCGGCGGTGTCTGCGGTTTCCGGGCTGTCCGCTGCCGGGTGGCCGGCTGCGGTGGGTTCCGGTGCCTCGGCAGCCGGGATCGCATCGGCCATCGCTGCGGTCTCGTCCGGCGTGCAGCGTTCCAGTGCGAGGCTGTAGGCGTCGGCCAGGATATTGATGGCCTTGCGGCCTTCGATGGTGTATTCGCTGATGAGCTCGGCTACGCCTTCGCCAAGCTGCGCCTGCAGCTTTTTCGCCGAATTTTCGACGATGGTCTGGATGTGCTTCGGCGTGAGCGGTTCAAAGTAGATTTCCGCACAGCGCGAGCGCAGCGCGGGATTGATATGCGAGGCATCGCGGGTGGTCGCGCCGATGAGCACGAAGTCCGCGGGGGCACCTTTTTCAAACAGTGCCTTGATATAGGGCGGGACCTTTTCATCGGTCGGGTCGTAATACGCGGATTCGAAATAGGCGCGCTTGTCCTCCAATACCTTCAGCAGTTTGTTCTGCAGCATTTCGTCCATTTCACCGATTTCATCGATGAACAGGATGCCGCCATGGGCCTCGGTCACGAGGCCGGGTTTCGGCTCCGGGACGCCGCTGTCGGCGAGATCCCGGCGGGCACCCTGATAGATCGGGTCATGTACGGAGCCCAGCAGCGGGTTGGTCATGTCGCGCGGGTCCCAGCGCAGTGTGGTACCATCTGTTTCGACAAACGGTGCTGCAGCGGCAAAGGGCGAGGCGGCTTTCGTCTTGGCGGCCTCGAGCACGAGGCGGGCGGCTGTCGTCTTGCCGACACCCGGCGGGCCATAGAGCAGCAGGTGCTGCGGATAAGGGGAGCTGAGCTTGGCCATGAGCGATTTGACCGCGCGCGGCTGGCCGACGATCTCCTCGAGGGAGGCCGGGCGCAGCAGCTCCATGACGGACTGGGTCAGGCTGACCTTTTCCAGCGTCTCGAGCTCCTCGCGTTTTTTCTTTTCCTGCGGGGTCTCGGCGGAGGGCTTTTCCTCCTTGAGCACCTGCATGCGGATGTCCTTCACGTAGTCCTGATGGTTTTCTTCGAGTTTTTCCGCAATCTTTTTCTCGATTTTGTCCTCGACGGAGCGGCGGGCCACGAGATCGGCCACCTCAGCCGTGAGGGAATGCAGGATCTCGGGGATGTCCTCCTCGGTCGGGACTTCCTCGATGGTCGGATTTTCCAGGATGATGCGCTGTAAAGCGAGCACACGCTCACCCCGAAGAGGTGAGCGCATGAGTGTCATAGCATCCATTTTTCCCGCCTTGATGACGAGCTTGTCCGAGCCGAGGATATCCGCCAGTATGCCGTACAGTGCCTCGATCTCACGATCGGCCTCTGTTTCAGGCAGCGTGGCCTCCGGCACCGGAACGGTGGCGGACTGCTTCTTTTTATGGAACAGCTTAGTAAAAAAATCTTTCATAAAAGCCTCTTTCTGATGCCCGGTCAGCCGGCGACGACATGTACCTTGATGGTGCTGGTTATTTCCGGATGGACCTTGATGATCGCGTCGTAGGTGCCGACGCCGGTAACTTCGTTTTTGATGGAGATCTTGCGCTTGTCAATGTCGATCTGATGCGCTTTCTTGAGTACGTCAGCGACATCCTTGCCGGTGACGGAGCCGAAGAGACGGCCGCCATCGCCGATTTTCACGGGAATCGTGACTTCAATCTTGGAGAGCTGTGCGGCCATGAGCTGAGCCTCATCGGAGGCCTGCTGCTTCTTGCGGGCCGCGGAAGCGGCCTGGGCCTTGGCTACATTGAGATTTGCGGCACTGGCCTCAATGGCATATTTTTTCGGCAGGAGGAAATTTCTGCCGTATCCTTCCGATACCTCGAGGATATCGCCTTTTTTACCGATTTTTTTAATATCCTGTTGTAAGATTACTTTCATCGCTATCATTCTCCTCAATATATTTTTTGCTCAGGGCGACTGCCTGCTGGCAGACCTCCTCGAGGCTCTTGTCCTGTACCTGGGCGCCCGCGACGTTCTGATGGCCGCCGCCGCCGAAGGATTCCATGATGACCTGCACGTTGATCTCGCCCGTGGAGCGGGCGCTGATGCCGACGGTATCAGCCGTGAGCTGGAAGATCACCAGGCTCATGCGCACATTTTCGATGCGCAGCAGGGAGTCGGCAACCTGAGCTGCCGTTGCCTGGATATTCGGGATGGGATTCGGTATGGTGGTGACGATGAGCCCGTTATCAAAGAGCTCCGAGCTGGCCTTGGCCCGCGAGAGCACGAGGTTCGTCTCGTAGTCGGTGCGGAACAGATGGCGCACCATGACGGGATCGGCACCGCTGCGCCGCAGATAGGCTGCCGCGTCAAAGGTACGCACGCCGGTCTGCACGGCAAAGTTCTTTGTGTCGACCACGATGCCGGAATACAGCGCCGTAGCGTCGACGCGCGAGAGCACGAGATCGTCGCTGAAATACATCAGCAGCTCGGTGACGAGCTCGCTCGTGGAGCTGGAGGCCGGCTCGATGTAGACGAGCAGCGGGTTCTGAATGAACTGCTCGCTGCGGCGGTGATGGTCGATCACGATGATCTGATGGATGCGGTCGAGAAGGCCCGGTGCAGCCACCAGATGCGGGATATGGGTATCCACCACGATGAGCACCGGATTCATGCTCGTGATGTTCAAAAGCTCCTTGGCCGGCAGGAAAAGGTCCGCATAGGTTTCCTTGTCCTTGAGCAGGTCGGTGAACTTGTCAATGCCCTCGTTCATATCACTCAGGATGATGTGGACCGGTTTTTTGAGCTGGCGGGCCATTTTGGCCACGCCCATGGCCGCGCCCAGGCAGTCGAAATCCTCGTTGTGATGGCCCATGATGAAGACCTCATCCGAATTGCCGATGATTTCACTGATGGCATGCGCTACAACGCGCGCCTTTACGCGGGTATGTTTTTCTACGGCCTTGGCCTTGCCGCCGTAGAACTGCGTCTTGCCGTCGATCTGCACGGCAACCTGATCGCCGCCGCGGCCAAGGGCCAGGTCAAGGCCTGCCTGGGCTGCGGCTCCGAGCTCATCCATGCTCTGGGTGCTGGCTACGGCAATGCCCATGCTGAGCGTGACCGGCAGCCGGTTCGTGCTGTGCAGGGTGCGGATTTTGTCGAGGATATCAAATTTTTCCGCCAGTGCGTGATCGAGAGCCTCCCGGGTCATGACGGCCACGTAGAGGTCGTCGGATACACGGCGCAGGAAGCCGCCCAGATGGTGCAGCCACTCGTCGAGCAGGTGGTTGGCGGAGAAGATCAGTGAGGTCCGTTCGGCATCTGTAAGCCCCTGCAGGACCTCATCGTAATTGTCGATCTGAATATAGCTCAGTACGGTGCGGGACATCTGGTGCTCGCGTTTGAGCTGCTCAAAATTCGAGGTGTCCGTGATGTAGAGAGCCATGAGCCCGTGCATGTCGTCAACGGTCGATACAGGGCGGTAGAAGACCTTGTAGTAGGTGCCCTCGTGGGCAAAGACGTACTCGCCCTCTGTGCCCCAGATTGGCGTAAGCATGATGCCCGGCCAGAAATCCTTGATGGAAATGCCCGGCTCCGGGCGCTTGCCCAGATATTTCTCGAGCTCCCGGTTGAACCACTGGAGGCGGCCGTCAGCATCGACGATGAGTACGGCCTGCGGCAGTCTTTCCACCGCGTAGTTCGATACCTCATTCACATTGCGGATGATATTTTGGCAATAACTGGAAAAATCGCTTCTGCGGGCCCGGCAGCGTTCGCGGGCAAAGGCCAGCATACAGATCCAGACGAGGAAGCCAATCGCGCCCACGTAGAGATTGTAGGAAGAAACCACGAGCACCAGCAGCAGGATCACCGCGAGATGGATGCAGATATCAATCCAGGCGGAAAGATTGCGTGGCATAGGGTTCACCTCATTTCTGGCCGCTGCTTCGGTTCGTGAAGCGACGGCGATAGTCGAAAATCATATCAAACAGTCCGACGAAGGACAGAATCTGTGCAAAAAAGCCGTTGAAGAGGATGAATACCAGTATGACGCCGAGCAGCCAGCCGGACAGGTGCGCGCGGCGTGCGAGGTAGCCCAGCAGGGCGCCTCCCTGCAAAAAGCCGGCAAAGGCCGCGAACATATTGAGGTTCAGCGAGAGCTGATAGAGCAGAGCGATTTCCCGCGTGCCGCCCCAGTACATGCCGACGAGTGAGAAGCCGAACAGGTAGAGGAAGGCCGACGGCAGGCGCCACTCCGCGAAGGGCGGAAGGGTCGGTACCGGATGGCCGAGGCGCCGGAGCACCCGGCCGGAAATCCAGAAATTCATGTAGGTGATGATGATCGCTGAGGCCGAAATCACAAGCGGCAGCAGCATGGCTACGGTATCCATAGCCTGGCTGAATTCCTTTGTCGTCTGGGCAATCTGGGCTTCCTCCATGCCCATGCTGCGGTAGACGTCCGCGGAAGCCTCGAGGGATTCCCGCATGATGTCGAGCTGAAGGGTAAAAGGGTTGATGCTCGTGACCGCAAAGACCACAGCGAGCCCGGCCAGCAGGGCCAGTACCGCTGCGAGCAGCGAGACCAGCAGGATCTTGGCCGCAGGCCATTCCTGGCGGAAGCCGTAGCCGAGCATGAGGCTCACAGGGCCGAAGGAAATGAGCATGCGCAGGGATACCATGGGCTCGATGAGTATGCCCATGATGGCGGCGGCCGTAATAGCGGCCATCACGCCCCAGCGCAGTCCATGACGAACGACGAGCACGATGATCGGCAGCGGCCAGAGAATCGCTGCGGCCATGCCGACTACGGGAAGGTAGACGGCAATGAGCCCCATGATGACAGTGATTGCTGCCAGCAGACCGCTTTCGGTCATCGGCGTTATTCTACGATTGATCATTCTTTCACCCTTTCAAACTGCATACCATACATTATTCTAGCTGCAGGCATATCTTCCTGCTAGTAAATGGTATTCATACTCGCTATTATAGCAGAAAAGTCTGCGGGAAACAAAAAACAGGGTGCTCCGGCGAGCACCCTGCAGGAATATTTTTTGAAAGGCCGGTAGCCTCAGCTGTTGAAAACGCTTTGGTCCAGTTTGTCAAAGTCTGCCAGCAGCTTTTGTACATCGGCGGCAATCCGGCGCGCACCGCCAGCCTCGCGGCTTTCGACGTTCAGTGGCATGTTCGGATCGTGCAGGGAAAGGCGCAGCAGCGCCCAGCCATCGGGGAATACGAGGCGCACGCCCTCAAAGGACGGACGGGCAATCTGGATGCCCGCGGCCTCAGCGCGCTGTTCGAAGGTTCTGAGAACCTGCTGTCCGTAGGCGCGGAAGTCCTCGACTCCCTTGATTTTCAGGCGGTATTCGCGGCTTTCCGCCGGATAGCCCAGGGCCTTGATGAGGGTGCTGAGCGCGCGGCCTTCTTTTTTCGCCCGGGCGGCCGCGATGAGGATCTTTACGGCCAGATACGCGCCGTCATCGAGGTAGTAGTTCTCGCTGAGCGCACCGTGGCCCGAGGTCTCGATGGCGAGCGGGGATACGGTGCCGGCCTGGTTCAGGCGGATGCACTCGTCGATGACGTTCTTGTAGCCGCGCATGTAGCGATGGTGCTTGAGGCCAAGCTCTTTTTCGAGGAAGACCGTGAGCTCATCCGAGGTCACGGAGTCCGTGATGATCGTGCTGCCCGGATAATCCGGGGCGAGGATGGCGGCCATCATCGCGATGAGCGCGTTGCGGCTGATCTCTTCGCCATCGGGCAGTACCGCGCTCATGCGGTCTACGTCCGTATCGAAGATGAGGCCGAGGTCGGCCTTGTTCGCGAGGACCGCACCGCGGATGGCTTCCATGGCGGCCTGATTCTCCGGGTTCGGGATGTGGTTCGGGAACATGCCGTCCGGGTCGAGGTACAGGCTGCCGGAGGTGTTTGCTCCGAGCTTTTCAAGTACCTGGTCGGCAAAGAAGCCGCCGGCGCCATTGCCGGCATCGACGACGATGTGCAGGCCGGCGAGCGGCTGATCGTAGTTTTCCGCCTGAATGCCCGCACAGATTTTGTCCCGCAGGTGGCGCGCATAGATGCCGATGAGATCGAGCGAGGGCACCGTGGCGATATCCGCGGCCTGCTGCGGGATGGAGACTGCCTCATGCAGTACGGCTTCGATGTCCTCATGCTCGAGGCCGCCGTCCTTCGTGAAGAATTTCAGTCCGTTGCGGTTATAGGGGAGATGGCTGGCTGTAATCATGATGGAGCCGTCCATCTTCGTTTCGTCAAAGACGATGGACATGAACATGGCCGGCGTTGAAGCGAGGCCGCAGTCCACAGCCTTCGTGCCTGCCGCCGTGAGTGCCTGCAGCACCTCGGACTTCAGGGTTTTGGCTGAGATGCGGGAGTCGTGGCCGACCGCAATCTTGAGCTCGCCAGGCTTCTTGCCTGTGCGGTGGGCCAAAAAGCCGACAAAGCCGGCGGCAATGCGGTTCGCTGCCTCCGGGGAAAGGGTGACGGGCTCATCGGTGACGCCCTGTACGGCTACGCCGCGCACATCACTGCCGTTCTGCAGCTTCATAATGTCTTTTTCTGAAATCATATCAGCAGCCTCCAATTGTAAAAATTAAATTCGGGGAAATCACGGTAAAACCGTGGTTCCTTCTATATATGATAGCACAAAATAAGGAGCCGGCATCGCGGAGAGAAAAATTTCTGAACGGATGCAAATGGCGACGCTGCGCCGGGCATGTCCTTATCTTTATATAATTCTCCAAATCAGCGGCAACTTCCTTTGTAAAATGCAGAGGCAGCGAAAAAAATTCCCTGTCCGTCGGGCAGGGAATTTTGTGGTGGGCAGGGACAGTGCTTTGCTTACTTCTGCAGCGCGGTGTGGTCGATCTCCGTGCCGTCGGGCAGGAAGCAGCGGATCTCGAGTGCGTCGGCCGAGGCGTCGAGCGTGAGGTAATTGTCCGTTTCCGGCTGCGGGGCGACTTTTTTATCGAAGGCATGATCGACCCAGAGCCCCGGATAGCGCACGTTGCCCGCAACACCGGTCAGGATGTAGAGCGGGCCGTGGTCCGCGGGCTGGAAGTTGTAAAGCCGGCCGCGGTTGCGGTAGGTGTGCAGATGGGCGGAGAATACCACGTCGATGCCGAGGGCATCAAAGAGCGGCATGAAGGCCCGGCCTTCTTCGGAGATGCCCTCGGTGCGCTCCGGGCGGTTGTGGATGCGGTATTGCAGCACATCCTTGTGGAGCAGTACGATATTCCATTTTTTTCGGTTTTTTTGCATGTCCTGCGGGAACCAGGCCAGCTGCTCGTCCAGGAGTCCCGGTTTGAATTCCTCCGTTTCGTCCCATTGCGTGTTGAGCACGATGAAGTGCACGGGGCCGTAGTCAAAGGAATAGTAATAACGGGCGAACTGCGCGCTGCCATTTTCCGGTACGGCAAATTCATGGAGATAGGCCTCCGGCAGCCGCACCTTCCACTGCTGGTTGTAGGTCTCGTGGTTGCCCATGAGCGGGACCAGCGGGATGCGGCTGTTGATGCCGTCGACTGCGTCGAACCAGGCGTTCCACTGGGTGTGGTCCTCGCCGTTGTCCACGAGATCGCCCATATTCACGAAAAACGCTGCGTCGGGATGGCGGCGGGCCGCGGCCTGTGCGAGCTCCCGCCAGCCGCTGTAGTCGTTGGACTGGGAATCCGGGAAGAGCAGGGCCTGGAAGCTGCCGCCATCGTCCGGGCGCAGCGGCTGCCAGTCGCCGGCCAGCTGCCCGCTGGCAATGCGGTATTCATAAGCGGTCCCGGGGGTGAGGCCTGTGATTTGTGCCGTGTAGATGGTACAGGTCACTCCGTCATCGGTAAAGGTGTCGTGCTGGGCCGGGATCGCCGATGCCCCGCTTTGTCCGGCGGGCCGGAATTCCACCTGCGGATCGTCCAGCGGCGCGGCAGACTGCCACATGATCGTGCGGCAATGGCTGTTGTCCGCCGCGATGATCTGCCGCAGATACTCTGCCGGCAGATCGCCACCCTTTACCAGTGCCCTGGCGGTATGGGAGGCCTGCCGTCCCCAGGAGGTTCCGCCAAGTGCCCAGCCGCCCCCGGCCAGCACTACCGCCGCGGCCCCCAGCTTGAGGAAATTCCGCCGGGAAAGCAAGGTATGTTCATTCATGCTAAGAGCTCCATTTCAATTATTTTCTCCATTATACTATATCGCCTGGAGCAGGCTCCAGGTCAAGAAAAATTATTTCTGTTTCATCTCTTTGGGGGAAGGCATCATGCTCAGGGGGGATACTGCGTTTTTTTACCCGAAAGGATATTGTATACCCGTGCGGCAGTGCTTGAAAAAGGCGTGGCTATCTGTTATCCTATAGCTATCAGTTTTTCAGGTGGTTGTTAACCTGTAAAGCCGGACAAATGTATAAAATTCATGAGCAAAGAAGCTGTTGGTACCGAAGGTGCCAATGGCTTTTTCTGTTTTCAAGGGGTGGTTGCTGTGATTGAACTGGAAAATATTCATAAGCGCTTTGGCGGGCTGGAGGTGCTGCATGGAATCAATTTACAGGTCCGGGAGGGGGAAAAGGTGGTCATCATCGGCCCGAGCGGTTCGGGCAAGAGTACCCTGGTACGCTGCATCAATCTGCTGGAGGAGCCGGAACAGGGACAGGTCTATGTCGATGGTGTGAACCTGCAGCAGAATCCGCAGGTGCTGTCGAAGATCCGTCAGTCGATGGGCATGGTGTTCCAGCAGTTCAATCTTTATCCGCACATGACCGTGCTGGAAAATCTGGTGCTGGCGCCGCGCAAGCTCAAGCATGAAAGCCGCAAGGAAGCCGAGGCGGAGGCCATGTCCTACCTGGAGCGCGTAGGGCTCGGTGATAAGGCCGACCGCTATCCTACACAGCTCTCCGGCGGGCAGCAGCAGCGTGTGGCGATTGCCCGCGCGCTCACGATGAAGCCGAAGATCATGCTCTTTGATGAGCCGACCTCAGCCCTGGACCCGGAGATGATCCAGGAGGTGCTCGATGTCATGATCGGGCTGGCCGAGGAGCGCATCACGATGGTTGTCGTGACACATGAAATGGGCTTTGCCCGGCGGGTGGCCGACCGGGTGGTCTTTATGGCGGACGGGCAGATCCTCGAGGAGAATACGCCGGAGGAATTTTTCCGGCATCCGCAGCATGAGCGCGCGCAGCAGTTCCTGAGCAAGATCGCGCATGCTGTTTAGGGCCTGCCGGAATGCTGTACCATGGCAGGATACTATTTTGAAGGGTGGAATTATGATGAAAAAGTTTATGATGTTGCTTTTGACGGTATTCCTCTGTGCGGGCATGGCCCTGGTGGCTGGCTGCGGCGCAGAGCCGACGGCGTCCTCGGGGTCCGGGGAGGCGCCGGATCTCAAGGCGGTCAGGGACCGCGGCGTGCTCAAGGTGGGCATCAAGGTCGATGTGCCGAAATTCGGTTTCAAGGACCCGAATACCGGGGAAATCAGCGGGATGGAGATTGACCTTGCCCATCGCATGGCTAAGGAGATCCTGGGCGACGCTTCGAAGGTAGAATTCGAGCCGGTCACAGCCAAGACGCGTGGACCGCTGCTCGATAATGGCGAGGTTGATTTTGTCATCGCGACCTTCACGGTCACCGATGAGCGCAAGAAGAGCTATAATTTCACGGAGCCGTACTTCAAGGACGGCGTGGCTCTCATGGTCAAGAAGGCTGCCAATATCCAGAGCCTGGCGGACCTTGATGGCAAGAAGATCGGTGTGGCGCAGAGTGCGACGAGCAAGCAGGCACTGCTGGACGCTATGAAGGAAAAGGGAGTCAAGGCGGAAATCCTTGAGTTCGGGACCTACCCGGAAATCAAGACCGCGCTCGACTCAGGCCGCATAGATTGCTTCTCGGTCGATGGTGCTATCCTGGCCGGGTATGTGGATGATTCGACGGTGATTCTGCCGGACCGCTATGCGCCGCAGATGTATGGCATTGCCGCCAAAAAGGGCAACGAAGGACTCACTAAGCTCGCCAACGATACCATTGCCGCGATGCAGTCCTCCGGGGAGCTCGGGCAGCTGCTTGATAAGTGGGGGCTGAAATAATGCCAGGCCCGTTTGCCGCTTTTAAATGGGAAGCCCTGCTGGGTGACTGGGAGGTATTCGCGCAGGGCTTCGGCATGACCATCGCCGTCTCCGCATTGGCGCTTTGTCTCGCGCTGATGCTTGGTATCGCTTTCGGTCTGATGGGCACAGAAAAGAATGGCCTGTTCCGTTTTGTGAACCGCTGTTATGTGGAACTGATCCAGAATACGCCGCTGGTCATTCAGATTTTCTTTTTCTACAATGGACTGCCGTATATCGGCATCCAGCTGCCGGTTTTCTGGGTCGGCATGCTGGGCATCGGGATTTATCACGGTGCCTATGTGGCCGAGGTCGTGCGTGCCGGCATCCAGTCAGTGCCGCAGGGCCAGTTTGAGGCGGCGGGAGCGCAGGGCTTTTCCTACGCGGATACGATGCGCTATATCATACTGCCGCAGGCCCGGCGGCTGGCCTATCCGCCGCTGACAAATCTCGCGGTGAATCTCAT
Organism: uncultured Selenomonadaceae bacterium; assembly: GCA_964520975.1. Taxonomy (GTDB): domain Bacteria; phylum Bacillota; class Negativicutes; order Selenomonadales; family Selenomonadaceae; genus CAZFPA01. Next base: position 18,947 of record CAZFPA010000016.1, on the reverse strand, counting down.
CAAGAACACCTCGGTCATGGCGATGGTCGCTGGCGGGGACCTCATGTATCATGCGGATTCCTGGGCGAGTGCGAATCTCTATTATGGGCCGGCGTATGTCGTGACGGGGCTGCTCTATATCGCGATCTGCTTTCCGCTGGCGACCTACGCGAAGCATCTGGAGCGCAGGATGGAGGTGCAGGCGCTATGACGGATATCTTTCAGGTATCGATTTTCCTGTTTTTGCTGCAGGGGCTGAAGATCACGCTGGAAATCGCGTTCGCGAGCATCGTCGGCAGTCTCGTGCTGGGAACGGCACTGGCGGTGCTGCGGCATCGCGGCGGCTGGCCGGCGAGGCTGTCGGCTGTCTACATTGAGGCTGTGCGCAATACGCCGCTGCTGCTCTTCATCCTGGCTTTTCGCTTTATGACGCCGCTGCCGCCGGTCTACGCGGGCATCGTGGCCATGACGGTATTCGAGACGGCGACGCTGGCCGAGATCGTGCGCGGCGGGCTGAAATCCATCCCGAAGGGGCAGTGGGAGGCCGCGAGGACGCAGGGCTTCAGCGCCTTGCAGGCACTGCGCTACATCGTGCTGCCGCAGGCACTGCGCAATGTGATACCACCGCTGATCTCGCAGTTCACGACCATCATCAAGGATACGTCCTTTGTCTGGGCCGTGGGCATCGAGGATCTCACCGGCAAGGGCATGATCGTCATGGGCCGCTATACGACGGCCGCGCAGGTATTCACGCTGTTCGTGGTGATTGCCATGCTCTACTTTCTGCTCAATTACAGCATCTCCTGCTATGCCCGCTGGCGGCAGGCTAAAATGGTATAACCGCTGTCGTTTTCGGACAGTGAAAAGAGGCTATCGCAATGGCGATAGCCTCTTTTGGGTAACAAACAAGTAGTTTCACCGATAGCCTTTTCCCGGGAAAGCAGCACGCGGCAGATGCCCGCAGGACATCCTCAGGCGATTTCCTCGATGGTGGGCTTGGCACCCTTTTCGATGCAGTCCTCGGTGATCGTGACCTTGCGCTTGGCATCGGAGCGCGGGATGTCGAACATGACGTCGAGCATGACGTCCTCGATGATGCCCTTGAGGCTGCGTGCGCCGGTCTTGCGCTCGATGGCCTTGCGGGCTACGGCCCGCAGCGCGGTGTCACTGAATTCGAGCTGGACGTTGTCCATCTCGAGCAGCTTCTCATACTGCTTGACCGGTGCGTTCTTCGGCTCGGTCAGGATGCGCAGCAGCGCGTCCTCGTCGAGGGTTTCGAGCGTGCAGATGATGGGCAGACGGCCGATGATCTCCGGGATGATGCCGAATTTCATGAGGTCCTCCGGGCGCACCTTATGGATGAGCTCATCGAATTTCGGCTTTTCTTCCTTGCTTGCGACTTTGGCGCCGAAGCCGATATTGGAGTCCATGTTCTTGAGGCGCTTGGCAATGACTTTTTCGATGCCCACGAAGGCGCCGCCGACGATGAAGAGGATATTGCGGGTATCGACTTTGATGGTCGGGGCCTCGGGGTGCTTGCGCTGGCCGCGGGCCGTGAATTCCACGACGCTGCCCTCGAGCATCTTCAGCAGTGCCTGCTGTACGCCTTCATGTCCGGGGTCGGCGGTGATGGAGTTGTTTTCGCCGGATTTGCGGGCGATCTTATCGAACTCATCGAGGTAGATGATGCCGTGCTCAGCTTTTTCGATGTTCTTATCCGCGGCGTAGTAGAGGTTGCGGACGGCAACCTCCACGTCGGCACCGACAAAGCCGGCCTCGGTAAGGCTGGAGGCATCGGTGACGGCGAACGGGATGTCGAGCAGGGTCGCAAGGTGGGAAAGCAGCGCGGTCTTGCCGCAGCCGGAAGGGCCGAGCATGATGACGTTCGATTTCTCGATTTCGGTGTCCGTCTCATTCAGGTAGCTGTATTTCATGCGCTTGTAATGGTTGTAGACAGCGACCGCGAGGATTTTCTTCGCGCGGTCCTGGTTGATGATGTATTCATCGAGGTATTCCTTGATGATGTGGGGCTTGATCTCGGCAAGCTTTTCGTCGAGGGTCATGGCAAAGTCTTTTTGCTTCACCACGGCCTCCTGCTGGTCATTTTCTTCAATAAAATGATAGATTTCCCGGATGCAGCTTTTGCAGATCGCAAAGCCGGAACGGGGATCGTAAATTGGCACATCGTACTGGTCATGGACCGTGATATCCCGCTTGCAGAAGCTGCACTGGATATGCTGGGGTTCCTGTTTCGCCATAGTATTTCTTCCTTTCCGTAGCCCGCAGAGGGGCTTATCAAGAACGTCCGGCCCCGGCTGCCGGGCTCCGTTTATAGCCGCGGAGGTATCTGGTGCCGGACAGGACTTCATCGTAAACTTGTATCCTTTATATTATCGGCGATAATAGTTATTTTTTCAAGTGGATTTTCCAATTCCTGGCCTTGCATGGGTTTTGGGGGTGTGTTATAATTACGAGGTAACAGGTGGGAGACTGTCTGTTTACAGCGACTGGCTTTGCCCCAACAACGGGAAGCTAGGTCTGACCAAGCTTTCGCACAGAGGGCTTGTAAAATTCCCAGTTTGGGGAAAAGTGAGGTGTATAGATATGAAGCAGGGTATTCATCCGGAATATCATGAGGCTACCGTAATCTGCGGTTGCGGCAATACGTTCAAGACGGGTTCCACGAAAGAGGAGCTTCGCGTCGATGTATGCTCGAAATGCCATCCGTTCTTCACGGGACGTCAGCGTGACGTCGCTGCGGGCGGTCGAATCGAGAAATTCAACAAGCGCTACGGCAAATAAGAAGCGGAGCAGAGCAGAGATGCTCTGCTTCCTTTATATTTCAAGACTTTGTGTCGCTATTGTGTCTATTCCGGAAATTCCGGGCATGAAGGAGGAATTCCGTTGGAAAATAAATGTTTGATGGTAGGCGGGCAGGCAGTCATCGAGGGTGTCATGATGCGCGGGCCGAAGCTTGTGGCGACGGCTGTACGCGAGCCCTCCGGGAAAATATCCGTACAGACGAAGCCTGTCAATTCGATCGGCGATCGCTATCCGATCCTGAAGAAGCCCATGCTGCGCGGTGTGGTGTCGCTGGGGGAGTCGCTGGTGCTGGGCATCCGCTCGCTGTCCTATTCGGCGCAGATGGCCGGTGAGGAGGAAGAGCAGCTCACGGACAAGGAGCTGGCGGGAACTATTGCGTTCGCTTTTCTCATGGCGGCGGTGCTCTTTGTGGCCATTCCGACCGGGGCGGCCAAGCTTTTCCATTTCGTCACCGAGGACCCTGTGTTCCTCAATCTCATGGAAGGTGTACTGCGGCTCGGCATTTTCCTGGCCTATATCTTCGGCATTTCCCGCATGAAGGATATCCGCCGGGTATTCCAGTACCACGGCGCTGAGCATAAGACCATCCATGCCTTTGAGGCGGGCGGCCCGCTGACCGTGGAGAATGTGCAGCGTTTTTCAACGCTGCATCCGCGCTGCGGTACGGCGTTCCTGCTCATCGTCATGGTCGTGAGCATTTTTGTATTCGCTTTTCTGGGCTGGCCGGATCTCTGGCTGCGCATTCTTTCCCGGGTCATCCTGCTGCCGGTGGTGGCGGGGATTTCCTATGAGATCATCCGCTTTGCGGGCCGCACGGAGAATCCGCTCATGAAAAAGGCGATTCTGCCGGGGCTCTGGCTGCAGAAGCTAACGACGAACCAGCCGGACGATGAGATGGTCGAGGTGGCCATCCGCTCGCTCGCGGCAGTCCTGCCGCCGGAGGAGCTTGAACGCGTAGGCGGTCTGCAGCTTCCGGTCGAGGAGGACGCTGTCGGGGAGACAGCCGCGGCGGCTTCGGCAGCCGGACCGGAAAAGGAGGCTGCGCTTTCGGAGGCAGCGTTGGCCGGAAAGAATTGATTTTGGGGTGAAACGTTCGTGCTGGATAAATTACAGGCAGTTGAAGATAAATACATGGAGCTGGAGTCGCTCATCAGCGACCCGGATGTACTCAGCGACATGAAGAAGTGGCAGCGCTACAATAAGGAGCACGCGGCGCTGCTGCCCATCGTGGAGAAGTTCCGCGAATATAAAAAGGTCTGTCAGACCATCGAGGATGACAAGGCCATGTTCGAGGAGTCGCTTGAGGATGAGCTCCGCAAGCTCGTGGAGGCGGAGCTCGCGGAGGCACGCCAGCGCAAGGAGGAGCTCGATGCTGAGCTGCCCGTGCTGCTGCTGCCGCGCGATCCCAACGACGAGAAGAGCGTCATTGTAGAGATCCGCGGCGGGGTCGGCGGTGAGGAGGCAGCGCTGTTTGCGGGCGACCTCTTCCGCATGTATTCCCGCTATGCGGAGAAACAGGGCTGGAAGATCGGCATCATCGACGCGAGCCCGACGGAGATCGGCGGTTACAAGGAGATTTCCTTTTCCGTCGATGGCGACGGCGCATACAGCCGTCTCAAGTATGAGAGCGGCACGCATCGCGTGCAGCGGGTGCCGGCGACCGAATCCGCCGGGCGCATCCATACCTCGGCGGTGACGGTGGCTGTGCTGCCGGAGGCCGATGAGGTCGAGGTCGATATCAAGGCCAATGAGCTGCGCATCGATACCTATTGTGCGAGCGGCGCGGGCGGGCAGTACGTCAACCGTACGGAGACGGCTATCCGCATCACCCATCTGCCCACGGGTATCGTGGTGCAGTGCCAGGATGAGAAATCCCAGCTCAAGAACAAGGAAAAGGCCATGCGGGTACTGCGGGCCCGGGTGCAGGAGCAGGAGGCGCAGCAGCAGGCTGACGCCATTGCGGCTGACCGGCGGAGCCAGGTGGGCTCCGGCGACCGCAGCGAGCGCATCCGTACCTATAATTTTCCGCAGGGCCGCGTGACGGACCATCGCATCGGTCTCACGCTGCACAAGCTGGATTTCGTGCTGAACGGCGAGCTCGACGAGCTGCTGAACGCACTCATTACGGCCGATCAGGCTGAAAAAATGAAACGGGTTAAGTGATATGGCACAAAATGAAATCTGGACCATTGGACGCATATTGAAGTGGACGGAGCAGTATTTTGGCTCGAAGGACGTGGAATCTCCGCGTCTGGACGCCGAGGTGCTGCTTTCTCATGTGCTCAAAAAGGAGCGCATCTATCTCTACGTGCATTTCGATGAGCCGCTCGAGCCGGAGGAGCTCACGCTCTATCGGGAGTATATCAAGAAGCGCATCCAGCGCATGCCGGTTGCCTATATCATCGGGCAGCGCGAGTTCATGGGGCTGCCGTTCAAGGTCACGCCGGCGGTGCTCGTGCCGCGGCCGGATACGGAGATCCTCGTGCAGGCGGTCATGGATCATCTGAAGGAAGCGGCCGGCGGTGCGGAGCCCGGCGGAACCGTTGCTGATATCGGTACGGGCTCCGGGGCCATATCGCTGTCGCTGCTGCACTATCTGCCGCAGCTGCAGGCGGTGACCGTGGATATTTCAGCGGCGGCGCTGGCGGTCGCAAAGGAAAACGCGGCGGCGCTGGAGCTGACGGAGCGCATCGAGTTTTTCGAGGGCGATCTGCTCGCGCCGCTGGCCGGGCGCAGCTTCCAGGCCATCGTGTCGAATCCGCCCTACATACCGGAGGCCGATATTGCGGGCCTGGAGCCGGAGGTCCGGGAGTATGAGCCCATGCGGGCGCTCGCTGGCGGGGTGGCGGGTATGGACTTCTACGAGCGGCTCGTGGCCGGGGCACCGGCGCTGCTGGCTGCTGGCGGCTTCCTGGCACTCGAGGCCGGTATTCATCAGGCCGGGCCGATCGCGGCGCTGGCTGCGGCGAATCCCGCCTGGGGGCGGCAGGAAATCCGCAAGGACTATGCGGGCATCGACCGTGTGGTCGTGCTCTGGAAAAAATGACAAGAAGGTTTTTACCATGCAGACAAAAACAGTTTTGATAGCAGATACAGCCGCGCAGGCGGCAGAACTCACAGCGGCAGGCGATATTCTGCGCTCGGGCGGCCTGGTGGCGTTTCCGACGGAGACCGTCTACGGGCTCGGCGCGAACGGGCTCGATGCGGAGGCGGCGGCCGGCATTTATGCGGCGAAGGGGCGGCCCTCGGACAATCCGCTCATTCTCCATATTGCCGACCGCTCCATGCTCGATACCATCGCAGCCGAGGTGCCCGAGATGGCGGAAAAGCTGCTGGCCGCGTTCTGCCCCGGCCCGATTACGCTCATCATGAAGCGCACGGCGGCTGTGCCGCTGAGCATTACCGGGGGGCTTGATACCGTCGGCATCCGCATGCCGGACAACGATATTGCCCGTGCACTCATCCGCAGTGCCGGTGTGCCTGTCGCGGCGCCGAGCGCGAATATTTCGGGGCGGCCGAGCCCGACCACGGCGGCTTCGGTCTATCGGGACATGCAGGGGCGCATTCCGCTCATTCTCGATGGCGGGCTCTGCCGCTTTGGCGTGGAATCGACGATTGTCGACTGTACGGGGCCGGTCGCTACGGTGCTGCGGCCAGGTGCCATTACGATGGAAATGCTGCGGGAGGTGCTGGGCGAGGTGCGCCTCGATCCGGCGCTCGTGGGAGCCGGCACGGTGCCGAAGGCGCCGGGCATGAAGTACACGCACTATGCGCCGAAGGCGCCGCTTACGCTCATGGAGGGCCGTCCGGAGAAGATGGCTCCGGCTCTGCGCCGGGAGCTACGGCGCCTGCAGGCCGAGGGCCATACCGTAGGCGTGATCGCGAGCCGGGAGGCCGCGGCGCAGCTGACGGATCTGCTGCCGGCGGAGCTTTGCTATGTCTATGGCGGCCAGGGCGACCTGCGCGCGATTGCGGCCAGTCTCTATGAGGCGCTGCGCAGCTTTGACCGCAAGCCGGCCGATGTGCTGCTGGCGGAGGGGACGACGGAGACCGGGCTGGGGCTCGCGATCATGAATCGTCTGCACAAGGCCAGCGGCTTCCGTTCCATTCATACCACGGAAGCTTTATCCTGATGAAATACAGGCCTTTGAAAAATTTTGCGAAAAAATTTTTTCAAAGGCCTTTCTTATGATACAATACTATAGGATACATTTACACCATCGCAAAGAAAGGCGGAAGTTACATGAAGATTACCATTGGCAGCGACCACGGCGCAGTGGAACTCAAGGAAGAGGTCAAGAAGGTCCTTGCGGAATGCAAGGATATTGAAGTCCGGGATGTCGGAACCTTCACCACGGATTCAGTGGATTATCCGGATATTGCAGAGAAGGTCTGTGCGGATGTCACCAGCGGCGCGGCGGATCGCGGCATCGTGCTCTGCGGCACGGGCATCGGCATTTCTATTGCCGCCAACAAAATCAAAGGGATTCGCGCGGCGCTGTGCCAGGATGTCTATTCGGCACGCATGTCGCGAGAACATAATAATGCAAACGTACTGGCCATGGGCGGTCGCGTGACGGGCTTTGGGCCCGCGGGCGAGATCGTGCGGGTGTGGGTACAGACGGAGTTCCTGGGCGGTCGTCATGAGCGCCGGGTGAACAAGGTCATGGCACTCGAGCAGAATCGCTGAGGAGCGTCCCGGCATCCTGCCAGGTGCCGGGCCGTCCGCTGTACAGTGCGAAAAGCAAAAAACTCTATACCAAAATTCAGGAGGTCTTTCAATGAGCTTAATGGATGAATTATCAAAGGTTGACCCGGAAATTGCCAAGGAAATCGACTGTGAGCTGAATCGCCAGCGCAACAAGCTGGAGCTCATCGCATCGGAGAACATCGTCAGCCAGGCGGTACTGACCGCACAGGGCAGCGTGCTCACGAACAAATACGCCGAGGGCTATCCTGGCAAGCGCTACTATGGTGGCTGCGAATACGTGGACGTAGTGGAGCAGCTCGCCATTGACCGGGCCAAGAAGCTGTTCGGGGCAGAGTATGCCAACGTGCAGCCGCATTCCGGCGCGCAGGCCAATATGGCTGTATTCTTCGCGCTGCTGCAGCCCGGTGATACGGTCATGGGCATGAACCTTACCGATGGCGGCCATCTTACGCATGGCAGCCCGGTCAACATGTCCGGCAAGTATTTCCATATCGTTCCCTATGGTGTCGACAAGGAAACGGAACGCATTGATTATGACGCGCTGCAGAAGACGGCTGAGGAGTGCAAGCCGAAGCTCATCGTAGCAGGTGCATCGGCATACGCGCGCATCATTGATTTCCCGCGCCTTGCGGAAATCGCCAAGTCGGTGGGGGCATACCTCATGGTGGATATTGCTCATATCGCTGGCCTTGTGGCAGCCGGTCTTCATCCGAGCCCGGTTCCCTATGCGGATGTCGTGACCTCCACGACGCATAAGACGCTGCGCGGTCCGCGCGGCGGCCTCATCCTCTGCAAGGATGCCGCCTTCGGCAAGCAGTTCAACAAGGCGATTTTCCCTGGCATCCAGGGCGGACCGCTCATGCACGTGATCGCGGCCAAGGCCGTGGCCTTCCAGGAAGCGCTTTCCCCGGCCTTCAAGGAATATGCCCAGCAGGTCGTGAAGAATGCGGCTGTATTGGCCGATACGCTCACGGCCAATGGCTTCCGCATCGTGTCCGGCGGCACGGACAATCACCTGATGCTCGTGGATCTGCGCAGCAAGAATCTCACGGGCAAGGAGGCCGAGCACATCCTCGATGAGGCTGGCATCACGGCCAACAAGAACACGATTCCGTACGAGCCGCTCAGCCCGTTCGTGACGAGCGGTATCCGTCTGGGCTCTCCGGCCCTCACGACCCGTGGCTTCAAGGAAGCCGATATGAAGGAAGTCGCAGAGATCATCGCGCTGGCTCTGGATCATCCGCAGGATGATGCAGCGCAGCAGCAGGCAAAGCAGCGTGTGGCTGTTCTCTGTAAAAAATATCCATTATATGAATAAGGAAGGACGAAAGAATGTCAGATTTAAAAGTAAACGTAATTGACCACCCACTCATCCAGCATAAGCTTACGCTTATGCGCTGCAAGGAAACCGGCACGAAGGATTTCCGTGAGCTGCTCGAAGAAATCGCCATGCTCATGGCCTACGAGATCACGCGCGATTTCCCGTTGAAGGAAATCGACATTGAGACGCCGGTAGCGAAGTGCAAGGCGAAGGTCCTCGCGGGCAAGAAGGTCGGCGTAGTGCCGATCCTGCGCGCCGGTCTCGGCATGCTCAACGGCGTTGTGAACATGATTCCGGCGGCCCGTGTCGGCCATGTCGGCATGTACCGCGATCCGAAGACCCTGAAGCCGGTAGAGTACTACTGCAAGCTGCCGGGGGATGTCGAGGAGCGTACGCTCATCGTCGTTGACCCGATGCTCGCAACCGGCGGTTCTTCCGCGGCGGCGCTCGATCTTCTGAAGCAGAAGGGCGCGAAGTCCATGATCCTCATGTGTCTCGTGGCCGCTCCGGAGGGTATCCGCCTGGTCAATGAAGCGCATCCGGATGTTCCGGTCTATGTGGCCGCCATCGATGATCACCTGAATGACAAGGGATATATCGTTCCGGGCCTCGGCGACGCCGGTGACCGCATTTTCGGTACTCTTTAATCTTTCATGGCAAGTATTCGGACAGTCCGCAGGCAATCGCCTGCGGGCTGTTTTTTTGCTCGAGGAAAAGCTTTGGCGGCGCATTCTTTCCTGCATAAATTTTTTTCTTTCTTTGACAAAAAACTTTTTTGCCGATATAATGTTAGTTAGCACTAACAAACAAAGCGAGGTTATGGAAGTGGAGAAGCGAGGGACAAAGGAGCGGATTCTGGAGGCGGCTACGACGCTGATCGCTGATAATGGCTATAAGGAGACCACTACGAAGGATATTGCGGCGGCGGCCGGGGTGAGTGAGATGTCGGTATTCCGGCATTATGGCTCCAAGCAGGCGATTCTGGCGGATATCATCCGGCATTATTCCTTTGAGTATCCGATTGAGAACGGCCTGCGGGAGCAGCTGACCTGGGAGCTGGAGCATGACCTGGTCCTGCTGGCCCGCATGCAGTACGATTTCAATCTGCGCAATGAAAAAGCGATTCTCATACGCTTCAAGGAGAGCCGCAAGCTGTTGGAATACGGCATCGACGTGAAGCAGGACCCCACGCGACTGAAGCAGTTCTTCATCGATTATTTCGATGAGATGTACCGTCGGGGACGGATTGTCCGGGCGGATAACGAAAAGCTGGCGATCCACTTCATGAGCTTCAATTTTGGTATCTTCTGCAACAAGCTCATGGACGTTTACGGCCCTGTGAGCTCGGTGAGCAAGGAGGAAGAGGTCCTTTTCGGAGCTCAGTGCTTTGCCAGGGCAATCATGCCCTGCGCACAGCAATCGATGTAGGAGGAATATTTTATGCAAGTCAAAGAGAAAAAAAGCCTGTTGTGGCTGACTGTTTTTTTGGGAACCCTGGCGGCTATGGCGCCGCTGTCTACGGATATGTATCTGCCGAGCCTGCCGTTTATGCCGGAGGAGTTCGGCGTGGGCATTTCGATGATCCAGCTCACGCTGACCATGACGATGGCGGGTATGGCCATCGGGCAGATCTTCGCGGGGCCTATCAGCGATATGAAGGGACGGCGGCTGCCGCTCATCGTCGGCATGGGCGTATTCGCGCTCTCATCGCTGGTCTGCGTATTTGCTACGTCCATTACGGTATTCCTGGTATTCCGTTTCATCCAGGGGCTGGCGGGTGCCGCCGGCATCGTGATCGCGCGGGCCATTGCGCGGGATATCTGCGAGGGGCCGCAGCTCACGAAGTTCTTTTCTATGCTCATGCTGGTCAATGGGCTCGCACCGATTCTCGCGCCGGTCATCGGCGGGCAGATTCTGCTCTTTACCTCATGGCGCGGCATCTTCGCGCTGCTGGCGGTCATCGGGCTTGTGCTCGTAGGGGCTTCGCTGCTCTTCCGGGAGACGCTGCCGCCGGCCAGCCGTATCAGCGGCATCCGTTCGAGCTTCCGCAGCTTTCAGCAGATGCTCACGAATACCTATTTCCTGGGCCATTGCTTCATGCAGTGCTTTACGTTCGCGGCGTTTTTCGCCTATATTTCGGGCTCGTCCTTCGTGTTCCAGAATATTTACGCGGTCTCAGCCCAGACCTATAGCGCAATCTTCGGCGGCATCGGCATCTGTATCGCGCTGGCCGGTGCGCTGCCGGCCCGGCTCGCGGGGCGTGTCTCCGATGTGAGCATGCTGCGCTGGGCACTCGTGCAGGCCTTTGCCGGCAGCCTGCTGATTTTCAGTGCCTTTTATTTCCAGGCGCCGCTGGCGCTGGTCATCCTCGCGCTCATCGTGACGATTTCCATGGTGTCCATCATGGGGGCGGCAAGCTTCTCGCTCGCGATGCAGACGCAGGGGAAAAATGCCGGCAGTGCGTCGGCGCTCATCGGCTTCTTCTCGATGATCTCCGGCGGCATCATGGCTCCGCTCGTCGGTATCGCCGGCAGCAATACCGCGATGCCGATGGCACTGATTATGGTAATCGGTGAGGCCGGTGCTCTCGTATGCTTTTATCTCATGATCGCCCCGTTCCATCGTCGGCAGGCCGCACTGCATTCGCTGCGCCGCCAGGCCTGAGGGTTTTTGGACAAAAATACGGCTGTGTCCCGGAGAAAGATCTCTGCGGGGCACAGCCGTTTTTGTGTCAGTCGGTAAAGCAGGTATCGAGCAGCCAGCAGCCGCTGGGGGTGCGGAATACCTTATCGCGGAAGGCGCGGATGGCCATGGCGGACAGGCCGTCCTCGTAGGCGTTCACGAGAAAATCCGCTTCGAGGAGGATCTGATAGTCCGGGCCGTCCACGTCTGTGTAGGTATGGTGGTGGGCGATGAGGAAGCAGACCCGGTCGATGAAGGCCGGTGAAAGGCCGCCCAGCGCGGTGAGGATTTCACGGGCCGGTGCGGGCCCCTCGATTTCCTGGTACTTTCCCGCGGTACTGCCGTGCTTTTCCTCCGCGGCATGGATGCCGATATCGTGCAGGATGGCTGCGGCCTCAAGCTGTTCCTGGATGGCGGCCGGGAGGCCTTCGAGGTGACCGATCAGGGCGGCGAATTCATGTACTTTCAGGAAATGCTGAATGCGGCGGGCATCTCCGTGATCGAAGGCAATGGCTTTTTTGATGAGCAGGGAGGTATCCATGTGGCAGGCCCCTTTCTTGTGACGGTTTATTTTGCGATATCCATCGCGCGCGGTGTCTCAAGCTGGCGGCGCAGTGCGCTGCCGATGCGCTTGTAGAGCAGGTAGGTCAGTGTCGAGGTGATGCTGTATTTCACGAGATTGAACGGCAGGATGCAGAAGAGCAGGAAGCTCGTCATATCGTGTACGAGTGGATTGACGGCCTGCGCCATGGCAAGGATCGTTTCCATGGGGATGCCGTAGAGGCGTACATACATGGGCAGTGCGACATAGAGGTTGGCAAGGATCGCAAAGATGCTCGCGAGCAGCGTGCCCAGCAGCACGGCCAGGAAGGCACCGCTTTTGGTATGGCGGTACTGATAGCAGAGCGCTGCGGGCAGCATAAAGGCCAGGCTGCAGAGCAGGTTCATGAATTCGCCGACGAAGGCGGTCTCGGTGCCCTTCAGCACGAGCTTCAGCACGATCTTGATGACGGCGGTCAGGCTGCCGCTCACCGGTCCCAGGAAAAAGCCTGCGAAGAGCGCCGGCAGGTCGGAGATATCGAACTTCATGTAGGCGGGCGCAAAGGGCAGCGGAATCTCCAGCACCATGAGCACGGCCGACAGCGCGCCCAGCATGGCGATGAGGGTAAGGGAACGAACAGAAAACGAAGTATATTTCATAGGTTTTTCCTCCAAAAACATCATTGTGAATCATATTCATTGTAAATAGTTCGCCGGATTTTGTAAAGTAATGAGAGCTTTCTGAATATGGAGAAGAAAATTTTGCCAAAGACAAAGAATCGTAGTATCCTTATAGGGAGGACAGCGGGGCGGATGGCGTTCCCGCAAAAAGGGGGATTTTTATGGATAAGATCGTAGACGGACTGCTGGATTTCATCGAGTGCAGCCCTTCGCCGTTCCATACGGTAAAGGCGGCAAAGGAGCTTTTGGAGGCGGAGGATTTCCAGGAACTTTCCCTGGAGGGAGAATGGAAGCTGCGGGCCGGTGGCCGTTATTTCGTCGAGGCCTATGGTTCGACGCTGCTGGCGTTCCGGGTCGGCAAGAAGGAGCAGCGCGGCCTGCGGATGGCGGCGGCACATACGGATTTTCCGTGTTTTCGCGTCAAGCCGGCACCTGCGCTCTGCCGGGAGGGCTACGGCAGCCTGAACGTAGAATGCTATGGCGGGCTCATTCTGAGCACCTGGCAGGACCGGCCGCTGTCTCTGGCGGGCAAGGTTGTACTGCGCGGAGCGGATGCCTTTTCGCCGAAGACGGTGCTCGTGGATTTCGGGCGGCCGCTCATGACGATTCCGAGCCTCGCGATCCACATGAACCGCAAGGTGAACGATGGGGTTGCGCTGAACCGCCAGACGGATATGCTGCCGCTCGCGGCCATGTTTGAACGGGAGGGGATGAACAAGGCCTTTTTCGATGAGCTGCTGGCCCGGGAGCTGGGCTGCAAGCCGGCGGAAATCCTCTCCTATGAGCTCACGGTCTATCCGACCGAGACGGGCTGCTGCCTTGGCATTGCGGAGGAGTTCATTTCCTCGCCGCGTCTTGACAATCTCACTTCGGTCAAGGCCTGTCTCGATGGAATCGTGGCGGCCAAGGCCCGGCAGGGCCTGGCGCTCATCGCGCTCTTCGACAATGAGGAGGTCGGCAGCCGCACAAAGCAGGGGGCCGGCTCAGCGGTGCTCCTGCAGGTACTGGAACGCATCTATCTGCTGCGGGGCTTTACGAAAGAGCAGCTCTTCGCGGATATCGCGGGCGGCTTCATGCTTTCTGCGGATGTGGCCCATGCGCTGCATCCGAACTACATGGACAAGGCCGATCTCACGAACCGGCCCATCCTCAATGGCGGGGTGGTGCTCAAGCAGGCGGCGAGCCAGGCCTATGCGGGCGACGCTGAGGCCGTAGCCGTAGTGCTGGAGCTGTGCCGGCAGAACGATATTCCCTGCCAGCAGTTCGTGAACCGTTCCGATATCCCGGGCGGCTCGACGCTTGGCTCCATCGCCTCGGCGCTCATACCCATCCGCACGATGGATATCGGCATCCCGATGCTGGCCATGCACTCCGCGCGCGAGACGATGGGCGTCCGCGACCAGGAGGCTATCACGAAGCTGCTCAAGGCGTTTTTTACAAAATAATCCGGAACAGACTCCTAAAATAAGGGCGTTATAAAACGAAGGATACTGCACATTTTCGCTGTGCGGTATCCTTCGTTTGTATTCTATGCTTTGTATTTTGTGGCTTATTGCTTGCGGCGGGCCGCTTTCTGGGCCTGATAGACGGCCAGGATTTCCCGCTTGGCGATTTTTCCGGTTGTCGTGCGCGGCAGCGCGGGCAGCTCGTGGAATTCGCGCGGGATCTTGTAGAGCGCGAGATTCTGCTGCAGGTGTTTTTTCAGGGCCCGGATATCGAGGGTCTCGCCCTCGTGCACGCTGTAGAAGCAGGCACCGGCCTGACCGCGCAGTTTGTCATCGATGCCGATGACCGCCGCTTCCTGAATGCCCGGGTAGGCGTACAGGAGCTCTTCGATTTCCCGGGGATAGATGTTTTCGCCCATGCTGATGATCATGTCCTTCAGCCGGTCGACGATGTAGAGGTATCCGTCCTCGTCCATGCGGGCAATATCGCCTGTATGGAGCCAGCCGTCCTGCAGGGCGGCCGCGGTGTCTTCGGGAAGCTTCCAGTAGCCGGGCATCACGAGGTCGCCGCGCACGAGCAGTTCGCCGCTTTCACCAAGGGGCGCAGCCTGTCCGTTGGCCGTGGCAATCCGGATTTCGACATCCGGCAGCGGCTGGCCGATGGAGCCGACCTTTACCAGTGACGGCGGATTGACCGCCACGACAGGGGAGGCCTCCGAAAGGCCGTAGCCCTCCAGAATGTCCAGACCAAATTTTGCCGTGAAGTTTTTGGCAATCTGCAGCGGCAGGGTCGTGCCGCCGATGACTACATAGCGCACGCTCGTGAGATCGGCAGGGACGGCGAGCTTGGTGAGCAGGGAGCAGATGGACGGCACGACGTAGAGCACGCTGACCCTTTCCGTGCGGATGACGTCGATGGTCTCCTTGGGCGCAAAGCTTGGCAGGATCGTGATGGCCGCACCGCTATGCAGGGGATTGAGCACGGAGCAGGTCCAGGCAAAGCAGTGATACATCGGCAGTACGCAGAGTACGTTGTCCGTCGGCCGGATGTGGAGCACCTGCTCCAGCATTTCGGAATTGCGCGTGAGGTTCCGGTGGGAGAGCACAGCGCCCTTCGGTACGCCGGTTGTGCCGGAGGTGTAGATGATTGCGCAGGGCGAATCGATGGAGAAGTCCGCTGGCAGTGCCGGCGCGGCTGGCACTGCGGCCGGCTGCGCAATGGCGGTGATGTCATGCTGGGTCAGGTCGCCTGTATGGCCCGCGGCCTGCAGAGCTTCCGTCAGCTGCAGCGGCCGGTCGGTGATGAGCTGGTGGATATCGGCATTCTGCAGGATATAGGCGATTTCCCGCAGGCTGAGCTGGAAATTGATCGGAACCGCAATGGCGCCGAGCGAGGCAATCGCGAGATAGGAGCAGATGTACTCGGCCCGGTTGCGGGAAAAGATGCCGGCGCGGTCGCCGCTGCGCAGTCCGGCGGTATACAGGCGGCTGCGGCAGGCAGCGACGCTGTCGCACAGGTCCTTATAGGTAAGGCGGCGCGTGCCGTCGATGATGGCAATATCTGTCGCCTGGCCGTTTTCGATGAGTTCATGGACGAACATAGTTGAAACACTCTCTTCTATACATAATTTACTATACCAGTACGGCGGTCACGGGAACACAGAAAAAGCAGCGGTCAGGAGCACCGCTGTTTCTCCTGTGCAGGGGCAGGGCCATCGCTGGGCCGTAGTTTGTGTTCGCTGTTCTGGCAGAATTGTCCTTTATGATTTTATATCAAGTACTAAAATAAGTCAAAAAGAGAGATATATTGCCACAAGGCAATATATCTCTCCAGTGGACAGCGGCTCAGTCAATGTCCGTCTGCGGATCGGCTTCATCCGCGTCCGCCGCAGCCTGCTGCCGGCCCAGGCTGCTGTGCTGGTAGCTGTAGCTGAAATATACGGCACAACCGGCAGCACACCAGACGACGAAGCGTATCCAGGTATCGAGCGGCAGGTTGTACATGAGATAGCCGCAGGCGAGCACGGCCATCGGAGCGATGATCCAGACGGCCGGGCAGCGGAAGGTGCGCGGCAGCTCCGGCTTCGTGATGCGCAGCACGAGGACGCCGATAGCGGCGATCAGGAACGCGCTCAGCGTGCCGATATTGGCCATTTCCGCGATGATGCCGATCGGGGCAAAGCCGGAGATCAGGGATACGAAGATCGCGCCGAGAATGGTCACGATATACGGCGTATGATAGCGATGATGGATTTTGCAGATTTTTGCCGGAACCATGCCGTCACGGCTCATGGCAAAGAAAATGCGGGCCTGGCCGTACAGCAGCACGAGCAGTACCGTGGTGATGCCGGCAATGGCACCGACGCCGACGAGGGCCGAGCCGATGTTATAGCCGATATAGCGCAGCGCAAAGGCGACCGGCTCCGGGCTGTTGAGTTCGGTATAGGGAACGATGCCGGTGAGCACGGCCGCGACTACAACGTAGAGCAGGGTGCAGATCACAAGCGAGCCGATGATGCCGATCGGCAGATCATGGGAAGGGTTCTTGCATTCCTCCGCGGAGGTCGCTACGGCATCAAAGCCGATATAGGCGAAGAAAACGATGGCTGCACCGCCGGCAACGCCGGAGAAACCGAAGGGCATGAAGGGCTCCCAGTTGGCTGTGTCGACATGCGGCCCGGCCAGCAGCAGGAAGATGAATACTGCGGTGAGCTTCACGAATACCAGGATGCGGTTGAGCTTCGTGCTTTCCTGGGTTCCGTGGATGAGGAAGAACGAGAGCAGCAGCGTGATGAAGATCGCCGGCAGGTTGATGATGCCGCCGTCCGCAGGCACCAGCGTGAGCATCGGCGAGACTGAAACACCGGCGGACTTGAGCAGGCCCGTGACGTAGCCGGACCAGCCGGAGGCCACGGCGCTGGCCGTTACCGTGTATTCGAGGATGAGGTTCCAGCCCACGAGGAAGGCGATGAATTCGCCGAGCGACGCGTAGGTATAGGTATAGGCGCTGCCCGAGGCCGGCACGATGGAGGAGAACTCCGCATAGGCCAGGCCGGCCAGCGCGCAGGCGAGACCGGAGATGATAAAGGAAATGACGACGGCCGGGCCGGCATATTTGGCCGCGGCGACACCTGTCAGTACGAAGATTCCTGTGCCGATGACACAGCCGATGCCTAGCAGGATGAGGTCAAAGGCGCCGAGGCTCTTCACCATGCCCGAAGCCGCTGCCATGCTGCGCATCTGTTCGATGCTTTTTGTACGAAAAAGATTCATGATAACACCCGTTCTTTCTGGAAGTTTACTGTATTCCGTTCCGATGGAAGGCTTTCCGGAAAAGCCCTGAACAATGCTATTATAAAGAAAGAAAAAATCCGCGTCAAAAAAACGCGGATGGCAGTTACCTTTATTTTATATATAAAAATACAAAAACACTTTAAATAATTTTGAACAGATGGGCGATAACACCGATTATCCTGTAAAATTTTATCGACTGGATTATGTTTCCTGTATTTGTCCACGCATCAAAGACACGGCTCAGAGAAAGGAACGGAAAGCTTCGAGGCTCGTATTCACGATGAGCTCCTCCGGGAACTGTACCTCCCGGGCCAGGGAAATCGCCTGCTCATGGCTGCCGACATCGAGGTCGATATGGGCGTCGCTGTTCATGATGACGGATACACCCTGTGCCTTGCAGAGCTCGAGCATGGTGCGGCCGATTTCCCGCGAATTCTGGCGTGAGCCGCCGGGACGGTAGGAGCTGTTATTGAGCTCAAGCAGCACATGATTCTCCCTGGCGGCCTGTACGACCGCCGCGTAGTCCAGCGGATACAGGCCGTTGTCCGGGTGGCCGATGATCTTTACGAGCGGGTCGCGCATGGCGCCGATCACGGCGGCGGTATTCTGCTCCCTGGTGCCGGGGTCGATGCAGATATCGTGCAGGCTCGCAATCGCGTAGTCGATATGCTGGCGCATGATGGGCGTGATGTCCGTTTTTCCCGTGAAATCCATGATATTGAGCTCGGCGCCCATGAGCAGCTCAATGCCGAAGCCCTCAGGGCGGATGACGCGGAAATTGCAGAAATACATATCGGAGCAGGTGCCGGGCATCTGGGGCGCGTGCTCACTGAAGCCCATGAGCCGCAGTCCCTTGGCCCGTCCGGCTGTAATCATTTCGCGCAGCGTGCTGTAGGCATGGCCGCTCGCAATCGTGTGCATGTGTACATCGAGTAGATCTTTCATTTGTAAAAGCCTTCTTTCTTAATGGTTACGCGGGGGATTCTGTTGGGGATTCGGTCGGCGGGGCGGCCGCGACAATCTGATTGCGACCGCGGCGCTTGGCCTCATAGAGGGCCTCGTCCGCACGCTTCAGAAGGGCTTCCAGCGATTCCTCCGGCTGCTTTTCGGCATAGCCGATGCTGATGGTCAGATAGCCGGTCGGGACATTCGCATAGAGGATATTCTGCCGGGCGAGGTCAGACTGTATCTTGGTCAGGATGGCCGCGGTCTCCTCGTGCGTATGCAGCGTGTCCACCCACAGGAATTCCTCTCCGCCGAAGCGGGCCGCAAAGCCTCCGGTGACTACGGCGCTGCGTTCCAGCACCTTGGCCGTGGCAGACAGGGCCTGATCGCCCGCAAGATGGCCGTAGGTATCGTTGAAACGCTTGAATTCGTCAATGTCCATCATCGCGAGTGTGAGATGGGTATTCTCCGCATAGCTGCGGGCGAGGAATTCATCGAGTCCGCGGCGGTTCGGCAGCCCGGTCAG
>CAZFPA010000015.1:0-44455 GCA_964520975.1 uncultured Selenomonadaceae bacterium | reverse complement strand
ACAAACTTTACGTAAAAGCAACGCAATCGCCTGACAGGCTGGCTAAAATAGATGTATGAGCTTATTTATTGTATTAAAAGAGGAGGAAAACATCTATGAAGCAAGTTGAACTAAGCCGCAGGAATTTTTTGAAGTGGTCCGCAGGGGCCGTTGCAGGTATAGCACTGCTGGAACTGGATCATCCGGTGTATCGTGCGGAGGCTGCACCTGCAAACTGTATTTCCTTTGCGCAGATGCCAACGGACTGTGAGCAGATGGCATCTGAATCGAAATTGATTCAACAGGATTGGGAAAAGCTGCAGGGGTATGTGGGGAGTATCCACAATCAGAGTCTGCAGCAGCAGGTCCGGGCAGTTTTGTCGAATCCGGCGCCGACCTTTATGGAGCAATACGGAAGTGGTGATGCAGCAGGCGTTTATGATGAGCTGGAATCCTGCAATCTTGTCGACCCGCAGAAGGTTACGGCAGGTCAGCTTTTTCCACCCATTGCGGATGCGCGGAAAACACCGCAGCCTTTTCTCACAGCACCAGGCAGCGGCTATGGGAGTCACCATCCGTATCCGGGCGGGCTGGTTACCCATACAGCAGCAAATGTCAGTATTGCCGTCAAGCTGTATGAAACCTATCAGGATGTATTTTTTTACGCCTGTGATTATGATATGGCAATTGCGGGCGAAATTCTCCATGACCTTGCCAAGCCATATGTGTTTCAGTGGCAGCCGGATGGAAGTTCGTTGAAGGAATACACGATTGCCGGTACAGGATCGCATCATATTTTCAGCATTGCAGAATCTATATATCGGGGCATTCCAAACGATGTAGTTGTTGCGCAGGCCTGTGCACATAATCATCCGGGTTCGGAAAAGGATGCGGAGCAGGTGGCGGCATGGTTGCAGGCCGCGTGCGTTATTGCCGGCAAAGATCCGGTGCGTCAGGGGCTGCTTTCATCAGATCTGCACATGAGGTTTCCTATACGTCCGGAGGGCTTTATCGTCCATCTGGCAGATCACGATTGGGTGCTCAGCGGTTTTGCTGCCACGCAGTGCGTGAAATATCTTAAGGATTACAGTGCACGTGTTTTCGGTATAAACAGTGCGGATACAGCGAAATTTAATGTATTCCGTAATTATGTCGGCTGTCAGCTCAGCTTTATGCGTCTTTACCAGGCAATGGTTGCCGGTGCTGATAATCGTATGGCAGACAAGCTGATAGAGAAGCTCGTGACAAAATAGAAAATAACTGCGTCATAAAGTTCAAAAATACAACGAATCATTTACTTCCGATAATTTATACTTATCGGAAGTAAATGTGCGATTTTATACTAATATCGGATATTTATATATCCGTCCTTTTTTCTCCAGCTCGTAACTGGAAATAAATAAATTTCCTTTTTACAGTATAGACGACTCTTTCTTATACTGCTTTAAAAAATCAGGATGGCAAAACGACGGCAAAGAATCTGTAGTGGTTTTCAGACCGTTCATATCTCCACCCATAAATATATATGGGTTCATGTTGTTTTGGCGCTCCTGGCCAATCCTGGGCGGCCAGCTTATCGCTCATCACGAAAATATAGTTGATTACATCAAACACATTTCAAACCGAAAGGCATGTCGGCAAATATCATAAAACCTCCTGCTGCAGCATCTATCTTCTGCAGCAGGAGGTTTTTGGCTTCCAATTCAATGACGTGATTCACTGCCTGCGTCCAGGGCCCTTTTCAATGTTGCATAGAGATCTTTGGGATATATGGGTTTTGCCAGGAAAGCTGTGATCCCGTTGGCGAGAATTTCTTCGCGGCTTTCCGCATAAGCATCGGCTGTCAGGGCAATGATTGGAATGCTGGCCGCATCCTGGCGCTTTAGCTGGCGAATCCGTTTTGAGGCTTCGATCCCTCCCATGACGGGCATCCGTATATCCATCAGAATAGCCGCAAAATAGTATACCGGCTGTGCGGAAAAACGCTCGATGGCTTCCCGTCCGTTGGCGGCAAGTTCTGCCTGCAGGCCAACCTGCAGGAGCTGCTGACAGACAACCTCCTGATTGATTTCATTATCCTCTACGACCAGGATGTGCTGATCGGCAAAAAGCTGACGATAGGTTTCCAGGGAAACGGCTGCAGTATCGGTCTGTTTTTCACGCGCAGCAGCGAAATGCGCAGGAAGGCCTTTTTTCGGCTGCGCTTTTTCTTCTTTAGAATTCTGGTTGGGCAGCTGTGTTTTCAGCAGCAGGGAAAAGACTGTACCCTTTCCCGGTTCACTGGCAACAGAAATTTCTCCGCCGCTGGCATCCATGATTTTCTTCACAATTGCCAGACCGAGGCCTGTCCCCTGCTCTGTGCGAACATGAGTTTCATCTTCCTGGTCGAAGGGATGAAAAATATGCGGCAGAAATTCCGGATGGATTCCGATGCCGGTATCTGCAACCTTCGCCAAGAGGTGCTGGTGGGTGTCTGTCCGTGAACCGCTCTCGATGGAAAAGTCCACCTTTCCACCTGGCGGCGTGAATTTCATTGCATTGTTCAGGAGATTTACGAACACCTGATTGAAACGCAGTCGATCGACAAAGATAGTCGTCAGATCGGCAGGAAACTGCACGTGAAATTGGATGTTCTTGCTGCGGGCCTGTTCCCCGAGGGAGCTATCCAAAAAAGCGCGAAAATCCGCCAGAGCGTAAGCTTCCCGATGAAAGGTAAAGGAACCGCTTTCCACCTTGGAAAGATCCAGGATGTCATTGATGAGATCCAACAGAAACTTACTGGACAGATGTATTTTATTCAGGAAGGACTGAATATGCGGGTCCTTGTTATCGGTACGGGCAATTTCCGTGAGGCCGATGATTGCGTTCATCGGCGTGCGTATATCATGACTCATACGGGACAGGAAATCACTCTTGGCATTGCTGGCCGCTTCAAGCTCCAACCGCAGGCGTTCGTTCTTGCGGTTATTGTAATAGAAAAAGAGCAGGCCGCCACTGAGCAGCATGAAGATAGAAATCCCTATCACGCAGCCGATCGGATGGGCATAAAAAACATTTGTAAAGGAAAAGGGCGTTTTTACATTCGTTGTATTCAGAATGATATTATTGATTTCGGCCTTAGGGATGCTGCGCAAGGCCTGGCAAATGATATCGAAAAGCAGCGGATTGGCTTCTTTGGACACCCCGATGCTCGTCGGTTCAAAAAAGCCTGGAACAGCCTGTATACTGAGCTTTTCATAGCGGCTCTGGTTCATGTAGTAATTCAGCTCGTAGGCATTGACATACGTTCGACCGGCTTCCTCACGCCGGACGGCATCCATGCATTGCTCTACAGTATCATAGTAACGCACCTCAAAGCTGTCTTCTTCTTTATTCAGGCGTTCTATGACAGCCTTTGCCAGGTGATAGCCTGCCGGCAGTGCTATGATATTTGTTTTATTATGATCAGGGGCATAGGCAACAAATACCGGAACCTCAAAAACTGTTTGTGTGAGATAGGCATTATGCTGATCGGCCCATTCAAAATCGGTACTGATCGTGGAGGCGAGTTCAGCCTGATTGTCGTATTCCTTTGTGGTAGCAGCATAGGTATCCGCGGATACAAACTGGAAGGTCAGACCGGTGAGGTGGCTGATGCGTTTGAATATTTCGGCCATTACTCCTTTGAACTCGCCGGTCTGTGGATCACGGTATTCAATGGGAATCCAGGCGGGATCAAAGGAGACCAGCACGGGCCGGTTTTCAGCAATGCGGGTGTTCAGGTAGTCCCTCTCCTGCTGCGTCAGTGAAAGTCCGTTTGAGGCCTGGCTGAAAAAATATTTATTGGTCAAGATTTCATTATAGGAAGGCTGCAGATATTTAATGCGTTCGATGGCATCATCCAGTTCCTGCAATAAGTCCGGATAGGCAGGCGAGGTAACAAAATACATCTTTTGACTGCGCATACGTGCAATGATTTTTAAATCAGCTGGTGCAATGAGCACAGAAGACATCACCGCATCGATATCGCCTGCCTCCAGGGCCTGTACAGCAGCCATATCATCCGTATAATAGCTTTTGTTAATGGTAAAGCCATGGTGCTGGCAAAGCTCATCCAGCATATATTCTTCATTGCTCCGCAGGATCAGGCCAACGCGCATTCCGGAAAATCCGGAAAAACCATTCAGGGCATAGCGGTTGTCATTTCCCTTAACGAGCAGGCTCAGGCTGCTCGAAGCACTGTTATTCGATGGATAAGAAAAGGCTGCCGCTGCATCACCGTATTTTGTCATACAGCCAATGAGATCGACATCCCCATGCTGCAGGCGTTCAATGCTCTCTGCCATGGTACCGCGAATGAACTGGTATTTCCATCCAGCCATTTCGCCGATCATCTTCAGGTACTCATAGTTATAGCCACTGTATGCGCCAGGTATATCTTCCTGGCTTTTTCCATGTGTAGGGTCGGCAAGGGGATTATAGTGCTGAAAACTGCCGTACTCAAACCACCCCACGCGCACGGTTCGTTCGGCCCCGGCAAGGGAAGGTGGCAGGAACGCTGTCAGGAATAGCAAACATAGGGTCAGTATGCGTAAAGCCTGCATCTACTCACCTCTTTCTATAGGCCTAATTATAACATATTTCCGTTAACAAAATACTGAAAATACGCACAAATTTATGATACCTATGTAAAGGGAGGAATATTTCCGTAAAACCATCGGATTTATTGAAAGAATTTCGCGTTGCGAAATTTTGAACAATGGCGTTATAACTCGGAACAAGATGTCCCCCACCTCTGCAGGTGATGGCGCAAACGGCAAAAGCAAGCAGTGCTTTGATACTTTCTGCCTCGTTGAAACGCTGATGAGAGGAATTTCGCGTTGCGAAATTTTGAACAATGGCGTTATAATAAAAATCGCAGTGTTATTGTAGTATTCTTATGAAGGGAAACGCTGTGGTTCTTATATTAAATTGAGAAGAGGAATGTTCTATGCGAAAACCGCGTCTGGCGGCGATTGAATACATTCGGGGCATTGCCATGCTGGGTGTCATTGGCATCCATGTCGGCTCGGTCTATTCGGAGATTCCAGCTGCCAATATTCATATGGTTGCATTGCTGGAGATCATGACCCGTTTCAGTGTCCCCATTTTTTTCTTTATTTCTGCGTTCGGACTTTTCTACAATCTGGACCTTCAGGAAAAATTCCATTATGTCCATTTCCTGCGCCGTCGGTTCCGTGCGGTGCTCATTCCTTATCTGACATGGTCCTTCTTTTATCTGCTGCTCGACAGCACCGTGCATCATACGGCCTTCCCGGATGGGATCACCCTGTTGTACATCCTGTTCTTTGGAACAGCCAAATACCATATTTACTTTCTGGTGATTCTGCTGTGGTTCTACGTTTTTATGCCACTATGGATCGGGCTTATCCGTCATCTGGGAAAAAGCTCCCTTGCTCTGTTGTTTTGTCTGCAGCTGGCCTTCAATTATGCTTCCAGCACGATTTTATGGAATGTCCAGCCGGAAAATCCTCTTTTTAACGAGCTTTTGACCTATCGCCTGAATTATTGGGTACTGCATTATCTGTTCATTTTTGTTCTTGGTGGCTGGCTCGCAACGCACTTTACGGATTTCCAGGACTTCCTGCAGCGGCAGTATCACAAGATTGCTCTGTTTTTCTTTTTGAGTATGGCAGCCATGCTGTTCTCTTATTATCAGCCACTGCTGCAGGAGGGGATCACCGCGATGGAAGCCGCTGAGGGCGCGCATCAGCTTACTCCGATTGGCGGCATCTATACAGTCGCGGCCTCCGTGTTCTTTTTTGCGCTGTTCAGCCGCCCCTGCGGGACGACCATGCAATGGCTGCTTTCATTTTTAGGGCGGCATTCCTATTTTATTTATCTGGGACATCCTGTCGCAATCCATCTGTTGACCGCGGTGCTGCAGCGGCTGGGCATCCCACTGGATGTGCCGGTTACTGCCGCGCTTTACCTGGGAGTGCTTGCCATTACCGCAATCACGGCGGTTTTCTGCCGCTGGCTGGGATGTCGGCTCCCCCTGGTGAATTTCCTCATGCTGGGGCTATTGCCGGCAAAAAAATAATTTCCGTACTTTTGTTTGGTTTTTATTTAAAATAGAACATATATATGGTATACTAAAAACATATTAGAGTTTAGGGGTGCTTGACTATGCGACGCAACCGCGGTTCTGAGGAACGACAGAAGAATATATTTGATTTCATAAAGGAATTCCTGATGGAAAAGGGCTATCCGCCTTCGGTTCGGGAAATCGGCAAGGCTGTTGGACTGAAATCGAGTTCCACAGTACATGGCTATCTGGCCCGTTTGGAGGAAGCCGGTCTCATCAAGCGCGATCCCACCAAGCCGCGGGCTATCGATATCCTGGATGAAAAGCCCTGGGATAAGACGGTCAAGGTACCACTTGTTGGCGCGGTTACAGCCGGTGTACCGATTCTGGCTGAAGAGAATATCGAGGATGTGTTCTCCTTCCCGCAGGGACTCATTGGCACCCGGGACGATGCGTTTATGCTTCGGGTCCAGGGCGAGAGCATGATCAACGCCGGTATCTTTGATGGCGATTACATTCTCGTGCGGCAGCAGGACACAGCTAATGACAATGATATCGTGGTTGCTCTTGTCAATGATAATACGGCGACCGTAAAGCGCTTTTTCCGCGAAAAGGACTGCATTCGCCTGCAGCCGGAAAATGATACGATGGAACCTTTTTATGAAAAGAACGTGGCAGTTCTGGGAAAGGTCATTGGTGTCTACCGTCAGATGTAGCAGCAATGTACATATAAGTTTCCCCATCACAATGGCCCCGGCAGAAAGATATAGATCTGCCGGGGCCGTTTTCTGTCTGTTTATTCAGATGACCATCACTGCCGGTCATTCTTTTTGCGGTAAGTCCTCTATGGCCTGCGCTGCGCCCATGATGCCGATTACGGCATGTTCAAAGGTCAGCCCACCCTGCAGATAGACATTGTACGGTGCACGCAGCGGACCATCAGCGCTGAACTCAATGGAAGCGCCCTGTACGAAGGTACCGGCAGCCATGATGATTTTATCCGCATAGCCCGGCATATCCCAGGGCTCTGGAGCCGCAAAGGAGTCCACCGGAGAATATTTCTGAATGCCGCCGCAGAACGCGATGAGTTTTTCAGCGGTGCCGAGCTCGATGGCCTGAATGATATCGCCACGAACCTCCGTAGGTAACGGCAGCGTTTTATAGCCGAGGGCCGCGAACATGCCAGCCGCAAAGACCGCTCCCTTGATGGCCTGGGCAACCACATGCGGAGCGAGGAAAAGTCCCTGGAACAGCAAACGGTTGTTTGCGAGCGAAGCTCCCAGCTCATCCCCCATGCCCGGTGCTGTGAGCCGGTAAGAAGCGAGCTCTACGAGTTCATCGCGACCGGCAATATATCCACCTGTTGGTGCGATGCCGCCGCCCGGATTCTTGATGAGCGAGCCCGCCATGATATCAGCACCGGCCTGTACCGGCTCCTGCAGGTCAACGAATTCGCCGTAGCAGTTATCCACGAAGCAGACACAGTCCGGCTTCACCCGCTTTACTTCCGTACAGATGGCGCGGATATCTTCTATGGTCAGCGGCGAACGCATGCTGTAGCCACGGGATCGCTGGATGAGCACCATCTTGGTTTCCGGCTTTATCTTTCCGGCAATTCCCGCCATGTCGACCTTTCCCTCGCGCATTGGCAGCTCATCATAGAGAATACCGAATTCCCGCAGGGAACCCTTACTCGGGTTGGCATAGCCAATGACCGTCTGCATGGTATCATAGGGAGCCCCGGTAAGTGATACGAGCTCGTCACCAGGACGCAGAATACCAAACAGAACCGTTGCGAGTGCATGGGTGCCGGAGACAAACTGCGTGCGGACCAGTGCGCGTTCGGCGCCAAAGATCTCCGCATAGAGTTCTTCCAGCTTGCCGCGGCCAATGTCATCATAGGCATAGCCCGAGGTCGTATTGAAATGTGCGTCAGATACCCGCACCTTGCGCATGGCATCGAGCACCTTCAGCGTATTCGCTTCAGCAATTGCGTCAATCTGCGTGAATAACGGCTGGGAGTCAGCCAATACCTTCTGTTTGATATCCAGTAATTTTTTTGAAAACGTCATGATTCTATTTCCTTGCTTTCTTCTATTTTATATTTGAGGAAGGCCTCTGCCTCAGAATGCGGCAGCAGCACGTCCAGTACAGTTCCTTGTTCATTATAGTCCGTATGCCGGACGGTGGCAATCTGATGCAGCCGGGTGACAACTGCGCCCTCGGCAAATGGGATGCAAAGCTTCATCGCAAGCTGGCTTTCGGCAAAAAAATCCGCAATCTTCTGCCGCAATCCATCGAGGTTTTCCCCCTGGCGGGCAGAGATGAATACGCCATCCCTCCCCCGCCGCATGCGTTCACAAAGATTCGGGCTCGCGAGGCGGTCCGCCTTATTGAATACATAGAGCATCGGCTTTTCCGCCGCCTGCAGCTCTTTCAAAACCTCCATGACCGCTGCAATCTGCAGCTCATAGTTCTCGTTGCTGCAGTCGACGACATGCAGCAGAAGATCGGCCTCTACCACCTCCTCAAGGGTGGCATGGAAGGCGGATACCAGTGTATGTGGCAGCTTTTGAATAAAGCCGACCGTATCAGTCAGCAGGATTTCCTGCTGATCCGGCAGCAGAGTTCGCCTTGTTGTCGGATCAAGCGTAGCAAAGAGCTTGTCCTCGGCGAAAACCTCAGAGCCTGTCAGTGCATTGAGCAGCGTAGATTTCCCTGCGTTCGTGTAGCCGACCAGTGCCACCAGCGGCAGGCGGGCTTCCCGGCGGCGGTTGCGATGAAGCTGCCGATGCTGCGCAAGGCGTGAAATCTCCTTCTCGATATCGTGGATTTTCGCGTAGATGCGCCGCCGGTCAACCTCCAGTTTGGTCTCACCGGGACCGCGTGTACCAATGCCGCCTCCCAGACGGGAAAGCACCAGGCCCTGCCCGCCAATGCGCGGCAGATTGTATTTCAGCTGAGCAAGCTCGACCTGCAGCTTGCCTGCCTGGGAATTGGCACGCTGTGCAAAGATATCAAGGATCAGCGCTGTACGATCCAACACCTTGATACCCAGCAGCTGTTCGAGATTATGCTGCTGAGAAGGCGTGAGCTCATCATCCAACAGCAACAGGTTCGCATCGGTATTCTGGGCAGCCATAGCGATTTCCTCTACCTTACCCTTGCCGAGGAACAGGGCCGCGTCCGGCTTTTCCCGACGCTGTGTAAAGCGCCCCATGACCTTGGCGCCGGCTGTCTCGGCCAGGCGTTCCAGTTCGGCCAGCGATTCCTCCAGCGACCATGCTGAACGGTTCCCGGTGTATTCGATACCGGCCAGCAGAGCCCGTTCCTCTTCTTCCGCTGTTTCATTCAGGCTTTGTCGCCCCAGCTTTTTATTGATTGTGGTGATGAGCCAGGTCAGATTGATCTGATTCAGCATGGCTGCCTGTACCGGGCCAAAGCCCTGCAGCCGCGGTGTACCATCCTCGTCCTGTTCCCCGGTGAAAAAGGCCGCACTGCCCATGAGATCATTTCCCTGGCGGCCAATGGCAGCCATCACATCAAAGCGGAGGCGCCGCAAAGATGAAACATCCGGGGCACTCAGCGTAGTGTCGCCGCTCGGATGCGTGTGGATGCAGCGGATGCCCGACAGGCGCTGGCTGTTGCGGGCCTGCAGCTCCGGCAGATCGACGGTCGCTGAATCGCCAACGGACACCTGGACAATTTTGCCCTGGCGGTTGATGTAGACCGCAACCTCCCGATCCAAAAGCTCGGTGACTTCCACCAGCTTTTCATTGAGATCGTTGGTAGAGAGCTGTCCAATCGGTACGGCATAATCATAGACAGACTCCAGCGCCTCTACGATATGGCTTTTTATGTTTTGCAGTTCTCCATGTACCTTCACAGTCGCACCTCTTTCAGCCGCGGTTCATGATATTCTGTATATGCTTGAGCGTAATGGATAAAGAACCATCCGCGTTCCGGTTGAATTCCACGAACTCGGTATTCTCAAAGTAATCCGTAGGAATTGTAAGCTCGATGCCCGTATCGGTCTTGAGCTTGTGATTGCGCATCTTTTTCAATGTAGACTCCGGGTCCATTTTGACGGGCTCGGTAAAACCGGCTTCCTGCATCTGCTGGCTGTAATCGGCCTGCATGGCCGGATTGTCCTTGAATACAGCCTTGCCGGCCTCACGCGGGTCAAGCTCAGCGGATACCTCCATATTTTCGGCAATGAAGGATTTCATTGCGGCCGCGGCCGCGACATTGTCCTGTCCATAAGCCTCAGCGACCTGTTTCACCGCCTGGCTGATCTTTTTGATGGTCTCCTTGGGAGACGGTGCCTGCGCGCATTCCAGGAGGATTTCCGGGAATACAAAAATCGAATTTCCATCAATGGTATACTTTTTGGCCAAGATGGACAGCTCCAGTGTCTGCGCATCAATGAACGCGAATTCCTCGATCTTCTGTGTCAGGTTCGGCAGAATGGAATAATGGTTGACAATATCATTTTTTGTTCCTGTCGGAGTCTGCGTGACCTGATGTACAAAGCCCATGTGGCTGTTGCATTTGAAAATGACGATCTTCCGTGCATCTTCGATGCGCACATCACAGATGATGAGATCCGCCGATACCATTTCCTCCGCATGCGAAAGTGCCTGCTCGAGTGTATGGGCAATTTCCTTGGAAAATGGTACAAAATCCATGTCACCATCCAGATAGCCGCGCAAAAGCTTTTTGCACTCGCTGTCCTCATAGAAGACACCGGGCTTGGCTTCCTGGCTGGCCAGGGATTTTTCGATATGCTTGAGCAGAAATTCCTCAATGCTGCCGCTTGGAACCAGCAGTTCGTCAGAAAAGGCTGTCATGCCGGTATTGAAATCCAATATGTGAAGGATCGCTTTGTCGATTACAATCATTTGAACACCTCATATCTCCATAAAGAACGCCTGTATCGTTGAATACAGGCGCTTCTCTTTATTTTACCATGGATTGCCGCGTTTCGGCAAATTTATTGCTGAGCAGCCAGTTTTTCCCGGATACCGAGCAATCGGGAATGAAGATTCGTTTCCAATTTTTCTTCCAGTTCCGGCAGCTCGGTTGCATCGAAGGTATAGTTCACATCCGGAATGTTGTTGATCCGGGCCTCGCCGAAGAATTCGTCCCGGAACATATTGTAGTAGATGATAAAATTGCTTTCCGTCGCAAAATCCGAATAATCAAAGACGATATAAGAACCGTTCAGTACCCGGACCGGCTGGCTGGGCCGGATGAAGAGCGTGAAGCCGTCCTTGGTATCCGGCAGCAGTTTCGAGTAATCCCATTCCAGGATATGCTTATCCCGCACAATGCGATTGATGGTTGCCGGATTGAATTCCGCGAGGTCGTGCAGCATTGCCTCAAACTGTTCGCGAAGCAGGTTTTCGAAGGCGGCAAGATCCGGCGCAATGAATTCGATGCGGCAGAATTCCGTCAGGCCGATGCGCACACGCAGCTTATATTCGTGGGTTTCCTCATGGAAATAGGTCGTCAGGCTGCGATGGGCGGCCTCGTTATGGTAGCTGTATAATTCATACATATCATCATTGACGTGCATGTCCTTCCGGAAACGAAAGCCAAACCATTCCGACGGCAGTGTTTCCATATAGCCCCAGTCGGCAGTCTCCTGCTCGACCTTTTCAATGTTTTCTTTCTTCAAATAAATCCACCTCGTGCTTTATTGTAAAGGATTCCTGTGCGCGATACAATGTCACCCAGGAATTCATTTTTCTAAAAAGGATTCATAGACCAGGGACATGATGCTGCCATAGCTGCAGGCGGCGAAGTCATTGGTGAGGAAGGTATTCGGATTCCCGGGAACATTGAGCGCATGGACACGGTTGGTAAACAGGAGGACCGCGAGATCATATCGGGGATCGATGCAGATATCTATGCCAGTCCAGCCTGTATGTGCAATCGCCGCCGGGCTCGCATAAGGGCCGAATTCCCAGATGCGATCCGGAAAGACCATCTTGTTCCAGCCAAGGCCGAAGCGGGCGTTGCGATCGGTCGGCTTGGTGAAATAATCAAAGATCTCCGGCCGGCACAGCCGATATTTTCCATAGCCGCCCCGGTTCAGCAGCAGCTGGGCCAATACCGCCATATCCTCCGGCCGGGAAAACAGGCCGGCGTGCCCGGATACTCCGCCCATCGAATACCAGGCAAGTTCATCATGGGCCTCTCCCTGCAGTGTGTAGGTGCGGATACCAGGGAAATCGATCATGCCGCTGCGTGTGTTGCCGCAAGGCTCTGTAGCAGCAAAATCGCCCGCCTGAAATCCCTTCTGCAGCGGATTGAATACAGTATGGCTGAGGCCCAGCGGCTGATAGATATGCTTTTCCGTATAGACATCCAGACGCTCCCCCGTAATCCGCTCCAGCAGGGCCGCCAGCAGCATATAGTCGGTATCGCTGTATACGGTTTTTGTTCCCACCGGATAGGTCAGCGGAACCTTGGGCAATAAGGCGATGGTTTTTTCCCGCTGCCGGGAATAGAAGGCGCCTGCCTGCGGCTTATGGAATGGAACCAGGGGGGCATAGCCTGCAGAATGGGTCATGACATCGCGGATGCGGATGTTTTCCCTGCCCTCCCCGCGATATTCCGGCAGATATTTCACAATGGGGTCCTCCGGGTTCACCTTTCCTTCATCCATAAGCTTCATAAAGGAGAGAATAACCGCGTACATTTTCGTGTTGGAGGCCAGGTCGAACATGGTATCCGTGCGCATGGGTTCACGTTGGTCCGGCGCCAGCTGCTGACGCTGTTCGTAAAGCTTAGCCCAGCCATAGGCGCTTTCCTTTACGATGCGGCCATCCTTCACGATAAACAGCACCGCACCAGGAAAACCGTTCTTTACATCCTGTTCGAGCACTTCATCCACCTGAGCCAGTTTTTTAGCCGACATCCCCACCTGGGCAGGTATCCCTGTCACCAGTGTCGGATATGGGATGCGGATTGTCAGCTTCCCGTCTGCGGGCTGCAGCTGGAGCACCTTTAATGTATTGTCGCCATCGCGGCAGTAGCCGCCAATGGCGAGCTGCAGTTCGCCGTCAGGAAGCGGCTCCGCCAGGGGCAGTCGGTGTCCGTTGATATAGATCGCGACCTGGCGTACGCCATGATTGTCCAGCAGCATTGTTCCTCTTCCCTGATAGCCCTTGAACAGGCGGCGATTCAGAGCGTACTCCTCTCCGGCCTCCACCGCATCAGGAAAAGTTGCCTGCAGCTGGGCCTCTACAGCCGGACCTTCAGCGCCTGCCGCCTGTCCTGCAGGCAGGCCCATAAACTGGAGACAGCAAATCGCTGCCGCCAGCATTTTTCCTTTCGTCATATACATTAACTCCTCGCTGGATACTTCTGTTATGTGTAGTTTAGCACATTCTGTCCTCTAAAGCCAAGAAGATTGCCAGCCGCCTTTAAAAGAGAAAAGAGCCAGCCAAAAAAGGCTGACTCTGAAATACAGCTTACATGGGTTATTTGCCGGTTCTCCCGCGCTTGGTCATCGGGATTCCCTGCTTGCAAAGCGGGCATTCCTCCGGCTTATAGGTCTCGACATTCAGATGCAGCAGAGCTGTGCAGGGAACATCGCCAAAGCTGGCCTTGCCGCCGCTGCGGTCGACGAGCATGCTCACGGCTACCGGGATTCCGCCCTGGGCCTTGACCACATCGATGACTTCCTTGATGGAACCGCCTGTAGTCACGATGTCCTCCACGATGAGTACCCGTTCTCCCGGCTGCAGGCTGAAACCACGGCGGAAGGTCATCTTGCCGTTTTCACGTTCCGTGAAAATGGCCCGGGTTCCCAGGGCCTTGCCTGTCTCATGAGCCAGTAGGATACCGCCCGTGACAGGACCGACAACGGTCTGGATATTCTGGTCTTTGAATTTTTCTGCCATGGCCTGGCAGAGCTTTTCCGTGTAGGCAGGATGCTGGAGCACGTTGAATTTTTCTACATAATGTGGGCTATGCAGACCTGAGGTCAGCAGAAAATGACCCTCCATGATGGCGTTGGTCTTTATGAGTAAATCCTTGACTTCCTGTTCTGTCATACAATCGTCTCCATTTCCTTGATAATAGTAAGTGCGGCCGCCTTCGGGTCCTTTGCCTGGCGGATAGGCCGGCCAATGACCAGATGTGAGGCTCCGTTTTCCAGGGCAGCGGCAGGCGCAGCAATACGGCTCTGATCGTTGATTGCTGCACCTGCCGGGCGAATTCCCGGCGTTACAATGAGAAAATCAGGCCCGCAGGCGGCACGGATGGCCGCTGCTTCCTGCGGCGAGGCGACGACGCCATCCAGCCCGGCCGCTTGAGCCAGTCGGGCCAGGCGCACGACCTGCGCACCAATGGACGCAGTTTGCCCCAGTCCCTGCCAGTCATCGTCATTGATGCTCGTAAGAATCGTCACGGCAATGAGCCTGGGACGTGGAATCCCCAGACGCTGAGCCTCTTCCCTTACCCTGTCGGCAGCGGTCTTCATCATGGTATAGCCGCCGGAGGCATGGACATTCAGCATAGTCGCGCCGAGACGCATCAGGGAGCAAAGTCCTTCTGCCACGGTATTGGGTATATCATGCAGCTTGAGGTCCAGGAAGATGTCCTTGTCCTGGCTTTTCAGATACGTGATGACCTGGCTGCCGGCACTGTAAAAGAGTTCCATGCCAACTTTATAATAGCACACACTGTCTCCCAGTAGTTCCACGAAAGCCTCAACCTCTCTCATGGTATGAAAGTCCAGCGCGGCAATGAGACGTGAATCTGCCATCTGCATCTTCCTTTCTATAGCTTCAGGGCTCCGACGATTTCCGCTACATTGCGGATACCGCGTTCCTCGAGATACGCATCGATTCCGGCACTGATGCTGGCCGCGATGCCCGGGTCGACAAAATTAGCGGTGCCGATAGAAACGGCGCTGGCGCCAGCCAGCAGAAATTCAACGGCATCCTCGGCCGAGGAGATACCGCCCATACCGATGACCGGAATCTGTACGGCCTGCGCTGTCTGCCAGACCATGCGCAGAGCAACCGGCTTGATGCAGGGGCCGGAAAGACCGCCGGTGATATTTCCCAATACGGGGCGTTGGCTGCGGATATCAATGGCCATGCCCAAAAGGGTATTGATGAGCGAAATCGCATCCGCGCCTGCCGCTTCTACGGCTTTTGCCAGCAGGACGATATCCGTCACATTCGGCGAGAGCTTCAGGATCACGGGCTTTTTTGTATGGCGCTTGGCCTCTGCCACTACGGCTGCCGCTGCCTTTGGATCGGTTCCGAATATGATACCGCCCTCTTTGACGTTGGGGCAGGAAACATTGAGCTCGATGCCGGCGACGCCGGGAACGTCCAGCATCGCTGCCAGCTGGCCATATTCCTCTACCGTACTGCCGGATATATTTACAATGACATTCATGTGATATTTTTCGATACGGGGCAGGATATTCTGCAGAAAAACCTCTACACCGGGGTTTTCGAGTCCGATGCAGTTCAGCATGCCGGCCGGAGTCTCCGTGATGCGCACGCCATCATTGCCGCGGCGCGGCTTCAAGGTCGTCCCCTTTACGACGACAGCTCCCAGCGCATGCAGATCGAGGAAATCAGCGAATTCCTCACCAAAGCCAAAGGTTCCCGAAGCTGTCATGACCGGGGAGGCCATATGGATGCCGGCCACGTTGGTAGCCAGCCGTGTATTCATTTCCATCAGAACACCTCCTGCGCCGGGAATACCGGACCATCCTTGCAGACCTTTTTGCGCTGTCCATCCGTTGTATCGATTGAGCAGGAAAGACAGGCTCCCAGACCGCAGGCCATGCGCTTTTCAAGCGATACCTCGCAGGCGATGCCGGCTTCCTTCGCAATGCCTGCCACACCGCGCATCATGATTTCAGGTCCGCAAACGAATATCCGGTCATAGGCGCCCTTTTGCAGCAGCGCCGGCAAAAGGGTGACAGTAAAGCCCTTTGTGCCCATCGATCCATCATCCGTCGTGATGAAAACATCCTGAACCAGACCTTGATAAAGTTCCGGCCAGAACATTTCTTCCGCATTGCGTCCTCCCATGAGGATCGAGGCCTTGCCCGCAAAGGTCTTCGCCAGGAACAGCAGGGGTGCAATGCCCATGCCGCCGCCTACGAGCAGCGGCTTCTTGGCGGTCAGGCTGAAGCCATGACCAAGCGGTCCAAGACAATTGATAGGATCTGCCGGCTGGAGCGCAGCCATTGCGGCCGTTCCCTTTCCTACAACGCGGTAGATGAGCGTCAGCGTACCGGCTGTCCGATCCACATCGGCCAGGCTGATGGGACGGCGCAGCAACAGCTGGCCGCGCTCCACCCGTACCTGAATGAACTGTCCGGGCGCTGCCTGCGCGGCAATCGCCGGACAATGGACCAGCAGACGATACATCTGCGGCCCGATCAGGCTGTTTTCAAGAATTTCTCCATCGATGGCCAGCTTAGGCAAGGTCATCACCACCGCCTACATAGTCCTGCAAGGCCAGCGAGTACACCAGACGGCGCTCGCGCATGAAGGAGAGCACGCGCAGCACCTCCCAGGCTGTATCGAGAGAGGTCAGGCAGGCAATGCCATGCTCTACGGTTGCGCGACGGATCTTGAAGCCATCCTTGGCTGATCCCTTGCCCTGGGTCAGGGTATTGATGACCATGTTGATCTGGCCGGTTTTTATCATCTGGATGATATCGGTGCTGCGCTCGTGCACCTTGCCCACGATATCAGCATCGATGCCCAGCGAACGGATGGCCTTGGCCGTCCCTTCCGTAGCGGCCAGCTCAAAGCCCAGCTCAGAGAAGGCCTTGGCCAACTGCTTCATTTCATCTTTATCCTTATCCGCTACGGTGAAGAGGATGCGTCCCTTGACCGGAATATTCATGCCTGCTCCGGTAATGGCCTTATAGAGTGCCCGTGCATAGTGATAATCAATGCCCATGACCTCGCCTGTGGACTTCATTTCTGGTCCAAGCGAGATATCGACATCCTGCATCTTCGCAAAGGAGAATACCGGTGCTTTTACCGCGACATACGGTCTTGGCGGAACGAGCCCGGACTTGAAGCCAAGCTCCTTGAGCGAAGCCCCGAGCGCTACCTGCGTAGCTACATCCACCATCTTCACGTCCGTGACTTTGCTCAGGAAAGGAACCGTACGGCTCGAGCGTGGATTTACCTCGATGACATAGACCTCGCCGTCGACTACGACATACTGGATATTCAGCAGGCCCTTGACATGCAGGCCGATAGCCAGCCGCTTCGTATAGTCGATGATGGTATAGATGACCTTGGAGGACAGTGTCTGCGGCGGATATACGGCGATGCTGTCACCGGAATGTACGCCCGCACGCTCCACATGCTCCATGATACCCGGAATGACCACATCGATGCCGTCGGAAATCCCGTCGACTTCGACTTCAGTACCCTGCATATAACGGTCAACCAGCACCGGATGATCCGGCGTGACCTTGACCGCCCGGCTCATGTAATCGCGCAGTTCGTCCTCATTATAGACGATTTCCATCGCCCGGCCGCCCAGCACGTAGGAAGGACGGACCATGACAGGATAGCCGATTTCGGCAGCACCCTTGATGGCATCCGCAAGATTCGTCACACTCGTACCGCGCGGACGCGGAATCTGTGCCTGTGTGAGTACTTCGTCGAA
This sequence comes from uncultured Selenomonadaceae bacterium, assembly GCA_964520975.1. Classification (GTDB taxonomy): domain Bacteria; phylum Bacillota; class Negativicutes; order Selenomonadales; family Selenomonadaceae; genus CAZFPA01. The sequence continues at coordinate 26,733 of CAZFPA010000015.1, read as the reverse complement.
GCGCTCGCGATCTTCGGCCCGGTCGATATCATTTACCGAGGTACCAAAGACCTTGACACCAGCTGCCTGCAGCGATGCGGCCAGATTGATGGCCGTCTGGCCGCCAAACTGGACAATGACGCCTTCTGGCTGTTCCTTGTCGATGATATTCAGGACATCCTCCGGTGTGAGCGGTTCAAAGTAGAGCCGGTCGGAGATATCGAAATCCGTGCTGACTGTTTCCGGATTGTTGTTGACGATGATGGCCTCGATGCCCATATCCCGCAGTGCCCATACAGAGTGTACGGAGCAGTAATCGAACTCGACACCCTGGCCGATGCGTATCGGTCCGGAGCCCAGTACCATGACCTTGCGCTTGCTGGAGGTCGTATCAACCTCATCTTCCTGGGCATGGAAAGTCGAGTAGTAATACGGCGTCGCTGCCTCAAACTCAGCGGCACAGGTATCGACCATCTTATAGCTTGGCAGGATATTCATGGTTTTGCGCAGCGTGCGGATCTCATCCATTGTCTTGCCCGCGACCTCTGCGATCGAACGATCGGCCAGGCCGGCATTCTTAGCTGCCAGCATGAGCTTCGGCGTGATTTCCTCTACCTTGATGCGATTTTCGATATCCGTGATATTCTTGATCTTATAGAGGAACCATTCGTCGATTTTCGTGATTTCATGGATTTTATCGACATCGGCTATACCGCGGCGCAGGGCCTCAGCTATGACGAAGATGCGCTGGTCGTTGATGCGGGCCAGGTTCTTGATGACCCGGTCGTCATCCCAGCTGTCCATGATTTCCATATGCAGCCGGTTCACGCCGATTTCCAGGGAGCGGACCGCCTTGAGGATAGCGCCCTCAAAATTGCGATCAATGGACATGACCTCGCCGGTTGCTTTCATCTGGGTTCCCAGGGTGTGATCGGCGAAAACAAACTTATCGAATGGCCAGCGCGGGAATTTGACCACGCAGTAGTCAAGAGCCGGCTCAAAGCAGGCCTTGGTCTTCTGGGTTACCGCGTTGGTGATTTCATCCAGTGCATAGCCGATTGCGATCTTGGCGGATACCTTGGCAATCGGATAGCCCGTTGCCTTCGAAGCCAGTGCCGAAGAACGGCTTACGCGCGGGTTCACCTCGATGACATAGTAACGGTTGCTGTCCGGGTCCAGTGCATACTGGGCGTTGCAGCCGCCCTCGATGCCCAGTTCGCGGATGATACGCAGGGAAGCGCTCCGGAGCATCTGATATTCATGGTCCGTAAGGGTCTGTGACGGTGCGACAACGATGCTGTCACCCGTATGGACGCCTACCGGGTCAAAATTTTCCATATTGCAGACGGTAATGCAGTTATCGTTACCGTCCCGCATGACTTCGTATTCGATTTCTTTCCAGCCTGCGACGCTGCGCTCGATGAGCACCTGGCCGATCATGCTGTACTTGAGGCCCTTGATGACGATCTCGATGAGTTCTTCCTCATTGTCAGCAATACCACCGCCGGTACCACCCATGGTGTAGGCCGGGCGGACGATGATCGGATAGCCGATTTCATTGGCAAAGGAGACCGCAGAGGCAACATCCTCAACAATCGTGCTTTCCGGAATCGGCTCGTTGAGCTTCTGCATGGTTTCCTTGAAGAGTTCACGATCCTCCGCTTTCTTGATGGCCTCCAGCGAAGTGCCAAGCAATTCCACTTCATATTTTTCCAGGATTCCCTGTTCAGAAAGCTGCACGGCCAGATTGAGTCCGGCCTGGCCCCCCAGGGTTGCCAGCAGACCGTCCGGACGTTCCTTGCTGATGATTTCCTCGAGGAATTCCACGGTCAGGGGCTCAATATATACCCGGTCGGCCATGTGAGCATCGGTCATGATCGTTGCCGGATTGCTGTTGACGAGTACGACCTCCAGCCCTTCCTCCCGCAGTGCACGGCAGGCCTGGGAGCCGGCATAGTCAAACTCTGCAGCCTGACCGATGATGATTGGTCCGGAACCGATGACCAGGACCTTTTTTAAATACGATTTTTTTGGCATGCTTATTCCCCCTTCGTCAGCATCGTCCAGAATTGATCGAACAAATACATGTTATCGTCAGGCCCCGGCGATGCTTCCGGATGGTACTGTACGGAGAAAATCGGCAGCCCGGTATGGCGCATGCCCTCCACCGTGCCGTCGTTGACAGACAGATGCGTGACCTCAAGCGGGAGGCCCGCAAGGGATTTTTCATCCACGGCATAGCCATGATTCTGCGAAGAGATATGGACACGGCCATTCTGCAGGTTCTTGACAGGCTGATTGGAGCCACGATGGCCGAACTTCAGCTTGTAGGTATCGGCGCCAAGGGCCAGTGCCAGAAGCTGATGCCCAAGACAGATGCCGAACATCGGTTTCTTGCCGATGAGCTCTTTGATGGTCGCAATGACTTCCGGAACGTCCTTTGGGTCACCAGGCCCGTTGGAAAGGAAGATTCCGTCCGGCTGGAGAGCAAGGATTTCCCTGGCGCTGGTCTGTGCGGGAACAACCGTCAGGCTGCAGCCCAGATGATGCAGTGAGTTCAGGATATTCCGCTTGATGCCAAAGTCCATGACCACCACCGAAGGGCCATCGGTTTCCATCGTATAGACCTCCGGCGTCGTGACCTCGTTGACGACATCCTTTTTGATTGGAACCGCAAAGAGCTCATCAATTTCTGTCTGTGCGGCATCCTCGGGAACAATGATTCCCTTCATCGTTCCTGCCGAGCGGATCTTCCTGGTCACAGCCCGGGTATCAACATCATAGAGGCAGGGAATTCCCTGCTTGGTCAGAAAGTCGCTCAGGGAGCCCTCCATCTGCCAGTTGCTGCCTTCCGCGCAGAGCTCGCCGATGATGAAGCCGTTGACGAAGGATTTACGTGACTGCATAAAGAGTTCTGCGGCACCATAATTCCCGATCATCGGATAGGTCAGCGTAACGATCTGACGGCAATAGGACGGGTCCGTGAGGATTTCCTGATAGCCTGTCATTCCTGTATTGAAAACAACTTCACCTGTTGCCTTTATATTGTTGAGCAGTTGTCCGGTGAACACACTGCCGTCTTCCAAAATCAATTTACCTTTCAAAACAACACCCCCGCTTAGCCGTTGATTTTTCCATCCTGCATAACGATTTTGCCATCTACCAGGGTCATGACCGCTTTACCCTTGAGCTCACGGCCGATGAAGGGCGAATGAGAGCCCTTGGTATAGAAGTTCTTGTCATCGACAATCCAGGAAAGCTCCGGATCGATGACGGTGATATCCGCCGGCATTCCCTTGGACAGGCTGCCAGCCTCCAGTCCAAATACCCGGGCCGGCGCCCAGGCCATCTTTTCGATGATTTCCGGCAGGGAAAGCCTGCCGGTATGATAGAGATCGGTGAGCATGACGCCAAGTGCAGTTTCCAGTCCCGGGAAACCACTGGGAGCATAGCAATACTCCTGATCCTTTTCCTCCTGCGCATGCGGCGAGTGATCGGTGACGACCATATCGATGGTGCCATCCTTCAGGCCGGCCAGCATGGCCTCTGTATCAGCCTGGGAGCGCAGCGGCGGATTGATCTTCGTCGAAGAGTCGCTGATGCTTACGCAATCCTCTGTCATGGTGACATGCTGTGGCGTCACCTCCGCTGTGACCTTGACGCCGCGCTTTTTCGCCTGGCGCACCAGATCAACGGCCCGGCCTGAGCTGATATGCGCTACATGCACACGGGCATCCGCATATTCAGCCAGCAGAATATCGCGGGCTACCGCAATGTCCTCGGATACTGTCGGCCGCCCCTTCATGCCCAGCATCGCACTGCGATGACCTTCGTTCATGAGACCGCCCTCGACCAGTGTCGGCTCTTCGTCGTGATTGATGATGATCTTATCGAAGGCGCGCAGATAGTCAAAACCGTTCAGCAGCACCTTCGCCCGTTCAACAAAGTGTCCGTCATCGGAAAAAGCCACCGCACCGGCTGCTGTCATATCGCCCAGCTCAGCAAGCTCCGCTCCCTTCTGGCCTTTCGTGAGAGCGCCGATGATTTCTATGTGGACACAGGCGGCCTCAGCCGCTCTTTTCTGCAGGCTGCGTACCAGAGCCGCAGTATCCACGACCGGACTCGTATTCGGCATCGTCGCAACCGTCGTGTAGCCGCCAGCAGCAGCTGCCATGGAACCCGATGCGAAATCCTCCTTGGCCTCCTGGCCCGGTTCACGGAAATGGACATGCATATCAATGAGTCCCGGCGTCACGAGCTTGCCTGTGACATCGATGATTTCAGCTCCCTTGGCCGGCAAATCAGCACCGACAGCCTTGATCTTTCCATTTTCTATGAGTACATCCGCGATTTCATCCAACGCATTGGCCGGATCGATTACATGTCCACCTTTAAGCAATTGTTTCAATGTTTTTCCCTCCTGTCAGAACCAGTGTCAGCAGTGCCATGCGAACAGCCGCACCATTTTGTACCTGCTCCTGGATAGCCGAGTGGCTTCCGTAAGCGACAAATGGCGAAATATCCAGTCCCTTGTTGATCGGACCAGGATGCAGCACCAGCGCATCTTCCTTGGCCATAGCCAGGCGATCCTCGCTGAGCCCATACAGGCGTGCATACTCTCTGGTTGATGGGAAGAGACCTGCTTTTTGGCGTTCAAGCTGGATGCGCAGCACATTGATGACATCGGCATCCCGAATGGCGTCTTCTACATTATCATGGACGAAGATTCCTTCCTCCTGATACAGGAAGCGTGGCAGCAGTGTCTTCGGACCGGCCAGATGAACCTCCATTCCCATCTTCCGCATGCCGTGGATATCCGAACGGGCTACCCGGCTGTGCAGGATATCGCCCAGAATTGCCACCTTGCAGCCGGCGAGATGCCCCTTGTGCTGCTGAATGGTAAAGAGATCGAGCAAAGCCTGCGAAGGATGTGCATGCGCTCCGTCACCGGCATTGACGATGACCGGGCTCACTGCCTTCGCGGCATATTCCGCTGCTCCCTCCGCCTTGGTGCGCATGACAATCGCGTCTACGCCCATGGCTTCAATCGTCTGCAGCGTATCGCGCAGGCTCTCGCCCTTTACGACGCTGCTCGTGCTTGCATTGATATTCACTACATCCGCACCGAGATATTTCCCTGCCAGTTCAAAGGAGGTACGCGTACGCGTGCTCGGTTCATAAAAAAGAGTTACGATGGATTTTCCCCGCAGGGTCGGCACCTTTTTGATGTCGCGATGGATGACGTTCTTCATCTCTTTGGCTGTTTCCAGCACCAGATTGATTTCCTCCGGTGAAAAAACATCCAGATCCAGGATGTTTCTGCCCCGCAGCGATACATTGTTTTTTCCCAACTCGATCACTCCTTAATAATTATACAGCAAACATGCATAATTTTGCAAGAACAGCATTGTCTCAAGGTATAAAAAAAGCTTTCTCATGCGAAGGCATAAGAAAGCTGGTTAGCTTTGTACAAACTTATTGCTACTAAATGTAAGCTCCCTTTATCAGCCTCACAGGACTAATCTTAAAAGGCAATATACTGTTTTCTTTCTTTAGATGATAGCACACCTCCGGCACAGTGTCAACAAAAACCGCCGTATGCATGGTGCATAAAATGCCGGCAGTCTGAACTGCCGGCATTGCAAATCAGATGTTATAGCTGCTGAAAAGCTTCTTCATATAGTTCCAGCCCTTTTGTACGGTCTTGATGATCGGTTCCATGAGCTCCGGATTCTTGATGACCGTCTGCAGGATTTTACGCCGCTGCAGGCGATATACCGAATCCACGGTCCGCAGGAAATCCTCCATCTCCATCTCCACCGAAACAGCGGGGATATTCGATGTCTGAATCTCACAGGTCCGACCCTTGATCGTAGCTGTATCTCCCTGGAACGGAACATATACGGCCTCACCAAACTGCTCCTCGATCTGTTCCTTGAGCGCATTGGCCGCGGGAGCCTCGCCGTGCATAACAAATACCTGCGCCGGCTTCGGTGCCTTGAGGTGGTCAATCCAGGAAAGAATCTGCGCACTGTCCGCATGGGCGGAGAAGCCATCCATCATCTGGATCTTGGCCCGCACGACAACTTCCTCTCCCATGATCTTCACGCGCTTGATGCCATCGATGAGACGACGGCCCAGGCATCCCTCTGCCTGATAGCCGACGAAGAGCACCGTGGACTCCGGGCGCCAGAGATTGTGCTTGAGGTGATGAAGGATACGGCCGGCATCTGCCATGCCGCTGGCGGAGATGATGATTGCCGAGCCCTCCGAGCTGTTCAGCGCCTTCGATTCTGCGGCCGTTTCCGAAATCTTGAGCTGCGGCATCTGTGGCATGGAACCATTTTCCAGCAACAGCCCCATGGCCTCATCATCGAATTCCTGGGAATTATGAATGAAGATCCGTGTTGCCGCAATGGCCAGCGGGCTATCGAGAATGATTGGCACATCCTCGATGCGTCCAGCCTTCCAGAGCTTATAGAAATAGTACAGCAGGGTCTGTGTACGTCCTACAGCAAAGGCCGGTATGATAAGGTTGCCGCCGCGCTCCATCGTATCGTTGACAATCTCGGCTAATGCCTCTTCCTTGTCGTAGATCTGATGCAGCCGATCGCCGTAGGTCGACTCGACAAACAGGTAATCCGCGCCGTCAATGACGGTCGGGTCCTTTATGATGGGCTGATTGGGCTGTCCAAGATCGCCCGAGAATACCAGTTTGGTCGTCTCGCCATCCTCGGTCACATAGACCTCAATGATTGCTGAGCCAATGATATGCCCTGCATCGTGGAAGACGGCCTCGACATTTTCATTGATACGTACCCGGTTTTCATAGGGAACTACGGAAAAATGCTTTAAAGACGCCTCCGCATCATCAATCGTGTAGAGCGGCTGAATGGGTTCATCGCCGCTGCGCGCGCCCTTGCGGTTGAAGATCTCCGCATCGGATTCCTGGATATGGGCAGAATCCGGCAGCATGATATGGGCAAGCTCACAGGTTACCTTCGTCGCGTAGACAGGGCCCTTGAAGCCTTCCCGGCAGAGCCGCGGAATCAGGCCGCAATGGTCGATATGTGCGTGCGTCAAAAGCAGGCATTCGATTTCCCCGGGGTTGAAGCGAAAGGCCTCCGTATTCAGCTGTCGAATGCGCTTTCCTCCCTGGAACATGCCACAATCGATTAATAGCTTGTGGGCACCGGTTTCCAGCAAATAGCAGGACCCGGTTACGGTATGGGCTGCACCTAAAAATTCTATTCTCATGATGATCCGCTCCTTCCCTTTGGGTATAGTCATAGTATAGCATAATTTTCAGATTTTTTCCATTTATTTCATGTTGGATCGACAAATGAAAAAGAAGCACTCCGAAAAGTGCTTCCCCCTGTCATTCTTCGCCTAAGATCCGTACCTCAGGGAAGAGCTTCACACCATTTTTTTCGTAGACCCGACGCTGTACCTCATGAATGAGATTGAGTACATCCGTCGCTGTCGCCTCTCCAGAATTCACGACAAAACCGGCATGCTTTGCGGAAATCTGTGCACCGCCGACCGAGAATCCCTTAAGTCCGGTCTGTTCGATGAGCGTTCCGGCAAAATAGCCCTCCGGCCGCTTAAAGGTACTGCCGGCACTTGGCATTTCCAGCGGCTGCTTTTTCTCGCGCCGTTCCGTAAAGCTGTCCATCTTTTCGCGGATCGCTGCCGGATCGCCAGGCTGCAGTGAAATTTCCACCTCGCAAATCGCCTGTCCGTTATCCTGAAATACGCTGTGGCGATAGCCAAAATCCAGTTCATCATGCGAATACGCGACCAGCTTGCCGCTGGCAGCCGCTGCCCGTACGCCGGAAACGATCGGCTTCATTTCACCATCATAGGCGCCGGCATTCATGAACACGGCACCACCGATGCTGCCCGGAATGCCGATTGCGAATTCCATTCCCGTAAGGCCGCAGTCGGCAGCAAACTGGGACACATCCTTCAAAAGAGCTCCCGCGCCGGCAATGATGGTATTTCCCTCCTGACGGATCCAGGACATCGGGGAATTGAATTTCACCACCGCACCACGAATCCCCTTGTCGAGCACAAGCACATTCGAGCCATTTCCCAGTACCGTAAAGGGAATCTTGTATTTTCGCAGCAAATCAAAGATCAGGGTAACCTCCTGCATGGAGGAAGGAAAAATCAGATAATCCGCCGGACCGCCAATCTTGAAGGTCGTATGCTTCTTCATCGGTTCCTCGATAAGAAAGCGCTCCGCCGGCAATATATTTTTGATCTCATCAACAAAGCTTTGGTTGATCTGCAAAATAAACTCAGTCCTATCTAATTAATTTAAGTGATCGAAGCCTGCCTGCTTCAGATTCGCAAAATCCAGCTGACGCATAGCCTCATAGGCAACAATTGCCACGGAATTCGAGAGATTGAGCGACCGGGCATCCGAAATCATCGGTATGCGCAGACAGGTATCCCAATGCGCCTTCAGTATGCTTTCCGGTATGCCCGCCGTCTCCTTGCCGAATACCAGCATATCATCAGGCTGAAAAGCAGCTTCTGTATAAGACCGCGGGGCCTTGGTGGAACAGTAGTAGAAATTATGTCCCTTATACATGGCAAGAACCTCATCAAAGTTTTCATGATAGTGTACTTTGACAAGATGCCAGTAATCGAGTCCGGCCCGTTTCAGATATTTATCATCCGTAGAAAATCCGAGCGGTTTCACCAGGTGAAGCTCTATGCCCGTAGCCGCACAAAGGCGGGCGATATTTCCTGTATTTCCCGGAATCTCCGGTTCAATCAAAACAATATGCAAAATCCATAACACCTCGAAAATAATGTCCTTACAGCTAACTTATTATACCCAAAACCAAAGGATTTTACAAATATTAAATATGGCTGGACAAAAATACAGCCCAGACACCGATGTCTGGGCTGCAGCCTGCTTATTTCAGTACAGCTCCCGTGCTGGCCGAAGTGGTCAGGCGTGCATAACGGGAAAGGTACCCTGTTTTAATCTTTGCCTCCGGCTGTTTCCAGGCAGCCCGGCGTTTGGCGAATTCCGCTTCGCTGATTTCAAGGTCCAGCCGGCGATGGGGAATGTCGATGGAAATCGTATCCCCGTCCTGAATGAGGGCAATCGGCCCGCCCTCCATGGCCTCCGGAGAAACATGCCCGATGCAGGCGCCCTGGCTGGCTCCACTGAAACGACCGTCGGTAATGAGGCCTACCTTCAGCCCCATACCGGTGATGACGGCAGTCGGGTTCAGCATCTCCTGCATACCCGGGCCTCCCTTTGGCCCCTCGTAGCGAATGACAACTACATCACCGTTATGGATCTTGCCATCCATGATGGCGTTGACACCATCCTCTTCCGAATTGAAGCATTTAGCTGTTCCCTTGTAGACAAGCATATCCTCGGTTACTGCCGAAGCCTTGACTACTGCATAATCCGGGCAAAGATTTCCCTGCAGGATGGCAATGCCGCCCTCCGGACGATAGGGGCTGTCTACGCTGTGAATGACATCGGGGCGACGAATCTCAGCATCCCGGATGCGCTCTGCCACCGTGCCGGTAATCGTCAGGGCATCCAGATGGATGATGCCCTTCTTCGCCAGTTCCTTCATGACAGCCGATATGCCGCCGGCCTCCTCCAGATCCTGCATGTGATGGACACCAGCCGGGCTCAGCTTCGTGATGTACGGCGTGCGGCGGCTGATCTCATCAAAGAGCGGTGCGGGCAGTTCAATGCCAGCTTCATGCGCAATGGCTGTAAGGTGAAGCACCGTATTGGAAGAACCGCCGATGCCCATATCGACGGTCATGGCGTTTTCAAAGGCGTCCCGCGTCATGATATCCCGCGGCTTGATATCCCGGGCCACCAGATCCATGATGACCGCACCGGCACGCTTGGCCAGCAGGCGGCGGGCACCAAAGTAGGCGGCCGGAATTGTTCCGTTGCCCGGCAGACCCATGCCCAATGCCTCGGTCAGGCTGTTCATGGTGTTGGCGGTAAAGAGACCGGCACAGGAACCGCAGCCCGGGCAGGCATGCTCCTCTAATGCGGTCATTTCAGCTTCATCCATTTTACCGGCGGCAAATTTTCCCGCAGCCTCAAAGGACTGGCTCACGCTTACGTTCTTTCCCTCAAAGCGCCCGGCCAGCATTGGACCGCCGCTGACGACAACGCAGGGAATATTCAATCGGGCGGCAGCCATGAGCATGCCTGGGACAACCTTGTCACAGTTTGGAATGAGCACCAGGCCGTCAAACCCTGAGGCAATGGCCACCGATTCGATGGAATCGGCAATGAGCTCACGACTTGCCAGAGAATATTTCATACCGGTATGCCCCATGGCGATACCGTCACAAATGCCAATGGCCGGAAATTCCATAGGTGTACCACCGGCTGCGGCCACCCCGAGCTTAGCCGCCTCCGCAATACTGCGCAGGTGCATATGCCCCGGAATGATCTCATTGAAGGAATTGCAGATACCAATGAGCGGCTTTTCCAGATCCTCCGGGCCATAGCCCATAGCATGGAACAAAGAACGATGTGCACAGCGTGTAGCACCCTTTTTGACGATATCACTTTTCATGACGACCCCACCTATCTTTTTATTCGCTTTGTATTTTCTGAGTATACAACCAAAGCGAAAAACGTGTATATTGCATTACGTTTTTGCTTTAAAATTACTGCATTCCGTATATTATAGAATAATTCGCCACAAAAGTAAACAACTTTACACCCTTATACTAAAATTCAATGCCACGCTGCGCCTTGATTCCCTGCTGAAAGGGGTGCTTGATCAGCTTCATCTCGGTAACAAGATCGGCGGCTGCGATCACGGCGGGACGCGCATCACGCCCGGTAAGCACCAGATGGAGTCCGGCCGGCCTTTCCCGCAGCAGCTCCAGGACTGCTTCCTCCGTGAGCAGGCCGAACTTCACCGCATAATTGACCTCATCGAGGATGACCATATCCCAGCGACCGCTCTGGATTTCCTCCCTGGCCTGCTGCAGTGCGGCGGCCGCGGCGGCCGCATGCTTTGCCTGTTCCTCGCCCTGGCGCTGGCTGAAGCCGCGGCCACACTGGCGAAGCTCCAGGCGACCATCCAGTGCGGCCAGGCGTTGGATGGCCTTAAGCTCGCCATATTCCCAGCCGCCCTTGATGAACTGCAGGATCAATACGCGCAGCCCGTCGCCCCAGGCACGCAGCATGAGTCCCAGTGCCGCTGTCGTCTTTCCTTTGCCATCGCCCGTATGAACTAGAATAAGACCCTTTTCTCCCATAAAATCCCTCTTTCGAATATTTTCTACTTATTTTGAAGAAAAACATGATATACTATTATTGCTTTTATTCATTATACTATACATTCACGGAGTCTTTATGAAGAAATTTATTGTCTTTACGCTGATTATTTTTTCCTTTACGGTTCTTTGCATTTATCTCACCGAGAAAACGGATGTTCTCAATCTTCGCGGCATTCCCCTGGAAGCCACTTTTTCCGAGAACGACGGGCATATTTTCTTCAATTGGAAACGGCTGCCCTATCCCTGCTTCTATAAAATCGAGACCTTCAGCCGGACGACAGGGCAGCTCAAGGATGAACCGGATTACCACCTCATGAAGGAGGATTTCACCTTCAAGGCGACCTATGAACTTCCCGGCACGGCAATTCCCACCTACTATCGGGTTACTGCCTACGGCATGTTCGGTCGCCTCAACGGGCCCTCGGCATACGTGGAAAACCCTGATTTTGCTGAGCCTGTCCGGCCCGTTCCCATTTTCCGCTATACGGCTGACAATCCTGCGAGTGCCATGCCTTACCTTGTCTGGCATACGGTTCCCCGGGCGGTCTGCTATGAGATTGAACTGCTGTCCGCGCCCCCGGAGCAGGAATACGGCATCGCGCTTTCGCAGCAGCATCATCTGTACAGCACACAGCAGGTATATACCAATGGCTGGCAGGCTGATCTCAAGCCCTTCCTCAATCAGCCGCATATCTACTGGCGGGTGCGCGCGATGAATCTGCAGAAGGAGCCGATCGGTGAGTTTTCCAAGGCCGAACCGATCCAGATCAATCCGGCACTGCCGATGCCAAACAAGCCGTTGCTGAATAACTTCGATACAATGCCCGGCTTCCAGCAGCCGCTGTATCCGGTATATCACTGGATTCCAATGCATGGAATCACCCGCTATGAGGTTGAGCTCATGACGGCCCGACCAGCGGCGGAAAACAATGCGGAGCCTTCCGACAACCGCGTCTGGAATATGATTGCCAACGATTCCTTCAGCTGCTACGATGAGTACGCACGCCCCTATGCCGGAGAATATTACTGGCGGGTACGGGCCATCGATGACAACGGGAACACCATCGGTGTCTATTCCGACACGGAGGAATTCAAGGTGGCTGACCACGCAACGCGGGCCCTGGCGGGTGCCTTTGGTGACAGTATCACCCACGGCGGCGGGGCGGTATCCTATTCACCGGCCAGCCTGGAATACAGCTACACCACCTATCTTGATTTTCCAACTGTGAATCTGGGGCGCAGCGGTGATACATCACATACGACAATGCTGCGCTTTGATAGTGATGTGCTTCCCTATCAGCCGCTCAATCTTTTCATTCTGACCGGCTCCAACAGCCTGCGGGCAGATACAATCAGCGCGCAGGACATCATCGCGGACCTCGCCGCAATCGCCCAAAAATGTGAGCGCAACAATATCCGGCCCATCTTCCTTACGCTCATGCCCATCAATCCGGCAAACATCTACGCGGCCTTCCAGACCGAGACCGATCCGGCCTGGCATCAGAAGATGGATGAGGTCAACGCTTACATTCGTCGGCAGCCCTATTATATCGATCTCGAACCGTATTTCTACGATCCGACGAAGAGCATCATGGCTCCGGAATTCGCCACAGACGGCCTGCATCCGGACATCTACGGGAAAATGCTCATGGCCGAAATCATCAATGAACATCAGTATTTACTGAAGCGCTGAACGAAAAATAAAGTCCGTGCCAGCTGCATGATCTGCAGCCGGCACGGACTTCTTGTTTCTCTATGATATTTTATTCCATTGCTTTCTGCACAGCGGCCAGCGCCTGCTCGGTCGTCATGAGAATATCCCGTGGTTTGCTGCCGGCATTTGGCCCTACAATATGAAGCTCTTCCATGGTGTCAATGAGCCGGGCCGCACGGGTATAGCCGATGCGGAAACGGCGCTGGATACTGGAGGATGACGCTACACCGGTAGCCAGCACGGCATTGACAGCCTCCGGCAGCAGTTCGTCCTGCTGCGGCCCGGCAGACTCCTTTTCCTTGCCGTCTTCCTTCATGGCCTGTTCGGTGAACTGAATGATCTCCTCATTGGTTTCGGCCTCCTGGCCCTGCGCCCGGATATAATCCAGCAGTTCCTCAACCTCCTGATCGCTTACAAAAGCGCCCTGGACACGCCGCGGCTTGGCCGCACCTACGGGATAGAAAAGCATATCGCCTTTACCCAGCAGTTTCTCAGCGCCACCCATATCGAGAATTGTCCGCGAATCGATCTGCGAAGAAACCGAGAAGGAAATGCGCGAAGGGATATTGGCCTTGATGATACCGGTAATGACATCGACCGAAGGCCGCTGCGTGGCAAGCACCAGATGAAGCCCGGCCGCCCTGGCCTTTTGGGCCAGACGGCAGATGGCATCCTCGACATCGTGCGGTGCGACCATCATGAGGTCGGCGAGCTCATCGATGATGATGACAACCGATGGCATCTTATCCTCAGGGTTGGATTTGTTGTAGCGCTCCATATCCCGGACGCCCTTATCCGCAAACTTCGCATAGCGCTTCTCCATTTCCTGTACCGCCCAGTTCAGCACGGAAGCAGCCTTTTTAGCATCCGTTACCACCGGTACCATGAGATGCGGTATGCCGTTGTAATTGGAGAGCTCTACCATCTTCGGATCGATGAGGATGAACTTCACTTCATCCGGCTTCGCCTTGAAGAGGATGCTGGTGATGAGCGTATTGATGCAGACAGATTTACCTGAGCCCGTAGCACCGGCAACTAAAAGATGCGGCATCTTGGCAAGGTCAGCGAAGATTGCCTGGCCGCCGATATCCATTCCCAGTCCGACCGTGAGCTTTGACTTGGCCGCCGAAAAGGCCTCGTTTTCCAGGACCTCCCGGAGCTGGACACCTTCCAGTTCCTTGTTCGGTACCTCGATGCCAATCGCCGCTTTACCCGGGATCGGCTCAATGCGTACGGAAAAGGCAGCCAGGCTCAGCGCAAGATCATCCGCAAGATTTGTGATTTTGCTGACCTTTACGCCCGGGGCCGGCTCAAGTTCATAGCGGGTAACGGCCGGTCCATGGCAGGCATTGATGATCTTGGCCTTCACATGGAAGTTATCCAGCGTCGAAGCCAGCACCTGCGCCTTTTCCGCAATCTCCCGTTCCAGCTGGGAATTTTTCTTTTTCACCCGCTTGGAAAGAATGTATTTGACTTTCGGCAGCTCGTAGGGTTTTGCCTGCACCGCCGGAGCTTCCGTCGCTGCCGGTGCTGCCTCTGCAGCGGGGGGATTTGTTGCTGGCGCGGCCGGAGTCTCCGGCAACGGTTCCGCCTCCTCGCCCGCATCCGCAATAAGCGCGGCTCCCTTTTGTTCCGTACCGTATTCAATGGTAAAGGCAGGAACCGGCTGCGCCGCTGCGGGCGCTTCATTGGCCGTAAATTCCGGCACAGCCTCGGCCGGTGTAGTGTCCACCGGGGAAGCTGCCGCCTCGGCCGCTTCCGGATGTTCCGGTAAATCCCCGGTAAAATGCGGGTCCTTATCCTGATTGTAGAAGGAATTCTTCATCCGTTCCTTGACCTTTTCCTGCACGATACCTTCTACAGCAGCCGCCTTTTCATAGGCGGTCCCCATTGTTTCCTTTGCTGCGGCCAATCCTGTTTCCGCGTGTTTTTTTGTCTTCAGCATCCCCTCCGCCAGAGACCAGGTCGTCGAGAGCAGCACGGACCCAACGATACCGGCCCCGAGAACAATGATGCCGCCATCAACGCCAAAGAAACGGCGCAGCAGCAGCAGCAGCCCGCCGCCGAGCAGACCGCCGCCACCGGGCAGGCTGTCCGGCAGAATCTCCGCTCCCGGCGCAACAACGAAATGATGCCAGACCGCCAGAATAGAAATATAGAGAACCACCAGGCCGAAAAAGCGCTTGGAATAGACAAGTCCATGATGCTTCAGGATATACTGCAGGCCGATGAGCATGACCAGCAGCGCCGTGATATGCGCACCGATTCCGAAGAGATAGGAAAGCACCTTCGCAAAATAAAAGCCAACAAAGCCGACATTCAGGCCCCACAAGCCGCAGAGCGAAATGATGCCCAGGGTCAGGAAGGCGATGCCGATGAGCTCATACCGCCGTCCCGGATTTTTCGGTGCACTGTTCTTGACGGGCACACGTTTCTTCGTATTCTTTTTTATCGTCTTTTTCTTTTGCATAAGGAATCCCCACTTCATTTAAAATCCGTTTACAGCCTGCTCCAAAGCTTTCTTGGCAAGCTGGTCGGCAAGCTCATTGCCCGCGACTCCCGTATGGCCCGCAACTTTCTGGAAGCGTACCCAGCCGATATAATCAGCCATAAAGGCCGCATAGGCGGCCGTGAGCTCTGTATTTGTCTTCCAGCGCCCCTCGGCCCATTCCGAAATGCCAATATAATCATGGCAGATCACCACTTTTTCAAGCTTCTGGTCCTCGGCCCAGCGAACGGCCTGGATGGCTGCCTCCACCTCGCCCGCAACGTTATGGAGTCGGGCGGCATCTCTGGAAGTTCCCAGGCCATTGGCGGTATGGATGAGCTTTCCATCCCGATACACGGCCATTCCCCAGCTATAGTGCCCCTGAAAATACGAGCCATCCACATAGATACAGCAGACACCGGGCTCTGCCACAGGCTTTGCCGGCGCACTGCCGGAAGCGCCGCCCAAATAGGCTTCAGCCTCAGCCCGGGTCACAAACCCCTTGAACAAAGCGCCTGGATATCCCTGTACCTGCCGCTGGCATTCTGCCCAGGTCTTATAGAGCCCGGGCGTGCGGCCATTCTTCACCGCATAAAAATTCTTTTTTGGTGCCAAAGGGACCACTCCTATAAAAAAAGCTGCCGCCAGGCAGCAGCTTTTCTGATTTATTATTTTGTCAGTTCCATCGCGCAGCGATTAGCCTCATAGAGAATACGCTCTTCATCCAGTGTCAGCAGATGGCCTTTTTCCATGACCAGCTTTCCGTCGATCATGACAGAATCAACCGAGCTGCTGTTTGCTGAGTAGACGAGCAACGAAAGCAGATCGTGCTGCGGACACCAGGCGGCACTGTTCGTATCGAACAAAGTGATATCGGCCTTGAAACCCTCTTCGAGACGCCCCAGCTTTTCGATTCCGAGCGCCTTGGCACCGTATTCGGTTCCCATCCGGAGTGCTTCCAGAGCGGGAACTGCCAGCGGGTCAAGTGTATCCACCTTATGCAGCAATGCTGCCAGCCGGATTTCCTCCAGCATATCGAGGTTGTTGTTGCTCGAAGCACCATCGGTTCCCAGAGCTACGCAGACACCGGCCTTCAAGAGCTTCGGTACCGGCGCAATACCGCTGGCCAGCTTCATGTTGCTGCCAGGATTATGTGCGGCCCGTACATGGTATTTTGCCATGAGGGCAATATCCGCATCCGTCAGATGCACGCAATGCGCAGCCAGTACCCCGCAGTCCAGTATACCGGTTTCTTCCATGATGCCGAACGGCGTCTTGCCATATTCCTTCAGGCAGTTCTCAACCTCACCCTTGGTCTCGGCCAGATGGATGTGGATTTCCGCCTTGAGATCCTTAGCCGCAGCTACGACCTTGCGCAGAAAATCCGGTGGGCAGGTATACGGCGCGTGCGGTCCGAACATTACGGAAATACGGCCATTGGCTGCGCCATGGAAATTCCGGAAAAGCTCCTTATTGGATTCCAGGGACTGCAGGCCCGTCGGCGCCACACCGATGATGCCACGCGAAAGCACGGCCCGCATACCGGACGCATCGACAACCTTGGCAACCTCTTCCATCTGCGGCCCGTACATATCCGCAAAGGAAGTCGTACCGCTCTTTATCATCTCAACAGCCGCGAGCATAGCGCCCCAATAGATATCCTTGGAGTGCATTTTGGCTTCAACCGGCCAGATTTCCTTCTCCAGCCAGTCCATGAGATTCATATCATCCGCGTAGCTGCGCAGCAATGTCATCGACGCATGGGTATGCGCATTGACAAAACCAGGTACAGCAAATTTTCCGGTCGCATCGACAACAGCATCGGCCTGCCATTCATTACCGACAGTGCCGATCTTCGCAATGGTATTGCCGGCTACAGCAATATCGGTTGTTTTTACACTGCCATCCGGCAAAAGGACGGCGGCATTCTTGAGCAATGTATTCATAAAATCTACCTCACAATATTGGAATCACGCCTGCTGCAGATAAGCCTGCTGCTCGGGTGTAAGCCTGTCAATCGCAACTCCAAGGGATTTCAACTTGATTTCAGCGATCTTCGTATTGATTTCCTCCGGCATCAGATATACATCCTTGCCAAGCTCAGCATGATGATGCAGGAGATGCAGTGCCGAGAAGAACTGTACCGCAAAGGAAAGATCCATGATCTCTGCCGGATGCCCATCCCCGGCAGCTAGGTTCACGAGCCGGCCCTCGGCCAGCAAATAGATTTTCCGGCCATCCGGCTGCACAAACTCCTCAATGTTGTTGCGCACCTGGCGATGCGAAACCGATACTTCATTGAGCTCGACCTTGTTGATCTCTACATCGAAATGTCCGGAATTTGCCATCATCGCACCATTCTTCATCACAGCGAAATGCTGCTTGCGGATGATGTCCTTGTCACCGGTCAGGGTCAGGAAAATATCGCCGATCTTGGCAGCCTCATCCATTGGCATCACGCGGAAACCATCGAATACAGCCTCAATGGCCTTGATCGGATCGACCTCCGTGATGATGACGTTGGCACCGAGGCCCTTGGCACGCATGGCACCGCCCTTACCGCACCAGCCGTAGCCGGAAATGACAACATTCTTGCCGGCAATGACGAGATTCGTCGTGCGCATAATGCCATCCCAGGTCGACTGCCCCGTTCCGTAACGGTTGTCGAAGAGATATTTGCAATAGGCATCATTGGCTGCAATCATCGGGAATTCGAGCCGGCCTTCATGCGCCAGTGCCCGCAGACGATGCACGCCCGTAGTCGTTTCCTCAGAACCGCCCAGGATGCCGCCGAGCAGCTCCCGGCGCTTCGAATGCAGCATCGCTACGAGATCACCGCCGTCATCGATGATGATATCCGGTTTGATATCGAGTGCTCTGTCAATAAAAGTATCATATTCCTCCGGCGTACACCCGTGCCAGGCGAATACATTCAGCCCGTCCTCTACGAGTGCCGCGGCAACATCATCCTGCGTGGACAGTGGATTGCTGCCCGTAATGGCGACTTCGGCACCGGCATTTTTGAAGATCAATGCCATATAGGCCGTCTTTGCTTCCAGATGAAGAGTAATGACCATTTTCTTACCAGCGAACGGTTTGGAAACAGAAAACTCCTCATTGATCGCTGCCAGTACCGGCATGAAGTTGGCAACCCAGTTGATTTTATCATGGCCGGACGGAGCCAGCTTGATATCGCGGATCATAGATTTCATTATAATACCTCCAAAATTCTCAGATAGTTCTATTTTATCATGATTTCCTTATTTAAGGAACCACTATTCCTGCAACGGCAATGAAATATCAGGACTTCCAGGCGTTGGAAAGCGCCGGATAATCGGTCAGATCCGTATGCAGCGGCGTAACGGCGATATACCCTTCCTCCGTGGCATGGATATCCGTTTCCTCATCATTGTTCTGATCGAAGATCTCGCCGGCCATCGTATAGTAGCTGCGGCCATTTTCCTCGGTACGACGAAATGCGTTCTTGTAATCGCGGCAGCCAAGCTTTGTCCAGCGGAACCCCCGTTCCGGGACTGGCGCAGCCGGAAAATTCACATTGAGGAAGCAGGGACCCTGCCCGACACTCAGGAGCCCTTCCAGACCAGCGGCAAAAATTTCTGCAGCCTGTATATAGTGCAGACTGGAAGCAATATCGAGGGAAACCGCAATGGCAGAGATCTGATGCAGATAGCCCTCCATAGCCGCCCCGACAGTCCCGGAATACAGTACATCCGTTCCGAGATTTGCTCCGTGATTGATTCCTGACAGCACAAGATCCGGCCGCTGGCTGCCGGCCATCGCCTCCAGATAGACCTTCACGGAATCCGTCGGTGTACCATCGATGCTCCATGCCTCCACGGCCCATTGCTCCAAAGGCGCAAACCGGCATAGCTCCATGCGGGACCCGACCGTCAGAGCATGTGCCATTCCGCTCTGCTGCCGGGCCGGAGCAGCCACGATGACCTCGTGCTGCGCCGACAAAACCCGTGTAAGCGCGGCAATTCCCTCGGCCTGCACTCCATCATCATTTGAAATCAAAATCCTCAAAGCAATGCGCCTCCTTTAAAATATCCGATACGAAAAAACAGGCTGGAACTCAGTTCCAACCTGTCTCTATAATAACCGCCGAAACGATAAACTTACTGGTGACCCACCACGGAATCGAACCGTGAACCTACTGATTAAGAGTCAGTTGCTCTGCCAGTTGAGCTAGTGAGTCATTCAAGCACCTCGTGATTACTTTTAATATGTTACCACAATCTGAAAAAATGTCAAGGAAATTTTTTAAATTGTAAGGAAAAATTTAAAAAAGCCTAAGAAATCACGGCTGCCTCGTAGAAGATGGGTCCAGCGAATTACACGGTGGAACTCCGGCGCCCTGCCGCTGGCGATGTTTCCAGCAGCCGCCACAGCCGCAATAGGCTTCCTTGCCATCGCAGAGCCGGTAGTCTCCGCCCTCGATCTTAAGGACCCTTCCATCGATGATCGCGGCCGCAATTTTTTTCCGCGCCTTGTTATAGATCTGCTGTACCGTTGTCCGGGCTATCTTCATGTAGGTGCTGCATTCCTCCTGCGAAAAGCCTTCGTTGTCAATGAGGCGAATGGCTTCATACTCGTCGACGGTCAGCGTGATATGGGCTGTACTTGGCTGTACACCGCAGGTAGGTGCGAACTCCTGGATCTTTGGCAATTGGCAGACCTTGCGGCATTTTCTTGGCCGTGGCATTTCCTCACCCCTTTTGCGATTCGTCCAGTTGCTGCAGGACCTGGACAGCGTCATCGAGCCAGCCGCCCTCAAAGGTTTCGATTGCACCCCGATCGCAGGCTGCCGCCAAAGCTGGTTCAATAGGAATCCGGGCCAGTACCGGCAGCTTATATTTCTCAGCGATTTCCGCAATATGGCTTTCACCGTAAATCTTATGCTCCTGCTGACAATTCGGGCATTTGAAGTACGCCATGTTCTCCACAAGGCCCAGAACCGGAACGTGCATGAGTTCCGCCATCTTTACAGCCTTGGCGACAATCATCGACACCAGTTCCTGCGGCGAAGTCACCACGATGATGCCATCGACCTGAATGGATTGGAATACTGTGAGCGGAACATCGCCTGTTCCTGGCGGCATATCGATGAAAAGATAATCGATATCCTGCCAGATGATGTCCTGCCAGAACTGCTTTACAGTATTCGAGATCACCGGTCCGCGCCAGACAACCGGATCGGTATCATTTTCCAGCAGCAGATTGACCGACATCACATCAATACCGCCACTGCTCTTGACCGGGTAAGCGCCCGCTTCACTGGCACGCACCTCGCCCTTGACACCAAAGGCCTTCGGAATGGACGGACCGGTGATATCAGCATCCAGGATTCCGGTATGGAAGCCATGCCGCTGCATGGTCACTGCCAGCATCGAGGTAACAATGGACTTACCAACGCCGCCCTTGCCGCTTACAACAGCGACGACATGCTTGATATTGCTCAGCTCGTTCGGTTTCTCCAACAGGCTCTGCCGGGTTGTATCCTCACTGCAGCGCTCGCCGCAGCTTCCACAATCATGATTACAATTTTCGCTCATGGTCATTCCTCCAAATATTTATGGCATATGATATTTATAAAATTCATTATAGCGCATTGTTCCTTATTTAGCAAAACAAAATCACAGACTACAGCGTTCCTTTTAAATGACCCGTACAGCATCCACGAAATACCCAGGCGACTTACCTGTCTGAATTTCCATCTGCTGCGTACCTCTTACCCGGTTATTTTATGTATGCTGTACCAGCCTCATACGGCCGATCAGGAACGGGCAAAGAAGCCTTCCACGAAGGAAAGGAAACGCTGCTGCGCAGGAGACAGCACGGCATTGCGCCGATAGGAAATCCAGACCTCCCGATAAAATCGCGGATTGCGGATGGGAATCTGCACCGGGCCTATACCGCGCTTATACTCGCGCCAGAAGGCCGGCACAAAAGCAACGCCCAGCCCGGCCTCCACAAGATTGGCAATGACCTCCAGGCTGTTGATTTCAAAGCGGATATCCGGCTGAAAGCCCGCCTGCTCACAAAACGTAGTGGTGAGTTCACGCAGGCCGCATTCCGAAGTCAGGCTGATGAATTTCTCATCACGCAGTTCCTGCAGAGACGCACTGTTCTTCTGCGCCAGTGGATGCTCCGGGGAAACCGCCAGAAAAATATCCTCCCGTGCCAGCTTTTTATTGATGAATTCCTTATGCCGCAGCGGCTGAAAGGATAAACAAAAATCAATGCGTTCCAATAGCAGTTCTTTCTGCATCACCGGAAGCTCTGTAATCTGCCTGAGCTGAAAACGGCCCTTGGGATACTGCCGCAAATACGAGGTAAGCAGATGCGGCAGCAGCCGCGAGGAAGAGGACGCCGCGACAACAGAGGAATCATCCATTTCGGACAGGCCGCCCAGAGCCTGTTCCGCCTCCTGAAGCTCACGGAACACACGCTGCACATGTCGTAAGAACACCTGACCGGCCGCGTTGAGGTGCAGCTGCCGGTTGCGCCGGTCAAACAGACTGCGCCCAAGCTCATGCTCGAGCCGGGCGAGGATCTTGCTCAATGCCGGCTGTGAAATATGCAGTTCCTCCGCTGCCTGGGTCACGCTCTCCAGCCGGGCTATGGTCTGAAAATACTTTAAATGAAGCAATTCCATACCGTTTCTCCTTTTATAACCATATTTATATACTTTTATATAAATATATATATTTTAAATTATTAAAGCATGATAGTATAATAGCACTTGCATCCTTTTATTACAAGGATACATTCCTGGAGGGCCCTGCCGCTCTCAACAAAATTGGAGGCACTATTTTATGGAACTCTCTGGTACTCATCTATTCCTTATTTTTCTTACCATTGCTTTTGTGCTCGGCTGCGGTATTTATGCAGCCCGTTCCGTACATTCCGCTGAAGGCTACAGCCTGGGCGGCCGGTCCGCCGGCATCACGCTGGTGACCGGCAGCATCGCCGGAACCTGCGTGGGCGGCGGTGCCACCATTGGAACCGCACAGATGGCTTATACGCTGGGCCTGTCCGCCTGGTGGTTTACCATTGGAACCGGAATCAGTCTCATCCTCATGGGGCTTTTTTATGCCCGTCCACTGCGCCGGACCTCGCTCGAAACCATTTCCCAGTATCTTGTACTGAATTACGGCAAGCCTGCCGGAACGCTCACCAGCATCGTTTCCTCCCTGGGTATTCTCTTCAGCGCGGTAGCCAGTGCGCTGCCCGGTATACAGATGATCTCGGTCACACTGGGAATCTCCTCCTGGGCCGCGGCCACCGTACTGATTCTCCTCGTTGCCTGCTATGTGTTTTTTGGCGGCATGCGCAGTGCCGGCGTAGGCGGAATCCTCAAAATGATCATTGTCTGGATCAGTCTCTTCGCTGCCGGGCTGGCTGCAATCTATGCTCTGCGTACCGATGCGGCTCTGCAGGCAGCTTTACCGGCTTTTCCCTGGTACAGCCTGGGCGGCAACGGCATCAGTAATGCCGCTTCCAGCGTATTGTCACTGATTGTCGGCATGCTCTGCACGCAGACCTACATCCAGGCCATCTTCTCGGCCTCGAATCCGCGTACAGCCTCGATTGGTGCCTTTATGGCCGCGCTCATCGTAATTCCGGTAGGCCTGCCCTGCGCAGCCATCGGTATGTACATGCACGCCATGCAGCCAGACCTGCAGCCTATCCTGGTCCTGCCCATCTATCTGCTGCAGTACCAGCCGGTATGGCTTGGCAGTATCGCACTCGGCGGCATCATCCTCTCTATCATCAGCTCGATTGCCGGACTCTCCCTGGGCATCAGCACCATGCTCTCCCGGGATATTCTCGGGCAGCTGCTGAAAATAGCGGACAGCCAGCATCTGCTGCGCCTCAACCGCATCACTGTCCTTTTCGTCCTGCTGCTTGCCTCCGGGATTGCTATCGCCAATGAGGGTTCCCAGGTGCTCTTTTGGAACTATCTCTCGATGGCACTGCGCGGCGGCGGCATCTTCCTGCCGCTTACCCTGGCGGTATTTGCGCCAGGACACGCGAACCGCAGCTGGATACTTGCATCCATGTGCATCAGCACGCTGGTTTCCATCGCGGCAACCTTCCTGAATACCGCAATCAATCCCCTCTTCCTCGGGCTCGGCGTGAGCGCCCTGCTGCTGATCCCCGCGATTCTCCTCGCTCCCCCAACGGAGATGGAAATTGTGGACGAGGAAATCTGATCCATTTTGCTGTACTCCCCGGTTGCGCGCCCCATGTGGCCGTCAGCCGGGGATTTTTACTCTTCTGACAAAAACATCTGCCCTATCGAAATAATAAGAAGAATCTATTTTACATACAGAATAAAACTTGCTATGCTTAAGGCAGTATATATTTTAGGGAGGTTTTAGCGTGAAAAAAGTCTTAATCCTCGGCGGTGTAGCCGCTGGAACAAAAACAGCCGCCAAGCTCAAACGGCTGCGCCGCAATGAATATGATGTAACCATTCTGACCAAGGACAAGGATATTTCCTACGCCGGCTGCGGTCTGCCCTATTATGTGGGCGGAGCTATCGAGGAACTGGATTCTCTTATCGTCAACACCCCGGAGAAATACACCCGCCTGACCGGTGCCCAGGTGCTTACGGGCTGGGAGGCCATTGCGGTCGATCCGGCTGCGAAAAAGGTCCGGGCCCGCACAGAAAACGGTGAAGAGCAGGACTTCCCCTATGATGAACTCGTTATAACCACAGGCGCCTCTGCAGTACTTCCACCGATTCCCGGTATGGATAAAAAAGGCATCTTCAAGCTGCGTACCCCGGAGGATGCTGCCGGCATCCGTACGTATATCCAGACGACAAAGGCGGCAAAAGCCCTTGTTATCGGCGCGGGTTTCATCGGCCTGGAAACCGCTGAAAATCTGTTGGCGCAGGGACTTTCTGTAACGGTCGTCGAGGCAGCTCCGCAGATCCTGCCCCATGTATTCGACCCGGAAATGGCCGCCTATGTACAGCGCCAGCTCCAGAAAAAAGGTCTGCAGATTCTCACAGGTGTCAAGGCCTCCAGCGTCCTGGGCGATGCAACGGCCACCGGCCTGCAGACAGAGATGGGGCCCCTGCAGGGAGATATCCTCATTGCCTCTGCCGGCATCCGCCCCAACACAGCCTTTTTGAAGGATCTGGGACTTGAAATGACGAAGGGAACGCTGCTGGTAAACGAACACCTGCAGACCAGTCTGCCGGATATCTACGCCGCCGGTGACTGCGCTATGGTAACGAACCGTCTCACCAAGGCACCGCAGTGGTCACCT
The DNA here is from genome assembly GCA_964520975.1 of uncultured Selenomonadaceae bacterium. Taxonomy (GTDB): domain Bacteria; phylum Bacillota; class Negativicutes; order Selenomonadales; family Selenomonadaceae; genus CAZFPA01. Next base: position 1,948 of record CAZFPA010000015.1, on the reverse strand, counting down.
ATGGGCTCCAGTGCCAACCTCGAGGGACGGACACTTGCCCATGTGCTCATCGGTATTCCCGCGGTTTATCCCGGCGTACTTGGCACCAGTGTCATCAAGCTGCCCGGCCTCAACTGTGCGCGCACCGGACTTACCGAGGCCGCTGCCCGCGAAGCCGGCTATGATGTGATTACGGTCACGACCGTAAATGATGATAAGGCACACTACTATCCGGGCGCCGGCAACTTCATCACGAAACTCATCGCGGATAAAAGCACCCATGCACTGCTGGGACTGCAGACCATCGGCGCCGGTGCTGTCGATAAAATGGCGGATATCGCAGTCACGGCGATTTCCCTTCAGGCAAAAATCGAGAATCTGGACTGCCTCGATCTCTGCTACGCCCCGCCGTTTTCCACAGCGATCCATCCCTTCGTCCAAAGTATACAGATCCTGGAAAACAAGCTGCATGGCGGTATGCAGAGCTTTTCCCCGGCAGAATTCCAGGCAGGAGCCGCCAAAGACTATGAAGTCATCAATGCCGCACCGCCACAGGCACTGCCCTGGGCCCGCCGCATCGACTTCACGACAGTCAACGGCCCCCTTCCCGATATTCCCCTGGATGCCAAGCTTCTGCTGGTCTGCATCAAGGGCAAGAATGCCTATCTGTTGCAAAACCGCCTGAAGGCTTACGGCTATACCAATACCAGGGTATTGGAGGCAGGCCAGACAATGAGCCAGCTCAAGCCTGTATTCCGGGATGGTATTCCCGCCGATGAAATCAAGCGCGTAAAGGGTCTGGGCTTCCTGCGGGATAAGACGACACCGGATTGCTTCAATGCCCGTGTCATTACCCGCAACGGAAAGATCACCACGGCGGAAAGCCAGGCCATTGCCAAAGCGGCCGAGCTTTATGGCAGCGGGGAAATCACTATGACCACACGCCTTACCGTCGAAATCCAGCGTGTTCCCTACAGCAATATCGACGCCCTGCGCAGTTTCCTGCAGCAGGCCGGCCTTGAGACCGGCGGCACCGGCTCCAAAGTCCGCCCTGTAGTCTCCTGCAAAGGAACCACCTGTCAGTACGGCCTCATCGACACCTTCCAGCTCGCAGCGGAAATCCATGAACGCTTCTACAAAGGGTATCACGAGGTCCAACTGCCGCATAAATTCAAGATTGCAGTCGGCGGCTGCCCGAATAACTGCGTAAAACCGGTACTCAATGACATTGGCATCGTCGGCCAGCGCGTACCACAGCTCGATCTGGAAAAATGCAGAAGCTGCGGCCTCTGCCAGCCAGCCAAGGCTTGCCCGATCCAGATCATCCACCAGGATGGCAGGACAAAGCCACAGCTCGATCTTACGGCCTGCAATCACTGCGGCCGCTGCATCGGCACCTGCCCCTTCCATGTATTTGATCAGAGCGTCGATGGCTACCGCATCTACATTGGCGGTCGCTGGGGCAAAAAGATCCAGCACGGCCAACCGCTGGACACCATCTTCACCAGCAAGGAAGAGGTCCTGGCTATCGTAGAAAAGGCCATTCTCTTCTTCCGTGCGCAGGGCATCACCGGAGAACGTTTTGCGGACACCATTGCACGCATCGGCTTTGCCGAGGTACAGCGCCAGCTCCTGTCGGATGAGCTGCTGAAAGATAAGGAGAACAACCTCGCCGCCCAAAAGCACCTTGTCGGCGGCGCAACCTGCTGATTATCTTTACGATTACAATTGAAAAGCCTGGCAATCTGCTCATGAAAACGCAGATTGCCAGGCTTTTTATTTACAGAGAGGCAACGACCTTTTCCCCGCCTATTGCCAACGCTAGCGGGATGCGGTATAATTATCTTAATCAATCGATTAAATCAAATGATTAAGGAGCACGATACTATGGAACAGGACAACCGTGAACGGCTTTTGGCCGCCGCTACGAAGCTCTTTGCCGATTCCGGCTTCGATAACGTATCCATCC
>CAZFPA010000014.1:0-44495 GCA_964520975.1 uncultured Selenomonadaceae bacterium | reverse complement strand
CCGGCCTGGATTTTTTCCGTTACCGTCGCATCATAGGGCGGAACGAAATGCTCCAACATCTTCGAGGCGCAGGTAGTCCGGACGCCCTTGGTACAGATGTTGTCCTTGATGGCTCCCGGAATGCCCTCCAGGAAGGAAATGCTCTCCCCGCGGCCGATTTTTTCATCCACAGCGGCGGCCTGCTGCAGGGCTTCATCCCGCGTAATCGTCAGGTAGGCCTTGACCTCGCCTTCTACCTCGTCGATGCGGGCCAGAACATCCTTCGTGAGCTCCACGGAGGTGATTTCTTTATTTACGAGCATGTCATGGAGGACATGCGCTGGCTGTTCATATAATCTCACAATGCTGCCTCCTCAATCCTCGATAATCTTCGGTACTTTGAAATAACCGTCTTCCTTGAGCGGCGCATTCGACAGCGCGAGCTCCCGATCCAGTGACGGCTTCACAACATCCTCACGGAATACATTCTTGATGGGCAGCACATGTGCCATCGGCTGAATCGTATCCGTAGGAACACCGCTGAGATTGTCTACATAGTCCAAAAATTCATTGAGCTGCTGGGTGTACTTGCCCTTTTCTGCTTCCGGAATCGAAAGACGGGACAAAACCGCTACATTCTCCATATCCTTTTCTGTAACCTTCATGGTATCACCATCCATTGCCTTTTATTGAAGAGGCTTGCCTCTTGATTTACAAAATACAATCTATATTATATCACACTTTAGGTTATTTCTCTGCCCCATACTTTTCAGTTGACGCCGTCATGGACAAAAGCTCCGCCTCGGAGAGAATCGTGATGCCGAGCTCCTGCGCCTTTTTGAGCTTACTGCCCGCGGCCTCACCGGCCAGCAGGTAGTCCGTCTTGCTGGAGACACTGCCCGCCACCCTGCCGCCATGCGCCTCGATGAGGGCCGCGGCCTCCTTGCGGCCAAGGGTCGGCAATGTACCCGTGATGACAAAGCTCTTATCCTGCAGGCGGTCATCAAGGATACCGCTGTCCTGCAGCACCATGTTCACGCCGGCCGCCGCCAGCCGCGTCATGAGGTCCTTCGTCTTGCCATCGGCAAAGTAGCTCCGAATGGCCTCCGCGCTGATTGCGCCGATATCCCGCACTTCCAGTATTTCCTCCTGCGAGGCGGCGGCCAGCTTTTCCAGCGAACCGAAATGCAGCATGAGCTCACGCGCTGCCGCCTTGCCGATGCCCGAAATACCCAGGCCGGTCAGCAGCTGCTGCGGCTCATTCTGCTTCGATTTCTCAATAGCCTCCAGCAGCTTGTCCGTATTCTTTTCCTTGCCGATGATGCCCTCGCGGATGAGCTCGTCCCGCTGGTCCGACAACGCGTAGATATCCGCAATATCGTGAAGGAAGCCCTTTTCAATGAGGCTCCGGATATAGGCCGCACCAAAGCCCTTGATGTCCATGGCACTGCGGCTCACGAAATTGATGATATGGTTTTCAAGCTGCGCCGGACAGCCGGGGTTCGTACAGCGGATGTCCGCGGTATTCTCCTCCCGCACGGCCCTGGCACCGCAGACCGGACAGGTATCTCCGATACGGAAGGGTTCCGTGCCCGCCGGGCGGGCTTCCTTGACCACAGCACGGATTTTCGGGATGATTTCTCCGGATTTATAGACCCGGACGAGATCACCGATGCGCACATCCAGCCCATCAATGAAGTCCTGATTGTGCAGGGTTGCGCGTTCCACACTCGTACCGCAAAGCCGCACGGAATCAAAGACCGCCGTCGGCGTGATACGGCCCGTGCGCCCGACGGAAAGCTCAATGGCCCGCAGACGGGTTTCCTTTTCCTCCGGCGGGTATTTATAGGCCACGGCCCAGCGCGGCACCTTGGAGGTCGCGCCGAGCTGCTCCCGCTGGGCAAAGCTGTTGAGCTTCACGACGGCTCCATCGATATCGTAGGGCAGCTCGCCCCGCGATTCGCCAATGGCCTGGATGGCCTGCCAGACTTCCTCAGCCGTGTGACAGACCTGATAGTTATGGATGACCTTGATGCCCTGCTTCTTCATGAAATCATAGGCTTCCGTATGGGAATGGAAGTCATAGCCCCGGGCTGTCTGCAGGTTGAAGATGAACAGCGACAGGCTGCGCTCCTTCGTGATGCGGCTGTCGAGCTGCCGCAGCGTTCCGGCCGCACAATTGCGCGGATTGGCAAAGGGCTTGAGGCCCAGCAGTTCCTGCCGCTCATTCACTGCCGCAAAGGCCTCCCGGCTCATGTAGACCTCGCCGCGAATCTCAAAGTATTCCAGCGGGTCCTTGAGCTTTTTCTTCACATCCCGGATGACTCGGGCATTCTCCGTCACATCCTCACCCTGCAGAATACCGTCGCCGCGGGTAATGGCCCGCACGAGTTCACCGTTTTCATAGCGCAGTGCCATCGAAAGGCCGTCGATCTTTTCCTCGACGACGAATTCCGGAGCTTCAAGATCTTCCTGCATGGCCGTCACGAATTCCATGATCTCTTCCTTGGAAAAAACATCCTGCAGTGACAGCATGGGCACGTCATGCCGGACGAGAACCCCTGCCTCCCGCTTCGCGGTGCCGCCCACCTGCTGCGTGGGCGAGGTCTTGGTGATGAGCTCCGGATATTCCTTTTCAATTGCCTTCAGGCGCAGCATGAGCTGGTCGTATTCATAGTCCGTGATTTCAGGATTATCATCATTGTAGTAACGGTTATTATGATAGCGGATCTCCTTGCGCAGAGCCGCCAGTTCTTTTTTTATTTCCTTGATATCCATAGGGTTTCCTCCCCTTCTTGCGGATCAGACCTTTTCGATCGGGGCATATTTCTGCATGAGTCCCTTGACGCCCTCTCCCGGGAAGGCAATCTTGAGCTCAACCTCTTCACCGCTGCCCTTGACAGAGACCACGGTGCCGATGCCCCATTTGCCGTGACGGGCCTTGTCGCCGGCCTTCCATTTCACATTGGTATCCGGACGGATGACACCGCCCGCCGCCGGCTGCACGCCCTGCGTATGCAGAGAAGCCAGTGCCTGCGCCGCCGACTGCGGCTTGCCTTGCCCAAAGCGCTGCCCATTGCCCATCTGATTGAGCGAAGGGCGGAAAGGCGCACCGTAGCCGCGCTGCTCCACGACGGCGGAATTGGCAAAGCCGTAGGCATTCTGCCGGACAACAAGCCGTTCCATGTACTCATCCGGTATCTCTGCCAAAAAGCGCGAAGGCTCATAGCTGGCACTGCGGCCATAGATGGTACGGCTGCGGGCATAGGTCATATAAAGCTTGCGCTGGGCCCGCGTGATGCCCACATAGCAGGTACGGCGCTCTTCCTCGATCTGTGCCTCGTCCATGAGCGTGCGCGAATGCGGGAAAAGCCCCTCCTCCATGCCTGCCATAAACACGATTGGGAATTCGAGCCCCTTGGCCGAATGCAGTGTCATGAGCGTGACACGTTCCTCATCGAGGTCCGCGTTATCGATATCCGAAATGAGCGAAATATGGCTCAGGAAGTTCTCCAGATTCGGTATCTCTCCGCTCTTTTCAAAGTCCTTGGCCACGCCCACGAACTCCTTGAGGTTTTCCAGCCGGGATTCGTTTTCCGGCTTTTTCTCGCGCTCGAGCTCCGCTGTATAGCCGGACTCCTGCAGCACATGCTCGATGAGATCCGGCAGACTCATGTTGTCCTGATAGCCGATGAGGTTGAAAATGAAGGTGGTAAACAGCTCCAATGGCTTCTTCACCCGGGCCGTGATGCCCGGCACCTGAGCCAGGATATCCGGACTCGAGATCACATCGAAGAGGCTCATTTCCTGCTCGATGGCATAGACCATGAGTTTGTTCATCGTCGTCTCGCCGAGACCGCGCTTCGGCATATTGATGATGCGCAGCAGGCTCACGCTGTCGAGCGGATTGAACACCACGCGCAGATAGGCGATGGTATCCTTGATTTCCTTGCGGTCATAGAATTTCAGGCCGCCGACCATCGTGTACGGAATGCCGGCCCGCATGAAGCCTTCCTCCAGGATACGGGACTGGGCATTCGTGCGGTAGAGGATGGCCATATCGCCATAGGAGGCATTGAAGATGGTTTTCTGCTTCGTGATGGTCGTAGCGATGAAGTTCGCCTCGTCGCGCTCATCGTTGGCCAGATAGGAAGTGATCTTCTCCCCCTCGGCATTTTCGGTCCAAAGCTCCTTGGGCTTGCGGTTCTGGTTATTCTCAATGACCGCATTGGCCGCGGCCAGGATATTCTTGGTCGAGCGATAGTTCTGTTCCAGCTTGATGGTCTTGGCATCGGGATAGTCCTTCTCGAAGTCCATGATGTTGCGGATATCCGCACCGCGCCAGCCATAGATGGACTGGTCCGCGTCACCGACCACGCAGAGGTTCTTGTAGCCCGCAGCCAAAAGCTTCGTGAGCTGATACTGGGCTCCATTGGTATCCTGATACTCATCGACCAGCACATAGCGGAAGCGGCGCTGGTATTTCGTGCGGATATCCTCGTGCTCCTCAAGCAGCATGACCGAGACCATGAGCAGGTCATCGAAGTCCAGTGCGTTGTTCAGGCGCAGCTTTTGTGCGTAGAGCTTATAGACCTCTGCCAGTTTTTTCTGGAAAAAGGTTTCGGCCTCGCGTTCAAAGGCCCGGGGCCCCATGAGCATATTCTTCGCATTGGAGATTGCTCCCTGTACGGCATTCGGGGCGTACTGCTTATCGTCAAGATTGAGCTCCTTCAGGCAGCTCTTGATGACATTCTGTGAATCGCTGGAATCGTAGATGACAAAATTCTTTTTGTAAAGCTCCGTAGCCTCAATCTCACGGCGCAAAAACCGCGCACAAAAAGAATGGAACGTGCTGAGCCAGACATCCTTTGCCTGGCTGCCGATCATGCGATCGACACGCTCGCGCATCTCAGCCGCCGCCTTATTCGTGAAGGTGATGGCGAGTATGCTGTAAGGTGGTACATCATGTGCCAGCAGATTTGCAATACGGCAGGTCAGTACCTTCGTTTTTCCCGAGCCGGCGCCTGCCATGATGAGCAGAGGCCCTTCCAAATGTTCAACCGCCGCCTTCTGCGCCGGATTCAGTCCTGTAAAAATATCCAAGTTTATCCTCCCAAAATCCAATCCAATAATTTTCCCGCAAGAAAAGGCTGCTGCAGATATGTTCTGCAACAGCCCCCGCATGCTTTATGACATCAGTTCTTGATGCGCTTGACCGCCTCAGAAAGTGGCGGGATAATCTGCTTCTTACGCGACATGACACCCGGCAGATAGATGGAATTGCCGCTGGCATCCTGCTGGAAGGCCTCGCCGATAAGGGTCTTCGGCGAACCCGTGAAGAGAAGCTGCGTGCTCTCATCGATGATGTCCGTAACCATCACGAGGCTCATATCAAAGCCTTCCTTCTGGCAGATGGTGTTCATGCTCTTGATGAGCTCATCCTTCAAGGCCATGACCTCTTCCGTGTCCATAACCGAAATCTGGCTGACAATCACACGATAGTCGCCGATCTGGAATTCCTTGAGATCATTCTTGGCAATCTCGGCCGGCGTCATATCGCCGATGCCGGAACCAGCCTTGAGCATGGCCATGCCGTATTCCTTGAGGTCTACACCGGCAATCTCCGCAAGCTTTTCGGCCGTCTGCTTGTCGTATTCCGTACAGGTCGGTGACTTGAAGAGCACCGTATCGGAAATGATGGCCGAAAGCAACAGCCCGGCAACCGATGCCGGAATCTCAACATTGCGATGCCAGTGCATATTCGCTACGATGGTCGAGGTGCAGCCTACCGGCTCCTGACGGGTGAAAATCGGCTCGCTGGTCTGAATGCCGCCCAGACGATGATGATCGATGATCTCGAGGATCTGTGCCTCTTCGATGCCCTCAACGGCCTGGCCGCGCTCATTATGATCCATGAGGATCACGCGCTCGCGCTCCGGAACCATGAGCTGATCACGGCTCACAAGTCCGACGAGCTTGTCGTTCTCCACAACCGGATAGTTACGGAACTTGCTCTCAGCCATCTTGCCCTTGATATCGCTGAGCAGGTCCAGCGGCTTGAACGAGATGAGGCTGGTCTGCATGATACGGCTGACCGGTACGCACTGATTGATCAGGCGCGCGCAGGTATAGGTATCATACGGCGTGCTCACGATGAGGAGCTGCGCCTTTTCCGCGGTTTCGATGATATCCGCCGGTACACGGCCGCTGCCCGTGATGATGAGGCAGGCGATGTTCTGCGCCAGGCAGTTCTGCAGCGCACTGTCTTCACGATCGCCAACGAGCACGATGTCGCCTTCCCGAATAACATCCTTGATCATGTGCGCGCTGCCAGCGGCAATACGCACATTGCCCTTGGCCTCTGCGCCCTCGTCACCACTCACGAGCACCTCACCGTCGATGACATTGATGATGTCACGATAGCTGATTCCGGCCTCCGCCAGGTTCTGCATGCTGAGCTCCTTGAAATAGCGCTGCGCCAGATCGCTCACGGTGACAATTCCGACCAGCTTTTCCGAACCATCGACAACCGGTACGGATTTGAGGTCATTTTCCCGCATGACTGCGCCCAGGTGACGCAGGCTGTCCGTTGCCTTTACAACGATCTTGCAGTCCAGCGTGATATCCTTAACACGCGGATAGAGATCGGTAATGAGCAGCGGGGCCTCGGTACGGAAATGCTCGAGAGCAAATTTCGTTTCAGCGTTGATCTGACCGGCTCTGGCTGGTACCGCATTCACTCCCATGGCCTGCTTCAGATGCGCGTAGCCAATGGCTGAGCAGATCGAGTCAGTATCCGGATTGCGATGACCAATTGTATAAATAGGCTTTGTATGTTTCATGTACAAAATTCCCTCCTGTGATTTCTAATAGCGTATGTCATACCTCGGCTATTATAATAAGCTATACTCTATTATACGTCAAATGACCACGATTCGAAAAGAGGGAATATATTTTTTTCCCTTCGACGCGTTCCCCACGCAAAAAAGAAGCCGCAAAAACTGCGGCTTCCCCGATTGCTGTTCAAAACTCAGTATTGGAATTTTCTAAGAGAGAGCTGCATTTCCTGTGCCAGCTTGGCAAGCGCATCGCTGGCCGAGGCGATTTCCTCTGCCGAGGCGGACTGCTCCTCTGTTGCCGCCGATACCGACTGCATCTCCTCCCCGACCTTCTTGCCATGTCGATCAATGGTCATGACATTCTGCGTTACATTTTCAGTATCACCGGTCACTATATCAATCGCCTTTGTCATGACCTCCACCTGATTGGAAACCCCATTCACAAGATCGTGAATCCGGGCAAATACCTCACGCAGGCCTTCCACGGATTGTGCACCTGCCGCCACAGCCGAGCGTCCCTGGTGCATGGAATCGACAGCACCGGCCGTATCCTTCTGAATGCCGCCAATGAGCTCAGCAATCTGCTGCGCGGCTGTCTGTGACTGCTCGGCAAGCTTCCTCACCTCTTCCGCTACAACAGCGAAGCCACGACCCGCCTCGCCGGCCCGCGCGGCCTCAATAGCCGCATTGAGCGCGAGAAGATTGGTTTGTCCAGCAATTCCCGCAATGGTATCGACAATCGTCCCAATTTCCTTTGAACGCTCACCCAGCTTTTCCACAAGGTCTGCCGAAGCAATGACGGTATGCTCCACATCCTGAATCTGCTGTACGGATTTATCCACTTCGGTATTGCCCGCCGCAGCCTGCTGCGACGCGTCGGCCGAATCCTTGGCAACCTTATCCGCTTCTGTACGAATCCGTTCTACTGAGGACGAGATTTTTTCAATGGATTTCGTGCTGCTGTCCGTCGCCCCCTGCTGTTCCTCTACAGCATTGGCCGCATCCACTACCGACTGGGCAACCTGCGTAGCCGCCTGTGCCGACTGCATCGAGCTGGCCGTCAGCTCCTCCGAGGAGGACGCAATCTGCTCAGTCGAGCTGCCTACATGATGCATGAGCTTATTGAGCGCATCACGCATCGCTGCCAGCACATCAGCCATCTGGCCGAATTCATCGCCCCGGTTCACGGTACGCGGCGTAATGCGATAATCACCATCCCGCAGACGCTGACAGAGCAGCATCATATGCTCCAGCGGCTTCGTGATTTCACGCGCGTTCCAGATACTCGCGAGCACCAGGATGATGATGGCGACAACGGTCACACCCAGCATGATTGAAATGGCTTTGCTCATGTTCACATCATTTTCATGATAGATGCGCTCCGCATTGTCATCCGCGACCTTCTGAAGTTCCAGTGCCCGGTCACGCAGCACGTTGAAGGCCTTCAGATACTGGGCATTATAATAGGCATTGGCCTCCACAGTCTGCCCCTGCTCCATGAGTTCCGCGATTTTTTCCGAATGCTGACGATATTGCTGCCATGCCTCCTGTACCCCAGGCAAAAGCGGTGCTGCCGCAGAATCCTTCTGACCGACGGCCTCATATTCCGACCAGTTCTTCTCATAGGCCTGATAATCTTTGATAAGATCCTGCTTATTCTTTTGCACATCCGCCGCATCCTTCGCCCGGATCAGTTCCAGTACATCCACCTGTATCTTGCGGCGTGCAACCCGTTCCTCGCCGATATGCCGGATAGATTGCAGTTCTATAGAATACAGCCCGTCCAGACTTTCATCTGCCATTCCCAAGTAATGATACCCGGTGGAGCCAATGATGACCATCGCAATGAGTCCAATCAGGGCCAGAATTGCAATTTTGTACATCACTTTGATATTATTCATCCATCCCATAGTCCTCGCCTCCAAAAATATTAAAAAAGAAAGATTAGATTATTTAATATTAGTTATTATAATCTTTTTTTTCTAAATTATCAACCTATTAAAAAGGCTTTAGTCCTGTTTATTTTTTGATTTATGAAAGAACCGAACAACATGATTTCCCTTCAAGGTATATTTTTCTAGCAAATTAGTATATAATATAGCACGATATTCTGATAGAAATGAGGTCCCACTATGAAAATACAAATGCCGCAGCTTTATTTCAGCAAGCTCATGCGGGCCATTGTCGAGTTTGAGCTCATTGACGACGGCGATACTATCCTCATCGGCATATCCGGCGGCAAGGACAGCATTTTCCTGACCTACGCCCTGGCCGTCATGCGGGAACGGCTGAAAAAGAATTTTACGCTGCGCGGGCTCACCATCAACCCGCTGTTCAGCCCGGACTTCGATACAGAAGGCATCCGCCATTTCTGTGCAGAGCTCGATATTCCCTATGATGTCCATGAGGTTGATATCGCCGGCGCCATCGAAAACCAGGGTGGCAAGGAAGCCTGCTATACCTGCGCTTTCTTCCGTCGCGGAGCAATCAACCGTTACGCCAGGGAACACGGCTGCAATAAGATTGCCTATGCCCATCACAATGACGATGCGGTGGAAACCTTTCTCATGAGTCTCTTCTACTCCGGCCAGCTGCAGACCTTCACGCCCAAGACCTACCTGGACCGCTCCGATCTGACAGTCATCCGGCCACTGGTGTATTTCCGTGAGCAGGAGCTGCGCGATGCCGTAAGCATCCATGGCTTCAATCCGGTACGCTCGCCCTGTCCGCTCGACGGCCATACCGTACGCCAGACTGTCAAGGAGCTCATTGCAGCGCTGGGAAAGGACAATCCCCTGCTCTATGACCACCTGGCGGCCGGCATGCGCCAAAGCGCACTGGGCGAGCTCTGGCCAGCCAGTAAGACGCGGGACGAAATGAAGGAAACCTATTTCAACTACATGTACGGACAACCGAAAAAAGCCTGAACGCTGTACAAGAAAGAGCCAGCCGCAAACAAACGCGACTGGCTCTTTTCCTATCGTATTACTTATCCTCGTCCGGTACATTGCCCGTGAGGATCTGCGTATCGTAGTTCAAATCGTTGAAAATACGTGGGCGGGCTGCATTGAATTTAGCGTTTACAATACTCTTGGCCGGATCGAAATCCGGGGTCTGGATATCCGCGAGATCCAATACCGTATGGATCATATCATCTGTCATATACGGTTCATTTACGGCGGACCTGATCTCCGCCCATTTCTCCGGATATTTCGCCTTGAACTTATCCGATGCCCACATGATGACCGGAATCTCAATCATATGACGGCTCGGATTCTCCTCGATGTGCCCGGAGAAACCGCCTTCATCGTAGACGGCCTCGCCATGATCCGGCACATAGATCACCAGCGTCTCACTGTCGCGGAATTTATCAATGATACTGCTCACAATATAGTCATTGTAATACAGCGCGTCATCATACTGCGCAATGACTTCCTTTTTGCCATCCGGGACATTCAGCTGAATATCATCCTTGGTGAATTTCGTGAAGCTGTACGGGAAACGGTTGTAATAGAGCCCGTGGCCGCCCATAAGGTGTACGACATAGAAGTTGCGATCATCCGAACGATCCGCAATGGCCTCGTCAATGAGCGGGAAAAGTTCCTCGTCGAGGATTCCCGTATCCTCATGGGAATCGCGGATGCGGGTAAAGCGATGCATCGTGCTGTGGTCCGCGTAAATCTGCGCGACATTGCCCCAGATACCCGAGCTTTCCTGATTGGAAAGCCAATGCGTCTTATAGCCGGCGGCATTCATCACGTCAATGAGGTTGTTGTATTCATACCAGGGCTTCTCGGACTCATGATCACAAAAAGTGAAAAGCTTGCTGAGTACGGCAATAGTCGTGGAATGCGGACTGATCACATTGCGGAACACGCTGATCTCACCCTTGTTGTTCAGTGCATCCAGATTCGGCGTATTCGGCAGATAGTAGCCATAGAGGTGCATGTGGTTGCGGTTTGTCGACTCGCCCAAAATGAAGACGATGTTCTTGATCTTGCTGTCGTTCTTCGTGAGCTGCACATCCGTCGTGAGCTGGGAAGAAAGGCGATGATAGGCCTGCATGTTCTCAACCGCAACTGCCGTCGAGGCATAGACCCGCTGCAGCGGCAGGACATCATCAAAGAAAAAGGCCGTATACACCGTCGTCATGCGCACAGTATAAAAGACCGCCACGACCAGTGCACCAGCCAGCAGCCGGCTCCGGTAGTGCCCGTGAAAGGGGATGCGCGACAGTACCCGGTATTTCACCAGCAGCGCAACAGCCGCTGCCAGAAGAAGCAGCAAGGCGCATTCCTGCGGTCCCACGTACATGCTGATGAACTCGCCCGCTTCCTTCAGATTCGTTTCCAGCATGGAATTGATGATGCCCACACCGATCAGGGCTTTATAATTGTACATGGCAAAGCTTTCAATAAAGAACGGGATAAAGCAGGCCACCAGCAGCAGGGCTTTGACGCTGCGCACCAGCAGAGGCCGGCGCAGAAGGCGCAGCAGGGCCGCCAGACAAAACACCGCCAGGAACACGGTAAAGCCATAGCCGATCATGACTTCGATTTTATCTGCATTCATCAGTGACCAGGCCATCGTAAAGTAATTCATCAAAAACATACCGAAGATAAACCCGGTATTTTGGCGAAATATCCGCTGCAAACTGCCAACGAACCGTAAAATCCGCGTTTTAAAAGTTTTTCCAGTCACTCTGTTTCCCTGCCTTTGCCTATTCTATAAAGAACAAATGTTGTCTGACACAATATTGTATCCCATACCTCGATTTTTTTCAACTGTTTTCCCTCAGATTACAGCTGATCGATCATTTTATGAGTCTGCGGTATCACCCGCACATCCTTGAGCTGGGACAGTGCCTGCTGCTGGCACCAGAGGATCTGCTCCGGTGAGGCGGCCTTACAGCCATTCCAGGGGGTCACCGGCTGAATCACAAAGGGAATCGCTGCGTCCACTGAGGCCAGCAGCGCCACAGCATGCTGAAATTCGGCCGGCGTCGTCTCTGCGGAGACGACAAGCTTCACATACAGCTTTTTCTGCCGTGCGAGCTGCAGAAATTTACGATGGGTCTCCCAGAGTTCCTCCCCCGTGACACTCGGAAGCTTGATATCCATGCTGATGATATCCGTGACCGGCAATACCTGCTGCAGCGCCTTGGGGAGTGTTCCATTGGTTTCCAGGAAAATCCTGGTCTGCAGCCGGGGAGCCAAGGCGGCAATGAAGTCCGCATGCAGCAACGGCTCCCCACCGGTAAAGCTCACCGCCTGATGCGGCAGTTCCTGCAGATAGGAATTGATTTGTCCGGCAGCCTCCTCCACAGAGAACGGATTGGGGTGGGAAATGAACTTGCGGGAACCCGCCGCGGTCTCGACATTGCAGCAGGGATGCGCGCCGGCCTCATTCTCCGTATCACAGTAGCGGCAATGCAGGTTGCAGCCTTCAAAGCGTACAAACACCTGCCGGTAGCCTACATAAGTGCCCTCCCCTTGGATCGAGGAAAATATTTCAATCAGATTTCGTTTCAATTCACTCATCCTTACTATAAACCACCGATGATTTCGGTGACTCCCATACCTCAACAGCCTTCAGCCGTGCCTTGCCCTGCAGCGATGGCTCCTGCTCCAGGGACTCGTATATGTATCGGGCGATGTTTTCTGCCGTCGGATTCAGACCGGCGGCAAAGGGAGGCAGCTCGTTCAGGAACTGATGATCCAGTGTCTCCAGCAAGGCCCGCAGCGCACCCTTGATTTTTTTGAAATCCACCAGCATACCAAGCTCGTCGAGCTCGTGCCCGACAGCTCTTGCCTGCACGGTCCAGCTATGGCCATGCAGCCGGTCACATTTTCCCGGATACCCGGCAATGCGATGCGCTGCCTCAAATTCTGCCTCTACCTTGATCTCAAACATGTCATTCTCCTTCCATAAAGAAAGGCTCCCTCTATGAAGGAGCCTGCAAATTACACTCTTTACACCTTTTCCTTGCCCATGAGCTCATCGTAGCTGAGAGCGCGCGTATGCTGCGTATGACTCCACTCGTGCTCGTTGCGGTGAATGAATCCCAGGAAGATGATAGGAATCCAGGAATAGATGAACACCGGATAGAGCAGCAGATAGAACCATGCCTTCAGCTTCGCCCGGATCTTGATCAGGATAATCATCGGCAGTATGTACTGCCCCAGCATAATAGCGGTCATGAGCTCTGACGGCATGAAATTATAGATATTCGTATAAAATGGTGGAAACATCAGCTGAATGTAGCTGATGATGATAAAAAACGTCGATACCATGAGGAAATGCGGCTGCAAAAGATACAGGCAGCCATCCCAGATGCGAATATCGCGGCGTTTGAAGCCTTCCCGGATCATGGTCGGGATAAAGCGATGCGCTACATCGAACTGTCCCTGTGCCCAGCGCTTGCGCTGATTCCAGGACTGCTTAAAGGTCAATGGCTTTTCATCGTAGACGATGGCATCATGTGCCCAGGTCGTCTTGATGCCTTCAGCCAGGGATTTCATGGTAAATTCCATATCCTCGGTCAGGCAGGTCGCCCGCCAGCCATGACGCTTGAGCACATCCGTCGTGATGCACATGCCCGTACCACCGAGCACTGCTGAAAGACCGATATTCGTCTTGGCCAGATGCGAGATGTGATCGATGACCCAGAACGCGATGGCAAAGGTGCCAGCGACCCAGGTATCATACGGATTCTTGGCATCCAGATAGCCCTGGACAATCTTGTCGCCCTTGCAAAGGCGATTATTCATCTCCATGAGGAAGCGCGGATGTACGAGATTATCCGCATCAAAAATCACTACGCCGTCATACTGGCGCTCCATGGCAAAAAGCTTCTCGAACATCCACTCGAGGGCAAAGCCTTTGCTCTTCTTCGTCGGGTGGGTGCGTTCACAAACAATAGCACCGGCTTCCCGGGCGATTTCCGCCGTATTGTCCGAGCAGTTATCAGCAATGACATAAATGTCATAAAGTTCCTTCGGGTATTCCAGCTCCTGCAGGTTCGCAATGAGCTGCCCGATGACAGCCTTTTCATTATGCGCCGCAACAATGACGGCAAAGCTCTTCTGCGGGGTAAGAATCTTATTCTCCTTGCGCCGCCACATACCACAAAAACCGATGATGAAATAGTATATCGTAAACAAAAAAATAATGATTTGCAACGGAACCATTACAATATCAAAAACATGAGTCATGAACGTCTTTCTCCTTTAAAACCTGACACGGCCTGCCGAGACAGGTGCGCTTGTAATATGCTTAGCCCTGGGACATCCATGCCACACAGGAATTGAGTATGCCGAACACCGCGTATGTCCCAAACACCGCCAGGAGCAGTGCATAGCCAATAGCATCACGCCCCAGGAAAAGGATTCCCGCAAAAAGAACAACGGCTACAATCTTTGGCAGCAGATACATGGTTTCGCCCTTCCCCTTGAAATCCGGATAATGTACCTTGCTGACCATGAGATAGCCAACGACCAGCACCGCTACCGGATACATCCAGCCGATGGTATGCGGGTCAAAACCAATCGCTGTAAAGAGCAGCGTCGAGGTAGCCACCAGGCAGCCGCCTGCCGGAATGGCCAGGCCCATGAAATAGCCGTGCACCACACTGGCGTTCACATTGAAGCGAGCCAGTCTCCAGGCACCACAAAGCGCAAAGAAAATTGCTGTAACCCAGCCGAAATAGCCATAATCCTTCAGGCAGAGGCTGTAGGCCAGCAATGCCGGAGCCGCGCCAAAGGATACGAGATCGCAGAGCGAATCCATTTCCTTGCCGAGCTCACTGCTCACGCCAAAAAATCGGGCAGCCCGGCCATCCAGGCCGTCTGCCACCAACGCTGTCAAAATAAAAATCGAAGCCATGAACAAATTCCCGTTAAACGTAGAAATAATCGAACACATGCCAAATACAAGGTTCGATGAAGTCAACATATTAGGGATTAAAGATTTATACATTAGTCTTTGATCCTCCCGATAATGGTTTCTCCGCCGATAACTTTATCACCTTTTTTTACCAGTACATCGACGTTCCTTGGCATCACGATCTCCGTACAGGAGCCAAAACGAATGAGCCCATAGCGCTCGCCCTTTTCCAGCACATCATCCAGGGTAACCCAGGAGACGATACGCCGGGCAAGGATGCCCGCAATCTGGGTCACGGTCACGCGCAGACGGTCGTTTTCGATGCCGATCATATGCCGTTCGTTCTCAAAGCCGACCGTATCCTTATACGCTGGTTTGAAACGACCACAGACATATTTCTGACATTTGATTTCTCCGGCAATCGGACTGCGATTCACATGCACATTGAACACCGACAGGAAAATAACCACCTTATTGCAGGGTTCCTTCACGAAGTCATCCCCATCCAGTGGAACGACTTCCTGTACAGTACCATCCGCCGGCGATACAAGCACCGAGTCATCCAATGGAATCGTACGCTCCGGATTCCGGAAAAAGTATATAAAATAACATGCTAAAACCCCTGGAACAATCGCCCAGAAGGGACTCACCGCTGCGCCCAGGAGAACAGCCAGCATCACCGCTGCAAAGATGAAGATATATCCCTCTTTGACTACAGGAGCTTTTACCATAAGATACACCTCCTAATAACAGCATCTATTTGATTTATTCTATCATAAACACAGAAATGCCTTTACTTCTCCAATAATTATAGTCTACTGTTTTTGCTTTGTCCACTACTTTTTGTACGCGTGGACCTTCAGGACAAACTTCGGCAAAGCCAGCAGACGCCCGGCCCGTTTGGGCTGCAGCAGCCCACGGAACAGCCATTCGAGCTTGGCCTTCTGCATCCAGAGCGGTGCGCGCTTCATCACACCGGCCATGACATCGAAGGTTCCACCCACACCAATCGCCGCAGGAACTCCGAGCTCCGAAAGGTGCGCATCCAGCCATTTTTCCTGCTTGGGAACGCCCAGCGCGGCCAGCAGCAGGTCAGGCTTGGCAGCCTTGATCTGCTCCAGGATCTCCGGTACATCTGCGGAAGTGAAGAAGCCATTGCGTACTCCCACGATGGAAATCCCCGGATAGAGCTGCTCCGCCTTGGCCTTGGCCTTATCGGCCACGCCCGGAGCAGATCCGAAGAAAAAAATCCGCCGCTTTTTCTCTGGAGCCCGGCGCATGAGCTCCTGTGCGAGATCATAGCCCGCTACACGCTCGGGCATCTCCTTCCCGAGATGGCGTGATGCCCATACGGTTCCAGCGCCATCCGGAACCACCAGGGCCGCCCCGTTCAGTATGCGCATGAGCGCGGCATCCTGCGTTGCCCGCAGGATCATCTCCGCGTTGGCCGTCGCAATCAGCACGCCAGCCCGCTCATCCATATATTTTTCCACCTGAGCGACGGCCTCCGCCATACGCAGCGAATCCACCTTCACACCCAGGATATCAACCTTTTGAAATGACACTGTCTTTCCTCCGTCCTTAAGGGATGCAGTACAGTGTACCAATATCCCCTGATTTTTACCGCTATATCGCTCTATTTTATCATACCTTACCGCTGCGGGCAAATAAAAGAGCTGCTGGCCTTTTGAAGCCAGCAGCCCGGGAAGTCTTTCTTATTTTTTTGCCTTGACAGCCGTGCGGATGGAGAGCTCCTTGAGCTGCTTGTCATCGACCTCAGACGGTGCCTGTGCCATGACATCCGATGCGCTCTGCGTCTTCGGGAAAGCGATCACGTCACGGATAGAGCGGCGCTTAGCCATGAGCATCACGAGACGATCGAGACCGAAAGCGAGTCCGCCATGCGGCGGCGTGCCAAACTTGAAGGCATCCAGCATGAAGCCGAACTTCGAATGTGCCTCTTCCATCGAAAGGCCGATCGCCTCAAATACCTTCTCCTGGAGATCGCCGTTGTAGATACGGAGGCTGCCGCCGCCGATCTCGACGCCATTGAGCACCATATCATAGGCATTGGCCTTTACACGGCCCGGATCCGACTGGAGATACTGCACATCCTCATCCCGCGGTGCGGTGAACGGATGGTGCATGGCCTTCCAGCGTTTTTCCTCTTCGCTGTATTCGAACATCGGGAAATCAACAACCCAGAGGAAGCTGAGCTTATCCGGATCAATGAGACCGCGACGACGGGCCATCTCAAGACGCAGCTCGCCAAGAGCCTGCGCGACAACCAGCGGCTTGTCCGCGATGACGAGCAGCAGGTCACCCGTCTTGGCATGGCAGGCCTCTTTGATGGTATCAAAGGTCGCATCATCGTAGAACTTCTTGAACGGTGACTTCACGCCCTCTTCCGTATACTGAATCCAGGCGAGGCCCTTTGCGCCATAATTCTTTACATATTCTACAAGTCCATCAAGCTCACGGCGCGGGATATTTGCATAATCCTCGACGTTGATGACCTTGACCTGACCGCCATTTTCCAGAACGGAGGAGAATACCTTGAAATCCGAGCCCTTGACGTATTCAGAAATATCCATGAGCTCCATGCCAAAGCGAAGGTCCGGCTTATCCGAGCCATAGCGCTCCATGGCGTCATCCCAGGTCATGCGCAGGAACGGTCCCGGCACCTTGGCACCGATTGCCTTATCAAAGAGCTCCGTTACCATGCCTTCCATCATGTTCAGAATGGATTCCTGATCGATGAAGGACATCTCGATATCGAGCTGCGTGAACTCCGGCTGGCGATCCGCGCGAAGGTCCTCATCGCGGAAGCAGCGAACGATCTGGAAGTATTTCTCAAAGCCAGAAACCATGAGAATCTGCTTGTATATCTGCGGGGACTGCGGCAGCGCGTAGAAGGTACCCGGATTCATACGGCTCGGAACCAGGAAGTCTCTCGCGCCCTCCGGCGTGCTCTTGCAGAGCATCGGGGTCTCGATCTCCAGGAAGTCATTGCGATCAAAATAATCGCGCATGATCTTCGTAACCCGATGACGCAGCATGATGTTCTTCTGCATTTCCGGACGACGGAGGTCAAGATAACGGTATCTGAGGCGCAGCATCTCATCGACCTCAATGCCATCCTGGATATAGAACGGCGGGGTCTGTGCCTTGTTCAGGATGCGCAGCTCCGTGCAGACGACCTCGATCTCACCGGTTTCCATATGCGGATTGACCGTCTCTGCCGCACGGGCACGAATTTTACCGCGAACGCCGATGACGAACTCCGAACGCAGAGCCTCCGCCTTATGGAAAGTCCCCTCGCCCATAGCGGCCTCATCGTATACGACCTGCACCAGACCAGAACGATCCCGCAGATCAACGAAAATCAGTCCGCCATGATCGCGGCGTCTCGATACCCAGCCGCACAATACGACTTCCTGTCCAACCTCTGTTTTGCGAAGCAACCCGCAGTGATGCGAACGCTTCATTCCTTCTAATGTTTCCATTAACCTTTCACCTCAGCACATAGCTTTTTTATTACTTCATCTATTGCAATCTTATGCTGCTCGCTCGTCTGCATATTCTTGAGCATCACAGCGGATTCCTTAACCTCATCCTCACCCAGGATCAGCGCAAAATGCGCATTGGCCTTATTGGCCTGCTTCATCTGTGCCTTCATGCTGCGGCCGGCAAAGTCCATGCCCGCCGAAAGACCAGCCGCACGAAGATCTGCCAGCAGACGGAATGCCGCCGGCTGCGCAGCCTCACCCAGTCCGACCACAAAAGCATCCATGGCATCGGCCTGTTCCGGCAGCAGTGCCTGCTTCTCCAGGGCCAGCAGTACACGCTCAAGCCCTACAGCAAAGCCGACAGCCGGTGTCGGCTTACCGCCGATCTCCTCAATGAGGCCGTCATAACGGCCGCCGCCAGCAACAGCGCTCTGGGCGCCCAGCGGTGCGTACTGCACCTCAAAGGCCGTCTTCGTATAGTAGTCCAGACCGCGTACCAGGCGCGGATCCAGCTTGAAGGACACACCCGCACTCGTGAGCAGTTCCTGTACCTTTACAAAATGCTCGCGGCAATCATCGCAGAGACAGTCCGTAATTTCCGGAGCTCCGATGGAAAGCTTCTTGCAGCCCTCAACCTTGCAGTCAAGGATACGCATCGGATTGCGGTCATAGCGGGAACGGCAGTCTTCACAGAGCCCATCGAGCTTGTCCGCGAAGAACTCCTGCAGCCGCTTGCGATAAACCGGACGACAGTTCGGGCAGCCTACGGAATTCAGGCTGAGCTCCAGCTCCTGCAGTCCCAGCGATTGAAGGAAATTCACCGCCAGCAGGATGATTTCCGCATCCACCGCCGGATTATCCCCGCCCAGGGCTTCGACCCCAAACTGATGGAATTCCCGCAGACGGCCGGCCTGCGGACGATCATAGCGGAACATCGAGCCGATATAAAAGAGCTTTGTGAGGTCCGCATCCGCATACAGCTTATTCTGCAGATAGGCCCGGACTGCCGCCGCCGTATTTTCCGGGCGCAGTGTAACGCTCCGGCCGCCACGGTCAGTGAATGTATACATTTCCTTCTCAACTACATCGGTTGTCTCACCGATGCCGCGCAAAAAGAGCTCCGTATGCTCGAACATCGGCGTACGAATCTCCTTATACCCATACCGGCTGCAGAGCTCCCGTACCTTCTGCTCCACATAGAGCCATTGGCCGACAGTATCTGGCAAAATATCCTTTGTCCCCCGTGGACCATTCGTCAACATGAAGAAAATTCCTCCCCTTTTCCATACGCCTCTTCCAACAGCAGCGCACGCTTTTCTATGTATGTATCGATATCGTTCAAATACGTCGTAAGATCCTTGGCGTTAAAGGCCGATTTCAGCCTGC
Source organism: uncultured Selenomonadaceae bacterium (assembly GCA_964520975.1). Classification (GTDB taxonomy): domain Bacteria; phylum Bacillota; class Negativicutes; order Selenomonadales; family Selenomonadaceae; genus CAZFPA01. Next base: position 24,898 of record CAZFPA010000014.1, on the reverse strand, counting down.
CCGCCCGGAAATCCACCACCTTGGTCGTGGCCGCGCCGCCGATCCCCAGGATGGTCTGGTGCTCCTCCATGATCTGGATGTTGTACATGCCCTCACCGCCAGGCCGGCAGCAGCCGACATTTTCAAGCTGTCCGCTCATGTAGCCCTGGCGATAAAGATAATACGGAGCCAGCCCCGCCCGCGTCACATGATCCATGGCAATATGGAACATCTGCTGTACGGTTTCATCATCGGGTATCTCTATGCTGCCTTCTTCATCGAGCTGCAGTTTCAGCCGCGAGCCTCGTTTCAGCGCCAGCGCATGCAATGTGATATCATCCGGTGCAAGCGCTGTCACCTTCTGCATGGTATCCTCTATATCCGCCGTACCTTCTCCCGGAAGTCCCACGATCAGATCCATATTGATCTGCGGGATACCCGCGGCCCGAAGATCACGGAACATCTGAACAATCGCCTCCGGCGTATGCTGCCGGCCAATGCGCTGCAGCGTCCGCAGCTGCATGGTCTGCGGGTTCACGCTGACCCGGTCGACATGGCATTCCTGCATGGTCCGGATCTTCGCCGGCGACATGCTGTCCGGCCGCCCGGCCTCCACGGTGAATTCCACCACCGCAGGCCCATAGAAAGCATTATATACCATATGAAGCATTTCGGCAAAATATTCATCCGGCAGACTCGTCGGTGTACCACCGCCGACATAGATATTCTGTACACGGAAATGGTATTTCTCCACAGCAGCCACCACCGCTGCCAGGTCCTTCTTCCAAACCGTCATAAAGCGATCCAGGACATCCTTGCCCGGCAGTACATTCGACGGGAAAGAACAGTAGAGGCAGCGGGAAAGGCAGAACGGAATCCCCACATAAATACTGACCGTATGCGCATCGGACTGCGCCAAAAATGGCAGCTGACGAAAAGCCAGCCGCGCAATGCAGGAAGCCTTTTCCTCACTGGCCTCGTATTCACGCCGCAGACGCGCAACGACCTCCGGCTCCGTGAGACCGCCCGCGATGAAGCGATGCACGATTTTCGTAGGCCGCACGCCATGAAGGATTCCCCAGGGCGCCGGCGGCAACGAAAAGTGTTCCCGGAACAGGTGATAGAGATTGAGCTTGATCAACCGATGCACCGCCGCACCTTCACGCTCATCCGGAGCTGCCTGTCCCTGCGCCTCGAATACCGACACAGTCCCATCCAGCCGGGTGACCGTGAGCCGGGTCAATACACGGGCCGGCTCTCCCGCCAGGCGCTCATTCACCACTGCAAAGCGCTGGTAATCGGGCGCAGACGCATTCTCATCCACCTGTATTTTAAATAAATTCAATACTTCCCTGACAATTTTTACAATGACTTCCCTGTCACTGTTCAACGAAAACTCATGAACCTGCAATCTTTATTGGCACTCCTTGCAATAGCCAAAGAATTTGACCTGATGGTCGACGATCTTAAAGCCGCTTTTTTTATTGATATCCTGTTCCAACGGCTCCAAAAGGTCGTCAGAAAATTCCATGACCCGCCCGCATTTCAGACAAATCAAATGATGGTGCTGATGTGCATCCGGCTCCGTATGATTCACTTCATAACGGCTGCAGCCATCACCAAACTCCATCTTCTGCAATATGCCGAGCTCACTTAAAAGCTCCAGGCTGCGGTATACAGTAGCCAGCCCAATATCCGAATGGTTGTCGCGCAAAATCCCATGCACGTCCTCCGCACTCAGATGTTCTCCGGGATGAGAAAGAAAAATCTCCAGAACCACCTTGCGCTGTGGTGTCATCTTATGCTGACGTTCCTGCAGCTTTGTTTTGAGATTTTCTATCGTAAATGTACGCTGCATCATAAAACCCCTTTTCCTGCTCTACAGACCTGTATCACCGGCAACGGAAATTGGTCGGCTGCAGGCATAAAACGAAATATCTTTTTTATTCTACCAAAAATAGCCATAGAATACAAAGAAAATATTCTGCTGGTTTCCTTAAAACTGTAAATACGGGTTGTGCTGCCGCTCCCAGCCAATGGTCGTTCCCGGACCATGCCCCGGATAGACCTTGACGTCATCCGGCAGCGGCAGGATCTTTTTTTGCAGAGCGGCTACCAGCTCCGTCTCCGAGGCTCCGGGGAAATCACAGCGGCCGATGGATTCGGCGAACAGGGAATCCCCGCTGAAAAGCACGCCCTCGCCAAAGAGGCAGATGCCGCCCGGTGAATGCCCAGGGGTATGGAGTACCGTAAAGCTCATGTGCCCCACCTGCAGCGTCTCTCCATCCTGCAAAAAAGCGTCCGCGGGCGCGGCCTGCACGGTAAAACCCATATAGGCGGAAAGATTCGCCCGCGCATCGGCCAGCATCGGCGCATCGGCCGCATGGATGAGCAATCGGGCTCCCGTCGCCTGCCGCAGGCGGTCATCCGCGCCGATGTGATCCCCATGCCCATGGGTATTCACTATAGTCTGCAATGATATATGCTCTTGTTTCAGATACTGCAGCAGTTCCTCTGCATTGCCGCCCGGATCGATGACCAGACCGGCATCCGAAAAATCATCCTGGAGCACGTAGCAATTGACCCCCAAAGGGCCTACGGTAAAGGACTTCATTCGCATTGCTTTCACTCGCCTCCGCCTGACCCCAGTGCCCGTGTGACGCTATAGACATCCTTGATGCGCCGCATTTTCGTCATGATCTGCGATACCTGCAGCGAATTGCGCACATCGAGGCCCATGTTCACGGTAGAGGTCTTATTGTTTTTATTCGTCTTGGCATTCACAGAGCTGATATTGATCTTCATCTCCGAAGGGACGGCCAGCAGACTCGTCAGCACGCCGCTCTTATCGTTACAGGTGATTTCGATCTGCACGGTGTAGACCTTGTCGAGCCCGATATCCCAATTCACTTCAATGACACGCGATACATCGCTGTTTTCATTGAGCACATTCGGACAATCCGAGCGATGGACGGATACCCCGCGGCCACGGGTGATATAGCCCGTGATCGGGTCACCCGGAATCGGATTGCAGCAGCGTGCGAGGCGGACCAGCAGGCCCCCTTCACCCTCAACCAGCACGCCATGGCTGGATTTCGTCTTCTTGTTGCCCTCCTGGGGCTGCTTGAGCTTTTCAAGCATCTGCGATACATCCGGCGGTGTCGTCCGCTGCAGTTCCTTTTTGTAGATCTCAATGAGCTTCGTAAGCACGCCGTTGATTGTCAATCCGCCATAGCCCAGCGCAGCCAGCAGGTCCTCATCATTCTGGATATTGAATCGCTGCGCTACAATCTTGATGCGTCCGTCCTTCAGCAGCTCCTTGGGATCATAGCCCAGGCGCTTGGCCTCTTTATCGATGAGCTCGCTGCCCCGTACGATATTTTCTTCCCGGCGGGCTTTCTTGAACCAGGAGCGGATCTTGTTGCGCGTCTCCGAGGAAGCAACGATATTGAGCCAGTCACGGCTGGGGCCATTGTTGGCCTTGTTCGTGATGACGGAAACGATATCACCGTTTTTCAGCTTGTATTCCAGCGGTACGATCTTGCCATTGACCTTCGCGCCAACACAGTGATTTCCGACCTCGGTATGGATCCGATAGGCGAAATCAATCGGGATGGACCCTTTCGGCAGATCAATGACATCGCCCTTCGGCGTAAAGACAAAAACCTCGTCGGAGAACACATCCACCTTCAGGGCCTCGACATACTCCCGCGGATCACTGAGCTCCTGCTGCAGGTTCACGAGCTGACGCAGCCAGGACAGCTTCTGATCGTATTCATTGCTGGCCGTAGCACCCTTACCGGACTCCTTGTACTTCCAGTGCGCGGCCACACCATATTCAGATACCCGGTGCATCGCAAAGGTCCGGATCTGGATCTCAAGCGGATAGCCCCGCGTCATGACCGTCGTATGCAGGGACTGATAGCCATTGGATTTTGGCATGGCAATATAGTCCTTGAAGCGGCCCGGCATCGGCTTCCACATTGCATGGATGATGCCCAGCACGCCATAGCAGTCCTTGACGCTTTCCACCAGTACGCGCACAGCAGACAGATCATAGATCTCACTGATGTCCTTGTGATCCCGCTTCATCTTCTTATAGATACTGTAAAAGTGCTTGGCCCGGCCGCTGATTTCGACCTTCATGCCAGCCTCCACCAGCTTTTTATGAATCTGCTCGATGGATTCCTGAATGAATACCTGGCGTTCCTTGCGCTTCTGCTTTACGCTCTCCACCAGGTCATAATACGTTTCCGGCTCAAGATAGCGCAGGCAGAGATCCTCCAGCTCCCATTTGATGCTGGAAATACCCAGGCGGTTCGCCAGCGGGGCATAGATCTCAATGGTTTCCTTGGCAATGCGCTTCTGCTTGTCCTCCCGCATGAAACGCAAGGTACGCATATTGTGCAGACGGTCAGCCAGCTTGATCATAATGACCCGGATATCCTTGGCCATCGCTAAAAACAGCTTGCGATAGTTCTCAAGCTGCTGTTCTTCCTTGGACTTGTACTCAATGCGTCCGAGCTTTGTCACCCCATCGATGAGCATGGCGACCTCTGGTCCGAAGATCTCCTCCATCTGCTCCAACGTATAGGTAGTGTCCTCGACGACGTCGTGCAGCAGCGCTGCGCTGATTGTCACCACATCGATCTGCAGCTGCGTGAGAATCCGCGCCACACTCAATGGATGGATGATATATTCCTCGCCGGAGGCCCGTTTCTGCCCCGCATGCGCCGCGTGCGCCAGATCATAGGCCTTACGTATGAGCTCTACGTTCGCATTCGGCTGATATTTTTGTACAGCTGCAATGATTTCATCAATGGTCACTGCATTGCTTCCTCTATCATTCATTCCTCTCAACCCCATCGCACATTTATGCCTGACATCCTGAAAAATCTCTCACCTTTATCATTGATTATCATTATAACGCCATTGTTCAGGATTTCGCAACGCGAAATCTTTCAAAACAGCGGTATCACACCCACAGCAAGTAGCGCTGCTGTCAAAATACAAGAATCTATTGCAGCTGCTCCTTTGGGCCATAATTCTTATACACAAGGGATTCCGCCAGATTCATCTTGCCCTGGGCAGGCAGCAATGCATAGCCTTTGTCTGGCAATGCCTGCAGCAAAGAAAGCTCTACAAAGACCTCCAGTCCCCTGGTAATCGCCTCATCGGATGCCTGCTGCCCGGCGCGCCGGAAAAGGTCTCCAAGCTGCACGGGCGTATACGGCACCTTATCTGCCCGCCGTTGGATTCCCCGCAAAAAAATATAGAGATTCTTCAGGAATTCCCGGTTGAGTAAAGACTCCGGATTTTCAGCCGGCCGCAGTTCCTTTACCTTGCACTGCAGCGTGCGGTTTCCCCGGAATTCATTGATTTCCGGGACAAAAATGAAATCCACGGGCTCACGGTTCACCAGCCCTGCAAGCTCACCGATATTCCAGCCGATGGCCGTTAGGCTGCGGTCTGCCGCGTCGATATGAAAGCCCAGATGCTGTCCATCGCGGCCCTTGCGCTGTGCATAGCTGCCGCGTATGTTGCGACCGACAAAAAGCGGGCTGGGATTTCCCATGCCAAAGGGTTCCAGACGCGAAAGCTCCGCAATCAGTTCCTCAGATACTGCTGTCATCGGAAGCTCGCATTCAACATCCAGTACCGGCACATAGTCTTCGGGGCGCAGCTGCGCGGCGGCATAATCGTCCAAGGCCTGCCGGAAATCCGCAATCTTATCCGCTTCCAGGCTGAGCCCGGCCGCCTGTGCATGACCACCGAAGCCCAGCAGGAAATCGCTGCAGGCCTGCAGCGCATCCCGCATGTGGAAGCCGGCAATACTGCGGCAGGACCCCTTGCCGATGCCATCCTTGATGCTGATGATGACCACCGGGCGATAGTATTTCTCGACAATCCGTGAAGCCACAATACCGATGACCCCTGGATGCCACCCCTCGCCGGCGACTACCAGCGCGTGAGCCTTGTCCATATCAACGCTCTCCAGCTGTTTTTCCACCAGCGCCAGAATATCCTTTTCCAGCTGCTGCCGCTCCTGATTTTCCGCATTGAGCTCCAGCGCCAGTTCCTCCGCCACCTTCGGGTCCTCCGCCAGCAGAAGCTGCACGCCCTTCTGCGCCGTAGCGATACGCCCCGCCGCATTCAGGCGCGGAGCGAGCATGAACCCCACATGTCCGGCTGTAAGTTTTTTCCCCTGCTGTCCCGCGACCTCGACCAGCGCCCGGATACCAGCAAACTCTGTCGTCATCATCGCCTGCAGCCCCTGGGCCGCAATCCGCCGGTTCTCGCCCAGCAACGGAACGATATCCGCAATGGTCCCCAGGGCGACGAACTCCAGATCCTCGTTGAAATCCTGCTGACGCAGACGCTGCCAAAGAGCCTGGCAAAGCTTGAAGGCCACCCCCACGCCGGCCAGATTCTTGTCCGGATACCCGCAGTCCTCCCGATGCGGGTCCACGACAGCCACTGCCTCTGGCAGCTGCTCTCCCGGCAGATGATGATCGGTGATGATGATATCCATGCCGTCGCCGACCGAGGCTGTTTCCGCCACCGCCGATATGCCGCAATCCACGGAGATCAGCAGTTGTGTTCCGGCTTCCTGCAGACGCCGCAGGGCCTCCGCATGAAAGCCATAGCCTTCGGACTGACGATCCGGGATATAGTATTCCGCCTCTGCTCCCAGGCGCCGCAGATTGCGTATGAGCAGTGATGTCGCCGTCATGCCGTCGACATCGTAATCCCCATAGACCACAATCGTCTCCCGCTGTGCAATGGCCCGGGCGATGCGCTCCACGGCTTTATCCATATCTTTCATCGCGAAGGGATCATAAAAAGCCTGTTTTTCCGGCGAGAGGAAGATTTCCGCAGCCGCGGGCTCATCAATGCCCCGCCGGACCAAAAGCCCGGCTAAAAAGCTGGAAACACCCAGTTTCTTCGCCAGCTCTGCGGCCTTTTCGCCATCCGCTTCTTTCAGTTTCCATAATTTCTGCATTTGAATGCCCCATTCTTTTAATTTACTCCATAAATGTGTATATTTCGTCCTGGACGGGGCAAATTCCTTTTCCCTGCCTGCATAAAGCAAAATCAGCGGCAGCAAAAATCTCCCCATACAAAAATGGTGCAGGCAATTCAGCGCCTGCACCATGAGGAAACAACGTTATTTAGCGGCTGCCGCCTTCTGGCTGGCCCGCTTTTTCTCACTCCAGCCCCGGAAGGTAACCCAGAGCGGGCTGGCAATGAAGATCGACGAATAGCAGCCGCACGTGAAACCGATCAACAGCGCAAAGGAGAAATCCTTTGTCGTATCACCGCCGAAATAGTAAAGTGCCAACGTCGTGAAGAGCACCGTACATACGGTATAGATTGATCTCGTGAGCGTCTGATAGATGCTTCGGTTCACAAGCTCGTTGATATCACCGCCGCGGCGGAAATGCAGCTTGAGATTCTCACGGATACGGTCGAAAATAACAATCGTATCATTGATGGAGTAACCGACAATCGTGAGCAGTGCCGCCACAAAGGACGAATCGAGCTGCTTCTGCAGCAGGGAAAATACACTAAGCACGATAAGAATATCATGCACGAGAGCCAGCACGGCAGAAATACCGAACTTGAACTCAAAACGATAGGAAACGTACAGAATGATGAGCACCCAGGAAATGAGCATAGCGAGCAGCGCATTCATGATGAGTTCAGAGCCCATCGTCGCCCCTACTTTTTCTTCACGCAGCAGCTGGTAATTGCCTACATCCTCTTTCAGGGAAGCCATGACAGCCTTGCGCTCATTTTCCTCGAGGTCTACCGAGCGGACCATGATGTCCCGACCGGATTCCGCATCGCTGTTGGCCTCGCCCGAAAGCTGAATCGTGCTGTTATCCAGCTGATACTTGCGCAGCGAATCACGCACCTTCGAAATCGTGACCGGATCGTCATAGCGCATTTCAATGATCGTACCGCCTGTGAAGTCGATACCAAAGTTGAAGCCGCGCGTAGCCATACTGAACAGGCCCGGAAGAATGATGCACAGCGATAAGATAAACCATACCTTCGTTCTGCCGATAATATCAAAATGCAATTTATTCATTGGTCTTCACCTTACCTTCCTCCGCTGGCCGGGAAGCACCATAAACCTTTGAATTCTGAAAGATGTTGGAAGCAATCAGCAATTTCAGCATATACTGCGTAAGCGTGATTGCGGTGAACATACTGAGTACGACACCAAGTCCCAGTGTAATGGCAAATCCCTTGATGGTTCCTGTCCCGAAGAAGAACAATACCGCCGCCGCGATGATGGTCGTGATATTCGAGTCAAAAATCGTCGTGAACGCCCGCTTGAAGCCGGCATCCATAGAAAGACGCAAGGTCTTTCCACTACGGTATTCTTCCTTGAAGTGCTCGAATATGAGCACATTAGCGTCGACGGCCATACCTACGGACAGTATGATACCGGCAACACCCGGAAGGGTAAGCGTCGCATCCAGCATCTTCAGAATGAAGAGCAGCATGATGACATAAGCCATGAGGCTGATGTCAGCAATGAGACCGGAAAGACGATAAAAGAGCACCATGAAAATAACAACGGCTGCGATACCGACAGTGAAAGCAAAGATACTCTTATCCTTGGAATCCTGACCGAGTGTCGGGCCTACGGTACGGGTTTCGATGATATTGACCTTGACCGGCAGCGAACCACTGCGCAGCAGGATAGCGAGGTTATGCGCCTCCTCCAGCGTACGGGATCCCGTGATGACTGCCTTGCCGCCTGTAATCGGTTCCTTGACGTTCGGTGCCGTAAGCACCTCACCATCCAACAGGATGGCAATCTTACGACCTACATTCTTCGTTGTAAGGTCCGCAAATTTCTGTCCGCCCTCGCTGCTGAATTCCAGCGCAACCAGATTCTGGCCCTGCTGGTCGGTTTCTTCCTTGGCATTCTGCAGGTCCGTTCCCGTCAGTGCCGTGTTGCCTTCTTCATCCTTGAACTCCAGCATAGCCGTCTTGCCGATGACCTGAATGGCCTTATCCGGATCCTTGATGCCCGGCAGCTCTACGATAATACGGCGTTCGCCCTGGCGCTGGATGATTGGCTCGGTAAGACCGAGTTCATTGACGCGCTTTTCCATGATCTTGACAACGCGCTCCATTGCATCCTCATTAACAGCGGCCTCCGGTGTATCTTCAGCCTCCAGCACAACATGCGTGCCGCCCTGCAGATCCAGGCCCTGACGAATGGAATGCGCCAGTGGTGATACAAAAAAGGCAAATACAGCAACAATTGCTATAATGGCCGCAAGGAGTTTAATAAAACTATCTTTCCTCAACTATTTCAACCCTTTCTGTGATGTATCTATGATTTCAAAAGGAGCATTCAGCGATGCTCACCTTCCCAATCCTTTATGAAAGCAATGACGGTTGCGAGCACAGCTGCTGCATCCAAGGCATCCGTCTGCAGATAAAGGTCGGCATGCGCCCTGGCATCAGCCAGCCGCTTATGCTGTACAACCAGGCGTTCCTCGTCCCAGTAGACGACCCGCCGTTTCTTGATAGCCGGCAATGTGGCATCAATCATGATCAGCAGATCCGGTGCATGCTTCTGCCAAAATCGATGGATACAGGAATGCTCCTGTGCCACATTATAGGCATCGATCCCCGCTTCCCGCAGTCCGCGGACCAGCGTCGTCTTCCCCGACGCACATACACCAACGATTGCTACCTTCACCATGCTACCTCCTCAAAAGGGATATACCGCCGTGAGCTTTTCTACCCTGGGCATATCCGAGGCTGTCTCACAAAGCCCCATAACCACTACTGTCATATCATCCGCTGCCTGGTTCTTGTCCAGCGACAGCGCATAATCCATGATACTGGACGCGATAAATTCACAGTCCTCAGCCGTGTTGTCATTGATGATATCCATGATCTTCTGGAATTCAGCCGGATTGCTGTGCTTCTTTCCCGCATGCTGTATCCCATCCGTATAGGAAACCAACACCATCCCGGCTTCAAAGGGCACCTCATACATCAAAGGCTTCGTATGATGGTGCACTCCAATAGGATTCACATTTTCATCATAGACCGATACGTAGTCCGGTGTTTTGATGATGACCGGACAATTGGAATTACGGCTGATCACTACCGTCTCCGTATCAAGATCCGCACTGAGCACCGTCAGGGTGCAGGATACCTTTTTGTCCTTCATGGCATAAAGGTAATCATGCACGGCCCGGGCCACGGCTCCGTCCCGGGCACCATCAGCGATCAGGGATACAGCCTTGTTCACGACCCAGCTGCTCGTATGATGCGCTGCCAGACCATTGCCCTGCCCATCCGCGATGATGGCTGAAATGCCGCCATGCGGCCGCTCAGCAAAATCGCAGCTGTCACCGCAATGGCTCATGGCGTATTTTGTTGTCTTGGCAATGCCAATCCGTACTTCCATCCTACTCACCACGCCAAAATTATTTACAGGAGTACAACGCCTGCTCGGTAAGAATACAGTCTACCGTCTCATCAAAGCTCTCTACGGGAACCGCCGCCAGCAGCTGACATTCATAGGCCACGGCAGCCCGCACGGCATTCGTCGCCCGCTGCAGGAACCGATCATAATAGCCGCCGCCCATTCCGAGACGATGCCCGGCCCGATCAAAGGCGGCACCAGGCACAACAATGAAATCCAGCGACGCTGGCGCTATGAGCTCCCGCGTCTCCGGCGCTGCCGTTGGTATACCAAAGGCTCCCGGCACGAGGTCAGACAGGCTTTTCAGCCGCACAGCTTCCATGCGGCCGGCAGCCGCATCCGCGATAAAAGGCACGGCCACAGTCTTTCCCGCGGCCAGCGCCGCAGCGAGGATTGCCTGCGTCGCCGGCTCATCCGCCAACGATACATAGCAAAAGACCGTCTGCGCCCGTTCATAGGCTGGCAGTTTCTGCAGCCGCTGCCGGATGGCCGCATCGAAGACCTGCCGGCAGGCTGGCTCCAGGGCCCGTCTCGCCCGCAGGACCTGGCGGCGCTGTTCCTTTTTGGCAGCCAGAATCCCCGCTACTTCTATCATTTCTTTTCTTCGACCTCATTCGGCAAGGCAAAATCGCCGCTGATAGCTGCCTTAGCCACTTCGACCTCAACATTTTCAGCGATTTTGATGCGGACCGTCTTCTTGTCAATGGACACGACATCACCGTAGATACCGCCAATCGTCATGACATGCGTCCCCTTCTTCAGCCGGTTGATCATATCCTTACGGATGGTCTCCTGCTTCTTGTGCGGACGATACAGTAAAAAATAAAACAAAGCAACCATGACGATCAGTGGACCGTAGGTTCCTAACGTTGCAATAGTTTCCGGCTCCATAAAAAAATTCCTCCTCAGGATTCAAAGTAATCAATCACAATTTATTTAATTTCGACGCAAAGTAGAAATTTCCTTTATTTTTTCGCTGTCATCTGATAAGATGCCAGGAAATTACTGCGGAATTCCGTAAACCGGTCCTCGAGAATCGACTGCCGCAGTTCACGCATAAAGCTCTGCAGGAAATACAGATTATGCAGTGACAACAGGCGCAGGCCAAAGATCTCATTGGCCCGGACAAGATGGCGGATATACGCTCTGGTATAATGCCGGCAGGCATAACAGCCGCACCCCTCTTCAATGGGCCGGAAATCATGCGTATACTCTGCATTCTTCATGACCAGCCGTCCCGTCCAGGTCATCGCGGTTCCATTACGCGCCACCCGGGTCGGGAATACGCAGTCGAACATATCAATGCCATGCAGCACACCCTCGACCAGACAGTCCGGTGTACCGACGCCCATGAGATAACGCGGCTTTGTCTGCGGAAGCTGCGAAACCGTATGTTCCAGCATTTCATACATGAGCTCCTTCGGTTCACCCACACTCAGACCGCCCACTGCATAGCCAGGGAAATCCATCGCCACGAGCTCCTGTACGCTGCGCGTGCGCAGGTCCTTATACATGCCGCCCTGCACAATGCCGAAAAGTCCCTGCTGTTCGCTCGTCATCGTATCCTTGCAGCGCTGTGCCCAGCGTGTCGTGCGCTCGGTAGACTGCTTGGCATAATCATAATCAGCCGGATAGGGCACACATTCATCAAAGGCCATGACAATATCCGACCCCAGGGCCATCTGTACCTGCATGGACACCTCCGGCGACAGGAACTTCCTGGAACCATCAATATGGGAACGGAAGGTCACCCCCTCTTCGGTGATCTTGCGCAGATCGCCCAGACTGAATACCTGGAACCCACCACTGTCGGTGAGAATTGCCCGGTCCCAATTCATGAATTTATGGAGGCCTCCGGCCTCACGCACCAGCTCCATTCCTGGCCGCAGGAACAGATGGTAGGTATTGCTCAGAATAATCCCGGCACCAAGCTCCTTGAGTTCCTCCGGCGATACTCCCTTTACCGACGCCTGCGTCCCCACCGGCATAAAAATCGGGGTAGGAAAGCTGCCATGCGGCGTATGGATGATCCCGGCCCTGGCTCCCGTCTTTGCATCGGCTTTTACCAATTCATAAGTAATTGCTGGCAAATCAACAACCTCTCTTTCATTTCATCATTCTTCAAGTGTTTCATTATAACGCCATTGTTCAAAATTTCGCAATGCAAAATTCTTTCCATCAGCGTTTCAACGAGGCGGAAGATAACAACGCACCGCCTGGTATTTCCGGTTGTGTCCTCGACTGCAGAGGTGGAGGACATCTTGTTCCGAGTGATAGCACGCACGAATCATACTCCACAATTCTATATCTTATCACGGACAGAACGTTGTTTCAAATTCTGCCGCTCTTCATCCGCTGACGGGTGCCTCGTTATATTCCCGGTATTTATAATCCTTCCATTCCGGCAACGGCTGCCCGTTCCGCTGGCTTTCCTTCACCGCCTCATAGTAATGCAGCTTTCGCAGCACGTGCGCATAGTCGGCCTGCAGATCCCGCAGTTGTCCGTCCAGGGATGCCTTTTGCTCCTGCAGCAGCTGCAGAATCGCATCCATATTGGCCGGCTCAGCGGCTTCATAGGCAAAAAAAGCCTGCAGCTGACGAATGCTCATACCAGCGTGCTTAAAGCAGCAGATGGTACGCAGGCGATTGAGATGACCCTCCGTAAACACCCGCTGTCCGGCAGTTGTCCGCCCCACCTTCGTGAGCAGGCCGGCCGCCTCATAATAACGAATGGTCGATATGGGCAGCTGAAACCGCTCCGCCAGCTGCCGAATACTGTATTCCTGCATTTTTTCACTTCCCGCCCCAAAATTATGTACAAAACCTCTTGCCCTCAAGCATACTTGATGTGCTACATTGTGTAAAGAAAATATTTTACGCAGAGGAGGAACCATCATGTATACAGCTGCTTCCACCCGGTATCAGACCATGAAATATCCCCGTTGCGGCCGGAGCGGTCTCCTGCTTCCAGCCATATCACTGGGGCTCTGGCACAATTTTGGTGATACGGCTTCCTACGAAACCATGCGCCAGCTTTGCTTCACCGCCTTTGATCACGGGATCACACATTTTGACCTGGCCAATAACTACGGCCCTGCTCCGGGCAGCGCCGAAAAAAATCTAGGACGCATCCTGCGCGAAGATCTCGCTGCCTATCGGGATGAACTGATCATCAGTACCAAGGCCGGCTACGAGATGTGGCCCGGCCCCTATGGCAACTGGGGCAGTCGCAAGCATCTGCTCGCCAGTCTCGACCAGAGCCTGCAGCGCCTGGGCCTGGACTATGTCGATATCTTTTACCACCACCGGATGGACGCCGAAACACCGCTGGAGGAAAGCCTGCTGGCACTCGCCCAGGCCGTGGCGAGCGGCAAAGCACTCTACGCCGGGCTTTCCAATTATGATGGCGGTACCCTGCAAAGGGCCGCGGCTTTCCTGGAGGAATTGCACTGCCCGTTCATCATCGCCCAGAACCGCTATTCCATCTTCGACCGGACCATCGAGCAAAACGGTCTAAAGGAGGCCTGCAGCCAGCTGAAAAAAGGCCTCATCGCCTTCAGCCCGCTCGCGCAGGGCATGCTGACAGACCGGTATCTGCACGGTATCCCGGCCGACAGCCGTATCCGCTCCGATGGGCGATTCCTAAAAGAAGCCGCTCTTACCGAAGAGCGGCTCCGACAGATCTCTGAACTCCATACGATTGCCGCCGCCCGCGGGCAAAGCCTGGCTGAAATGGCCCTGAGCTGGCTGCTGCGGGACGGCATCGTGACCAGTGTACTGATCGGCGCGTCCAAACCAGCCCAGATCCTTGACAATATCCGGGCACTCGAAAATCTCCATTTCAGCCCGGAGGAAGCAGCCCGCATCGACAGCATTGCCCTCTCACATTGACGCACGCCGCCTCAGCAATGCGCGGCCAGCATGGCACCCACATCCGTATACACACCGCTGGCCTGGGCTTTGATTGTTTCCCGGGCCCGATCGACCGTATAGCCATGATAGTGCTGCAGCATCGGCAGGTCATTGGTATCATCACCTATAACAAGCATCGGACAGGACTGCCACTGCATGGATTTCTGCAGGCATTGCAGTCCTGTACTTTTGTCTACCCCTGCGGCGATGATGTCAATGTAGATGCGATTCGTACTCACGTAGAGCCGGCCAGCAAATTTTTGCTGCAGTTGCCGGGCGGCATGCTCCGCCTCTTCCCGTGAACCAAAGGCCAGACTCACCTGTGTGATATCTGCGATCCCTTCGGGCGACGGCGCAGCAATTTCCTGCATAGGTGCCCGCGCAAGCTCCGGATGCAGCTCTGGCGTACGCCAATAAATCAAGGCATCCGCAATGCGGAAGAACAGTACATAATGGCTCTGTTCCACCAGCGGCTCCTGCATGAGCTGCTGCAGAATATCCGCATCCAGGCGCTTAGCCGCCAGCAGGCGCTGCTGTGCATCAAAGACAACAGCTCCATTCGTGCAGACCAGAAAATCAAACGGGATGTCATACGGCTCAAGTCCTGCGAGGATAAAGCTGAGCCCCCGTCCTGTCACCAGTCCGAATTTGTTGCCGGCGGCCCGCCAGCGATGGATGGCGGAAACATCCCGCGCCTTCACTCCGGTTCCTTCCACATATAAAGTCCCATCGAAATCACTTGCTGCTATCTTCATTCCACAACTCCTGTTCTAAACTTTTCTTCCATACACAAATACAAAAAAATGGCCCCGTTCATCAGCACACGTTCAAACGCCGCACGCTGCCCGTATCCGGGCAAAGTGCGAGCCATTCACCAAAGGGCTTCCCCTGGAACTCCACGTCTCCGGCAATTTCAGCCAACGGCACCAGTACAAAGGCCCGCTCCAAAAGATAGGGATGCGGCAGCTGGAGCCGTGGCTGATCGATGCTTTTTCCTGGTGCATGGAGCAGATCGATATCCATAACCCGCGGCCCCCACTTTTCCTTGCGCTCCCGCCCCAGATCCGCCTCAATCTTCTGGCAGCAATCCAACAGGCGCTCCGGAGTCAGCTGCGTCCGCAGGCAGGCAGCCAGATTCAAAAACGGTGGCTGCTCCGTCCTGCCCCAGGGCGCGGTTTCGTAAAAAGAGGATACCGCCGACAATGAGCTCCCAGGCAGGCAATCCAGGCGCTGCAAGGCTGCCCGCAGGGACGCCTGCCGATCGCCAAGATTTGCCCCCAGGCTCAAATAGCAGTTATATTCCGCTATTTTCATGCTTCGCGGCTCCGCTTGATATGCACACAGACATCCTGAAAACGTCCCGGCAGTGGTGCTCCCGGCTTATGTACAGCAATGCGCACCGCCTGCAGCGGATATTCCTTCAGCAGGCAGGCCGCAACATCTTCCGCCAGTTTCTCCAACAGATTGACCGGCTTCCCCTCGACAATGGCACGGACACTCTCAAAGACCGCCGCATAATCAATGGTGTCGTGCAGATCATCGCTTGTTCCCGCTTCCTGCAGCGGGAAATAGAGCTTGGCATCCACGATAAAACTCTGCCCGTGCTTCTTTTCAAAATCAAAGCATCCATGATAGCCGGTAAATTCCATACCTGTCAATTCAATACGATCCATATTCACGCCTCCCTGATTGCCTCAAGCATGCGGCACATCCGCACCATGGGCTTCACATCATGCACCCGTAGAATCGAGCATCCCTGCAGCACGCCCCAGATGCTCGCAGCCCCGGTTGCCTCCAGCCGTTCCCCAACCGGCAGGTCCAGTGCCGCACCAATAAAGCTTTTGCGGCTGACTCCCAGCAGCCAGGGATAGACCTTCCCATCGATGTTCTGCAGCTCAGCCAGCCGACGCAGCACCTGCAGATTGCCCTCCGGTGTCTTCCCGAAACCGATGCCCGGATCAAAGATCAACTGATCCTCCGGCAAGCCAGCCTGCCTGGCAATGCGCAGTGTTTCCCGGAAAAAATCCCGCATAGCCGCAAGGATATCTCCCTGATACTGTGTCCCCGCATGGTTATGCATCGCAATGACCGGGACTCCGTATTGAACAGCGACGGCTGCCATTTTCCCCGGCTCGTCTGCATACTGCAGCCCCTGTATATCATTCAGGATATGTGCCCCCAGTTCCAGGGCTGCGGCGGCTGTCTGCGCCTTGAAGGTGTCCACCGATACCGGGACCGGCAGCTCGGGCAGCAGCTTTTCTAAAAAGGGCAGCAGCCGTTCACATTCCTCCGCCGCGGATACCGGAACAAATCCCGGCCGGGAGGACTCGGCTCCGATATCGATGATATCCGCCCCGTCCCGCACCATTTCCAGTGCATGTACCCTGGCCTGCTCCAGGGTATTCCAACGGCCTCCATCCGAAAAAGAATCCGGTGTCACATTCAGGATGCCCATCACCAGTGTCTTCTTGCCGATGGTAAGGCTCTTGCCATCCGGCCAATGATAACATCGTTCTATTGTCTGCATCTACGTGTTCTCCTTCATCAATAACATCCAGGCCTCGGTGTAGGCAGGCAGTCCATGCTGCAGACAGCCGCGGCTCTCCACCGTGACCGTACTCGTTTCCTGCGGCAGATCGCCATGCAGGATCATACATAGCTGCCTGGCTTCCACACAGACCAGGACGCCCGCTGCCTCCAGGTCATCATAGACCGCATCAGCGATCTGTGCAGTCAGGCGCTCCTGCAGCTGGGGGCGATGCGCCAGCCGATCGACAACAGCCGCAAATTTGCTGAAGCCAGCCACCCGGCCGTCCTTAGGTACATAAGCGATTCCCACCCGACCCAGAAAAGGCACAAGATGGTGCTCACACATCGAATAGAATGGAATATCCCGTACAGCGGCAATCCCACTGGTCTCAGCAGCAAAAGTCTCGCCCCATAGAGAAGCCGTGTCCTTGCCGCGACCCGCAAACAGCTTCTGATAGAGCCGGGTCACCCGTTCCGGGGTCCGCTCCATATTTTCCGCCGTCAGATCAATATCCATTGCCTCCAAAAAATCCCGCAGAGCCCGCACAGCCCGTTGTTCATCCATCTGCATCCGCCTCATTTCCCGCTTCCGAAGCTTCGACGTCTCCGTCAATACGAAAAAGAGCGGCCCCCCAGCGAGCCGCTTTTTTCGGTCATCAACTCTTCATCCAGCGCTTCTCATATATATCAAGTTCCCGTAATAAATGCCTCGTAAGCGGCAGACCAATTCCCCTGTCTGCCTGTATAAGGCTGACGAAATTTTCCAAAGGAACCGCCAATATGCTCACCTTTTCCGCGGCAGCCTCCACCGCCAAGACACTTTCCGGAGCCAGCAGCGCCATTTCGTTCACAAGGGTACCAGGCCCCTGGATATCGATCATATCCAGCCAGCCATCACCGCTATCCCGGCTGCGAATTACCTTCCCCGACAGCACAAACAGCATGTCTGTCTGCAGATGGCGGGCTGCCAGTATCCGGTCATTTTCCAGATACGCCTTTACATGGGACCCGGCCAGCAGTTCCTTCAAGCGATACAGCGGCTGCTCCCGAAAAAGCTCCAGCCCCGCGAGAAAGCTTACGAATTCCTTATTATCCAGCGGCTCCGCAGCCGTTGTCAGATAAAAGGCCTTCTTCGCCAACACCTGCTTCAAGGCGTAAACAGTCTGCTCCCAGCCGTCCAGCAGGTGATGCAGTGTATAGGCATACTGATGCAGCAGTCCTTCGATGCCGACCCGGGAAAAGCAGCGCTCATTGTACCGGCATTCCACGGTAATGGAGCCGCCATCGTAACGGAAATACACCCCCATATCCATACCCTGTGCATCCATGGAATTGAGTACCACCGGTACAACACCGGCCTGCTTCGGCACCTCCGTATAGGACCGGGCATCCGGCAAAAAGCCATGAAAACTCAGGAAATGATCAAAAGGGTCCTCTTTACGCCCCAAAAGCTGCCGCAGCTCCCCTCGCCGGCAGTAACTGAACGGCAGCGATACCATCATTTGCATGAACTGCTTTTTGATCAGCTCGCCGACCATGGTCTCTCCCGTGCAGTGCAGACGGACCGGCAATACATTCAGTATGCCGCCAGTCTCCCCTACATTCTCCAGCTTGGCACTGCGGTTCGACATAAGCAGGGAAAAATAGGTATCCGCAGTCCCATTGATCTGCTGCAGCATCATTCCCCAGGCCGTCTGCAAAACAACGGCCAGGTAATTCTTTTCACCACGCGCCTTTTCCTGCAGAATCTTAACATCCGAAGGATTGAGCCGAAAACGGCAAACCTCCTGGTGATACGGCTGATAGGATTTCTGATAGCCTGGCAATACCGGCCGCTCCGGCAAATCCCGTAAAAGCTGACGCCAATAATGAAATGCCGGTGTCTTATCCTGATTGTCCCGTTTTTCCAGATAATCAGCAAAGGAAAACCGCCGTTTATCCGGCAACCGGACTTCTGTTTCCACTTCAGCAAAAAGCGGCTGGAATAAATCACGCACATCCCAGCTGTCGGCAATAATCTGTGGCTGCGTCACCAGCACCGCATATTCACGGATACCCGTGCGAAAAACCGCCAATCGCAGCAGCCGATCCTGCGCCAGGTCAAATACACGGCGGCGATCCGCCTCCATGATATTCTCCAGCAGACGATCCAGTTCCTCGCCCCGCTTATCCAAGGTATGAAAGGCGATCAGCGGCGAACGGTCCCGACGGACAACACCCAGTACCCGTTCAGCCTTCGTGCGATAAAAATTCGTGCGCAGGATCGGCGACGCGGCCGTCACATCCGCCGCTATTTTTTCGAACTTTACCGGCTCAATAATGCCCTGCACCTTATACAGTGTCTGAATATAAAACTCCGGCGATACTGCTTCCTGCCCCGAAAAAAACCAATCCTCGCCCTTGGTCAGCGTGCGGACATCCTCCACATGAAAACCATACAACTGAAAAAGTTCGGCTCTTTCCTTTTCCTCTAAATCCTTCACCGCAAATTTCTGGGTATCAAAATACATTTTTTTCATATTCTGCGGCTCCGGATATCCCTGTGTTTTTCCCATCCAATCGCCCCTTCGCCATACAGACACAGCCATGGCTTTCCACTGCGCCTCCCAAATTTTAGTCCTACGTTTATTGTATCATACCCGTGCGCAAAGCGAAATCTGAAAAAAGCCTCAATCCTTTGCAAAATAAAAGCAGCCTCTTCCCCTGGCAGAGAAAAGGCTGTTTTCAGCACTTATAACTGGATACGACCAAATAAATCATTGAGCGCTTCACTCATCGTCGGATGCGTGAAAATCTGATCCCGCAGAGCCGTATACGGCAGGCCGGCATCCATCGCCAGCTTGATGATATTGATCATCTCGTACGATTCCACACAGAACAGTGCCGCGCCAAGAATCTTTCCGGTCTTCCTGTCCACGATGGCCTTTAAAAGTCCCTGCGGATGCTGCAGCACATGCGCTTTAGGTATCGCTGCCGCCGGCAGACTCGCTACTGCAATATCATATTTCTGCTCGCGCGCTTCCTTTTCCGTAAGCCCTACGCGGGAAAGTGAGGGTTCAATGAACACGCTGTACGGAATATTCCGTCCCGTGTCCGTATAACTGCCACCAGACAGAGCCGCCTTCACAATACGAAAATCATCCAATGAAACATAGGTAAACTGCAAACCTCCGACAACATCCCCCATCGCCCAGATATGTTCCACACTGGTGCGACGCTGGGCATCTGTCCGGATACCACCATTGGGAAGTGTTGCTACGCCTGCCGCGGCAAGATTCAACGCTGCCGTATTCGGCCTGCGGCCCGTAGCTACCAAAACAGCATCTGCGGACTTTTGGTACTCACGATTGCCAATGCGATAGTGGACAAGGGTCTTTTCCTCCTGGTCCTGGATGCGGTCAATATCCGCACTGAAAACAAATTCTATGCCCAGCCGGGCCATTTCCTCATGGACAGCGTTAGAAATATCCTTATCCTCGCGAGGAATGAAATTCGGCATATTCTGCAATACAGTCACCTTTGCGCCAAACATGTGGTACATGGACGCAAATTCGAGACCGATATAGCCACCGCCAATGATGATGAGCTCTTCCGGCAGAGTTTCGAGCTCCATGATTTCTTCGCTCAAATAGACGCGATGGCTTTCCCGAAGGCCGGCAATCGAGGGAACGACTGCTTCAGAACCCGTATTGATGAAAATCTGCTCTCCCAACAGCACATCTTCGCCATCTTCACCAACGACCTGTATCTCATGCTCATTTAAAAAGCTGCCAATACCACGATAGATAGTAATATTCTTCTGATCTGCCAGCATGTGATAATTCTTGCCGCGCAGCATGCCCACCAATGTTTTTTTCCGCGCAATGGCTTCCTTATAAAAAATCGCCTTTTCCTCAAAGGAATCCAATGCCCGGAGCGTCACGCGCTGCGCACTGTCAACCAGGGACTTGGTTGGAATGCAGCCCACATTGATACAGGTACCGCCATACATTTCACTGGATTTTTCCACCATTGCCACACTTTTACCCTGTCCTGCCAGATACCCGGCCAGTGTTTTTCCTCCTTTGCCAAATCCCAGGATCACCGCATCATACTTCTTAGCCATCCATTTCACCTCATCTAAAAATTTTTTTATCAATATCAGCAATCGTAATCGACGCCAAGCGTTCATAACAGGCGTCGTTCAATATTCCGTAAACGTCATCCATGATCCCAGCCATTCCCGAGGCAATCTGGCATTCCTTGTCCAGCGATCCCGTCCGATATTTCACATCGACCGGCTTTTCAGACAAAGCATCCGCGACCGCTGCCAGTGTGACCGTCGCCGCCGCGCGCTGGAAATGATAGCCTCCGCTGGCTCCCTCCCTGGTGCTCAGGAGCCCGTTCTTCTTCAGGCGGGCCAATATCCGCCGCAGACGCACCGGATGCGTACAGACATTTTCCGCAATCTGCTCGCTGGACTCCGGGCGCTGCTTATGATTCAAAAAAACCAGGGCGTGAACCGCCACTGCAAAATCACTGGTCATGAAATCCTCCCTTTATTGCGCGGCACCAGCCTCCGTCTCATACGGCCACTTCGTTATACCGCCCTCCATATCGTATACATGCTGATAGCCTGCATCCAACAGTTTATTTGCCGCCTGCTGGCTGCGATGCCCGGTACGGCAGTAAAGCAGAATCACAGCATCCTTCGCCAGGCCAGGCACCTCGCCCTTAATGGTTTCATTTGGAATCAACCGGGCATTCGGAATATGCTTTTCCGCATACTCTTCCGGTGTCCGTACATCGACCAGGACCACCTGTGGATTTTTCTCCAGCATATCCTTAGCCTCTGCCGGGGTCAACCGCACATAAGCTGCCCGGTCTCCGCCCTTTTCTTTTTCTGCAGCATTGGCACAGCCAAAGAAAATCGCTGCTGCTCCCAAGATAAAAACCACCACAAAAAGAATTCGCATTGTCATCTCCTCCTGTATTTCATATTCTATCTGTAATTATATTTATTACAGATAGAATTGTCAAGAGTAATTCTTGCCTACGCAAAATTCTTTTTGCTCAATGATTTACAATAAAATATATTTTCCGAAAAATAAGTGCCTATTGCCACATTTTGCTAAAAAAGCTACAATTTACACAAACAATAAAAAGGAGCATCTGCTCATGATCAAAGAAATCGTAAAGGACCCATTATTTCTCGCCCAACCCTCACAGCCTGCCTGCCGCGAGGATATTCCCATCGCCCAGGACCTGCTCGACACACTCGCAGCACATGCTTCGCATTGCGTAGGTCTGGCAGCCAACATGATCGGCGTTGCCAAAAGAATCATCGTCATTCAGGACGGCCCACTCCGCATCGCCATGCTGAATCCGGAAATCAGCCGACATTCAACAAAAAGCTACCTTACCAACGAAGGCTGTCTGTCGCTTCCCGGTGAACGGCAGACGAAACGCTATGAAAGCATTGAAATAAAGTACTATGACCTGCGCTTTCATCGGCAAAAACAAAAGTTCCGCGGCTTTACCGCGCAGATCATCCAGCATGAGCTCGACCACTGCAATGGTATCCTCATTTAGTCAGGTGGATGCTGAAGTATCCGCTTCTGAAAGACCGTCCGCAATTTTTTCGAAACGATAGTTTTCCTGCACTTCCGGATATTTTTCATGATCCACCTCGCTCATGAACATATCCAGTGGCCGGACATAATCCTTCCGATCTCCGTAGAGCGCTTTATAAACGACAAGCATTTCCCTGGTTTCTGTGTGCATCGCAACCGTCAGAATCTGATATTTCTTATTCTTGAAATGTCGCCATATCTCGCCTGCCTGCGGCAGACTGCGATTGTTTTCCCGCATAAAATTCCTCCTTATCCTCAGTAGTATAGCATACCTGCTCCGAAAATACACCTACCTATGGCAATAACCCGGAACAAGATGTTCCCCAGCACGGATTGTGCAGGATTTAGCGTTGCGAAATCCTGCACAATCGCGTTATAATATCCTACAGGAGCGTGATAATTTTGACTCAAAACGAATTAAAAACCGCCTTTGATGCGGTAGACCAGGATATGGTAAACGATAAGGTCATGATGAACCTCGCCATGGAAGTCGCGCAGAAGGCCCTTACTCCCGACGGGAAAATCCGTCCGGCTGAGGAACTGCTGCCACTCATGGTGGACACTATATCCAATTACAATAAGGATTTTTTGTTCCGCATTCTTTCAAAGGTGCTCTGCGAAAAGTAACATCCTGTAAAGAGGAAAGCCCGGTAGTCCAATGCACCTGGATTACCGGGCTTTCCCTGTGTTTATACGTTGTTTGACCTTGCTATTCTCACTGAATCTTGAGATCGATGACCCCGGCAGCATAAGGGGCCACCTCATAGGGCTGAAAAAGGATGTGCAGATTGGTTTCATCGTCGAAATAAAATTCCTGTGTCACTGCATCCAGTCCCTTGAAATCAGGATTCAGCACAATGCCATCCTGTGCAGCCTTTATTTTGAGTTTTTCGGTCACAGCTGAAGCGCTGTATGCCGCCTCCGATTTGGCAACCGCTGCTAATTTCAGCACATCCGCATACGTGCACAGCTCTCCATCCGTATTAAAGGTCATTCCTTTCACATATGTCATTCCATGTGCAGCTTTGTCCGCATAGGTATACTCGGAAAGCGTAAGACTCAACAATCCTGTATGATTCAGTCTGACATCGTATTTCATAGCAGCCTGAATCTTGCCTCCCTGGCGCATATCCGCCTGCACTCCAGTTTTAAACTGCGCTACGACAGCTTCAATCTGTCCATTGATTTTCTCTTCAGCTTTTTTATTCGCCATCGTAACCTGCGGATAGGAAAGATCAACATTCCGATCCGTATAATGTGCTGTTGAAATTTCTGCTGTAGGACTGGCTTTTGCAGAAGCAAAGGCAACCGAGCATACCATAACCAACAGCATCGCCGATAAAGCTGCAATACGTACCATCTTATTCATCGCAAATCGCCTCCTTATAGATAAACAATATATTTTGATTATACATAGGACTCCTGAAAGCATCATGAAAAATTTCATAAAAGAATTTTGTAATAGTCCCAAGGCTCCTGCGTATAAGATACAAGAAAACAAATTCAATCAAAGGAGCGTGTTTAAAATGACTGAGAAGAAAATCGACAAAAAGGTAAACGAAACTTTAAAAGAGCAGGAACTGGACAAGGTAACTGGCGGGCAGGATGACTATCCATGCAAACCGAAACCAGAAGATGAGAAGCCAAAGAGAAACATCATCCGTCCCTGGTAATAATGTACTTTTACAAAAGCCGCCCTTCGGGGCGGTTTTTTGTTGCTCATTTTTCATTTGGTAAATTCTCGTGATCCATGCATGGAATCTCGTTGGCAATTCCAAAAGCGGCCTCTGACTGGCAGCCAGCGCGTTTCTCCCATCCATCGCATTGCAGCACAGCATCGCACCTCCGTATCAAATTCATACAAGCCGCTAAGAGTACATAAGCAGCGCACAGCCCTTCCATCGGCCGGAACACCTCCAGCTGGTTGATAAATTGCATACCCGGACGCTCATACTACAGACAGGCAATAACACCAGCGGCATCCGGTCTGTTTCATTTTTTCATTCCCCGCAAAGGAATGGCTCACAAATATATTTTTCATGCACGCAGCTTCTTTTTTCTTTTCTCCTCATAATGTTTTTTATTTCAAGCATAGACATACTAATATAAAAAATCAAAGCAAGAAAAAGGAAAAGCAATTCCTCTACATATATAACCGAAATAAAAAAACTTATACTACATCAATTTAGACAGTTTACAGAACAAACCGTCCCTGTAGGTAGAAAATTAAATATTTTTTCCGGACATACTGCTACGGGAAAATCAACATGATTATTTATTAAATACACATAAAATATTTGCCCCGCAATTCTTAAACTTTTAAGGTTGCGGGGCAAAACTATATTATTATTTTTTCATTACTTTGAGGAACATTGCATCCCCAAAGGAAAAGAACCGA
>CAZFPA010000013.1:0-46064 GCA_964520975.1 uncultured Selenomonadaceae bacterium | reverse complement strand
CTCCGGACACTGCGGGTATGAACCGCATGCTCTAGCCAACTGAGCTATGCCGCCGAAATGGTGGGCAGGGATGGATTCGAACCATCGTAATCCGAAGATGACAGATTTACAGTCTGTTCCCTTTAACCACTCGGGCACCTACCCATAACGCGAAACGCGCTAAGAACAATATTTATTATACAGATATTCCCTGTGACTGTCAACAGATTTTTATGATGCCCTGAAAATCTAAAAATCCTCCTGGGATTTTCGTTTTTTTCTGGCCAGCCGTCGTTTTTTCAGGCGAGTCACCTGCAGTGTCTGCAGACGGTCGTGATGGATATCTTCGATGATGAGCTTGCAGATGCCGATGCAGGGGACCGCCAGAAACATGCCCGCGGCATTCAGCAGTTCACCGCCGAGGATGATGCCGAGAATGATCGCTACCGGGTGCAGGTTCAGGGATTTACCGATGAGTGTCGGATAAATGAGATTGTGATTGACCTGCGTGAGGATGAGGTAGAACAGCATGGTCTGTACAGCTGCCCAGGGGTCCTGGGTGGCCGTGAGCAGGGTTCCAAAGGCTGAGGCTACGGTCGGGCCCAGCACCGGGATGAATTCGCTGATTCCGGATACTACTGCAAATACAGACGCGTAAG
Source organism: uncultured Selenomonadaceae bacterium (assembly GCA_964520975.1). Lineage (GTDB taxonomy): Bacteria > Bacillota > Negativicutes > Selenomonadales > Selenomonadaceae > CAZFPA01. Next base: position 45,426 of record CAZFPA010000013.1, on the reverse strand, counting down.
GAAGGCCGCGCAGCGTGAAATAAGCAAAGACGACGATTCCCGTGATGAAGCAGATGATGAGCTGACTGCGGATATAACCGCGCAGCGATGCCAGGATGCGGTCAAAGAGATCGATGACGCGGCTGTAATCGCTATGCGGAAAAAGTCCGGCCAGGTAGCGTTTGATCTCATTGCCGTCCTTCAGCAGATAGAAGGTGACAAAGAGGATAATCACGAAATCAATGACCTTATTGAAGATCGAAATGAGCACTAATAGCGAGGACTTCAGGGCATCTACACTGAAATTCGTCATCTCGGCCCACAGGCTGTCGAATTCTTTGGCAATAAAATTGGAGTCCTGCAGATAGGGGAGATTTTGCAGGTTGGAGGACAGGTTTGGCAGCTCCTCGATGAACCTGGTAAAGGTCGGAATGAAGCTGCTCGATACAATCGCGACGAAGAGCGTGAGCAGCAGCAGAAATCCGATGAGTACACTGGCGGCCGCCAGTGTGCGGGGAATACGGCGGGATTCCAGTCGATCGACCGTGGAGTTCAGCAGCAGCTGCAACAGCAAAGAAATGAAGATGATGAACGCCAGGGATGGAAAGAACCAGAAGGCGGAGAGAAGAACGATAAAGCTGATTGCCAGAATGATAGATGTACGATATTTACGCCACATAAGGTTCCTCCGGGTCATTTGATGGTATTGAGGCGATTAGCCAGTTCCTGTGCGGATGGATCCCCGTTCTGCGGGGTGATGATCGGCTGGTTGCCCAGCAGTACCGTTCCATCCTGAACCCAGGCGTCCGGGACTGTCTGGGCCTGCGTGTGGTAGACGGCTGCGAGATTGCCAGCGACAAAGTAAGAGCGTTCAGCGGTGCTCATGCCAGCAGCCGGAGCCGGGCTCAGAAAATCTTTGCCGTTGACCTTGACCATGCCGTTGTCAACAGAGACCTTGTTCTGACTGAACTCATGAAGCTTTTTGGCGTAATTGTCGCGCCGCTGTTCATTTGTAGGATGATCGGAAGGGGAGAATATCTCGCCGACGAAGCTGCTGGATTGTGACGGCTGTTTTTCCATGACGCGCTGCCAGATGGCGGCACAGGCACCAGGATTATAGGTGGAATGGGTGATGTAATCGAAAGCCAGGTTATCTGCTTCCCATTCCTGCGGTTTCGTTACCTGGAGTGCTGTTGCATAGTTGGCAAAAATCGTCGCACCCATTGCGCCGGCATAGCCGCCCTGCGCATCCGCAAAAATCTGGGCAACTACGTCGATCGGAATCGACTTACGGATACCTTTGGCCGGATGATCCTTCTGTCCATGGCCCATTTCATGGCCGAGGACAACGGCGATTTCATCGTCACTGTCAATGAGGTTGAACAGGCCGGTATTGACGCTCATATTATGTCCCAACGTACAAAAGGCGTTGAAGGAGGTTTCATTGTTGATGAAATAGTTATAGGGCTTTTCATTGATTGAGGGATCTACGGCAGCAATGGCGGTGCTCAGGTTCCCCATGATGGTATCCAGACGGCTGTTCAGAGCGGCGTCATCGTTGGTGCCATACTTGTCCTTGATTTCCTGGAAGAATTTCTGCCGGCCCTGCTCGTCGTTATTATAATAGCTGATTGCCCGATCGAGTTGTGCATATTGAATGCCGCTGGATACGAGTACGCCGAGAATACTGGCCTCAGCGGTCGGCGCTGGCAGCGCTGGAAAGGAAAGGGCTGCGGCACAGATCGCTGCAGCTGTGGTGACAGCGGCTTTTTTGCGGAAGTTTTTTAATTTCATGATGCGTCCTCCTTCTGAATGTTGGAAAATACCTTTTTTATGAAAGCCTGGGAAGAAATGCCGCGAGCGAACGGTGGACTGCACTGAACAGCAGGATGTTCACTGGCAGGCAAAGAATGTTTTTAACGAGGCGGCTGAGGAAAAAAGCGCCGGCAGCCTGTTGATATAACAGGGTCAGCCAAAGCGTGTTGAGCCCCAGATCAACCAGTATGAAGATGAGCAGGAAAGGCGGCAGGATATGCTTCAGCGAAAGCTCCTTCTGGTGGAGAAAATAGCCGTAGATATAGCCGGACAGAAAACTGCTCAGGGTAAACCCCGGGAAAAAAGCGCCGGGGGAAAAAAGCGAGGCGCCGAGGATATCGGCAGCCGCAGCCGTGATGCCGCCGCGCACTGGGCCGAACATCGCCGCGTAGATAGCCACGGGCAAAAAGCCGAAGCTCAGGCGGACAAATGGCGTCTGAATCGAAAAGACATAGGTGAAGAGAATCGTGAGTGCGATGAATACGCCGGCAAATACCAGCGGTTTTGCGTTGAAACTGCGCAAAAAGAACACCTCCATTAAGATATGTGATGCACACGTTGCTACATATCGAGATGGCGTTCTCTTCAATGCAGCAGCGGGATGCAGCGGTCACACCGCAAGCAATTGCTTTTCGTCCGGATGACAACTCCCCGTTCATCCGGCACTTAACGCGCGGCCGCTTACTCTGCTATCTTCTATTGAATTAGCGATTCTATAGAAAAATCCTGCCGGCAGGGGAAAAATATTTGCCCCGGCAGGAAACGGCTGGGAAAAAACCGAAATAAGCAAGTGAAAAGAAAACCATAAAATAGGAAAAGGGGGATTTTGTTATGCTGGCAAAAGATATTATGACACGTGACGTGATTACGGTAGGACCCAAGGCGACGGTTCGGGAAATCGCGGAGATTCTGGTCGAGCACAAGATCTCCGGTCTGCCTGTAGTGGATGGTGAGGGCCGGGTACTGGGAATGGTCAGTGAGGGAGATCTCATGCACAAGGAAATCGCCCCGAAACTGCCGGATGCGTTGAGTATTTTGGGGGCAATCATTTATTACAGCGGGCTGAAGGAATACCAGGAGGCCTTCCGTAAAATGGCGGCATCGACGGCGGAGGAAATCATGACGGCAAAGGTCATTGCGGTGCAGCTCGAGGATGATGTGAGCCAGGTCGGACAGATTATGCTCGACAAGCATATCAAGCGGGTGCCGGTGCTCATGGGGGACAAGCTCGCGGGCATCATCAGCCGCTCGGATATGGTAAAAATGTTATTGGGGTGAAGAGAAACAATGGAAGAGCTTTTGGATAAATATGCGAAGTTGGTTGTAGGCACGGGGGTGAATCTGCAGCGTAAGCAGCTGCTGGTCATCAACGCGCCTATCGAATGCGCGGATTTTGCCCGGCGGGTAGCAGCCGCCGGCTATGAGGCCGGCGCGCATGATGTGGTCATATGCTGGAACGATGAAAAGTTTGCCAAGCTGCGTTATACGATGGCCGGCAAGGCTGTATTTACCGAGTTCCCGGAATGGCGGCGCCTGCTGTATACGGATTATGCGGAACAGGGGGCCGCGTTCGTTTCCATTCTGGCCGAGGATCCGGAGATCTTCCAGTCCGTGGACCCCGATAAGCTCATGCTGTCGCAGAAGGCTGCGGGAGCCGCGCTGCTGGAATATCGGCAGCGTCTTATGAACAATGAGAACAGCTGGTGTGTGGTTTCGATTCCAACAAAGGCCTGGGCGGCAAAGGTATTCCCGGAAATGCCGCCGGAGAAGGCCATCGATGCCTTGTGGCAGGCTATTTTTGCGGCTGTTCGCATACGGCCCGGGGAAGATCCGGTGGCCGCCTGGCAGGCACATACCGAGTTTCTGCAGCGCGCGGCGGATTTCATGAATGCGCAGCGGTTCACTTCACTGCATTACGAGAATGCGCTTGGAACGGATCTTACGGTTGAACTGCCCACGGGGCATATCTGGGCTGGCGGTGCCGAGTATACCGCGACAAAGGTGCGCTTTGTCGCCAATATGCCCACGGAAGAGGTCTACAGCCTGCCCCGGCGCGATGGTGTGAATGGCACGGTCTACGCGACGAAGCCGCTCAATTATAATGGCAATCTCATCGAGGATATCTGCCTGACCTTTCGGGACGGCCGGGTCGTTGCAGCGACAGCATCCAGGGGAGAAGAGCTGCTGCAGCAGCTCATTGCCACAGATGATGGCTCGGCCCATTTGGGCGAGGTAGCGCTGGTGCCGTTTGATTCACCGATTTCCCGCAGCGGTATCCTGTTTTTCAATACGCTGTTCGATGAAAATGCTGCCTGTCATCTGGCTCTGGGCAAGGCATATCCCACCTGCTTGCAGGGAGGAGAAGAGATGGATTCCGTCACCTTGCTGCAGCATGGCGTGAACGATTCGCTTATCCATGAGGATTTCATGATCGGTTCCAGAGACCTGTCCATTACAGGGCGCACAAAGGACGGAAAAGAGCTACCAATCTTTCGTGATGGGAATTTTGTCGATTTTTGAATGGATAAAAATGCGCGTGGAAAAAACATGAGTGAATAAAGCTTGCATTTTTCTGCACATATCACTATAATGTAAATAATTATTCCTTGAAAGATTCCTTTCCAAGGCGGAAAGGAAATACTGGTTTAAATTATTAGGCAGAGAAGGTTGCAGGCTATGTTTCGTATGTTCAATAAAACAGTAGTGAAGGCAGTCTGGCCCATTTGGCTGGGCTATCTTCCTTTGGGATTTGCCGGAGGAGTGCTCTCGCAGAAGGTCGGGCTGACTCCGCTGGAGGTCGGGCTCATGTCGCTTTTGGTATTTGCCGGCAGCGGACAATTCATTGCGTTGGCCATGATGGGCAGTGGCAGCAGCTCGATATCCTCCATCGTGATGACGACCTTCATTGTGAATCTGCGTCATTTGCTTTACAGCTCAACGCTGGCAACCTATCTGATGGGAAAATCGCGGAAATACCTTGGGCTCTTTGCGCAGGGCATCACCGATGAGACCTTTGCGATGAACCTGAATCAGTTCACGGCACAGGGGAATACCTGGGATCCGCCGCGGGCATTGGGACTTAATATCCTGGCGCATGGCTGCTGGATTTTCAGCAATATGCTGGGCAATATCGTGGGCAATATCATTGTCATCGATACAGCCATTGTGAGCTATACACTCACGGCGATGTTCATCGGCCTCTGGTCGTTTCATTTCACAAGCCGCCTGCTGGTGCTTACGGGCGTTTTTGCCGGGGTGCTGGCGCTGGTGCTTTCCGGCGTGCTGGATCATAAGCTCAACATTGTCGTGGCGACCATCCTGGCAGCAACTGTTGGCTGCGTACTGGAAGGGAGCGGTGTAAAATGACGAGCCTGGAGATCCTGTACTGTACACTGGGGATGTGCATCGTATCGTATATCCCGCGCGTGCTGCCGCCGCTCATCCTCTCACGGCATAAGATCCCGGTGCTGCTGGAGCGCTGGCTCAAGTATGTGCCGACTTCGGTATTTGGTGCACTGGTATTCTGTGAGATCTTTACGGATTCGCAGGGCTTCAATTTCAGTCTGACGAATATCAATCTGCTGGCGTCGCTGCTGGTTTTAGTGGTGGCGGTGCGGACCCATTCGCTGGCAAAGAGCATTGTGCTTGGGCTCGCGGCCTTTTGGGCTCTGCAGCAGGTCTTGTAATTTTATCCGCGGTATTTTCGGGAGCGCCGGTGCGCTCCCTATTTTATTGCGGGGGATTTTATGATAGAATATTAGGCAGTGCTCTTTTATCATGAATCGTTATGTAGTTTGGAGGATATAGAATTTGTCAGTAGAAGAACTTAACCAGGAAATTGCAAAGCGCCGGACCTTTGCAATCATTTCACATCCGGATGCCGGTAAAACAACGCTGACCGAGAAGTTGCTGCTCTACGGGGGAGCCATCCATCTGGCAGGCTCCATCAAATCGAGAAAGACGCAGCATCATGCGGTTTCTGACTGGATGGAAATTGAAAAACAGCGTGGTATTTCAGTAACGTCGAGTGTGCTGCAGTTTGACTATGCCGGCTGCCGCATCAACATCCTTGATACGCCGGGCCATCAGGACTTCAGTGAGGATACGTACCGGACCCTCATGGCGGTGGACAGTGCCGTCATGATCATCGATGTAGCCAAGGGCGTCGAGGCGCAGACAAAGAAGCTTTTCAAGGTCTGCAAGCAGCGGGGGATTCCTATCTTTACCTTTGTCAATAAGCTGGACCGCTATGGCAAGGCGCCGCTGGATCTCATGGATGAACTCGAAAATGTACTGGGCATCCGTTCCTATCCGATGAATTGGCCGATTGGTACGGACGGGAAGTATCGTGGGGTCTATGACCGTCAGAAGAAGCAGATTGAGCTCTTTGATGAAGACAACACGCATGGACAGAAAGCGCGTACTTCGGTTACGGGCAGCCTTGAGGATGAAAAATTCACGGAGCTTCTGGGCGCGGAGGCGCATCAGACACTGGTGGATGACATCGAGCTTCTCGATACGGCCGGAGAGACCTTCGATCTGGAGAAAATCGCAGCGGGTGAGCTCACCCCGATGTTTTTCGGTTCGGCTATGACAAACTTCGGTGTGCAGAATTTCCTGGAGGAGTACCTGCGACTGGCACCGCCACCGGCGGCCCGCAATTCGTCCGATGGCATCATAAAGCCGAACGATGAAAAGTTCTCAGCGTTTGTATTCAAGATTCAGGCCAACATGAACCCGGCTCATCGTGACCGGCTGGCCTTTATCCGCATCTGCTCCGGAAAATTCGAGCGCGGCATGAGCGTATATCATCATAAGACGGACAAGATGATCAAGCTCGCACAGCCGCAGCAGTTCCTGGCCCAGGATCGTCAGATCATTGACGAGGCCTGGCCGGGGGACATTGTGGGACTTTTCGATCCGGGAATTTTCGGCATCGGTGATACGCTCTGCGATGCCGGGCATAAGTTCGATTTTGCGGATTTCCCGGTATTCCCGCCAGAGAAATTTGCCCGTGTGCAGGCAAAGGATACCATGAAGCGTAAGCAGTTCGTCAAGGGCATCGAGCAGCTCACACAGGAAGGGGCTATCCAGCTGTTTCAGCAGGCAGGCGCCGGAATGGAGTCCTATATTGTCGGAACGGTGGGAACACTGCAGTTTGAGGTACTTGAGTATCGGCTGAAGAACGAGTATGGTGTCGATACCATTCTGCAGATGCAGCCCTTTGAGGTGGCTCGCTGGCTGGCCTTCAAGGATGGGCGGGAGGTTACGCCGGCTGCTTTGCGCGGCGCGGACCGCGGCATGTTCGTTTATGACCGCCGGCACAATCCTGTACTTTTAGTCAATAATGAATGGGCGCTTGGCTGGATCGTGGACAACAATCCGGATCTGGAAATGTATCATGTACCGATTGATAAGCGAGAAGCCTGAGCATAAAAAAGAGAGCGCTGTTTTTGCAGCGCTCCTTACTTTTTATCAAAATATATTTTTTGTACACTGGCAGCCATATCCTCCAGGTTGTTGGGCCGCAGATGGATATTGTAGCCGATGAACAGCGGTGAGGTTGCAAAGCGCGGCAGAATCTTGACGCGCAGCACGCCGTGGTCGCGGTAGAAAAAGATGTTGTAGCTGTGGCAGCGGCGGTGGAAATGGTGCATGATGTAGTCAACCGCAATCTGGATGTAGTCGGCTACGGTATCCAGGGGCTCGTTGCTTGTCGGCACGATATTGAATTCACCGAAACCGATGCGCGGGCAGGTCGAGATGTTGAACACGACATCCGGTGTCTCATGGATGGTAAGTCCCTCAAAATCGGCCGGATGGAACATCAGATGGTCATCAATGTTGTGAAAGCCAATGATCTGCATGTGCGGATGGCGCAGCGTGCCGCCTGACATGGGACCGTAATTCTTGAAGAACACGACGGACTTGTACTGGCCGGAATCCAGCAGCCGCAGCCAGTGGCTTACGCCGAAGCGAATGAGCCGGTGCATGTGGTCCGGGCTGTAGTCCGGCATATCGGAATGGCAGCTGCGGCCCTCGATGAGCACAAGCTGGTCAGCATCCTCCAGCACATTGTATTTATTTTTGAGCAGAATCATGTCACCATCGGTGGCGATGATGTCGCTCAGGTGCTCGCGATCGCAGAAGGGACAGGCATTTCCCTCGTTGATGATGTTTTCCGGTTTTTTGCGGCCAAGGGTGATGTCAAAGCCGATGAGATTAATATCCATGGTTTTCCCTTCTTATTGAAATTAAGGCTGGAATACTTACGGCAGAAATGATATAATTCATTCGTTGCTATCATGCAGAAACTGTGTTTTTTTATATAGCATTATTATAACGCCATTGTTCAAGATTTCGCAACGCGAAATCAGTCCAAGCAGCGTTTCCTACTTTTCTTTAGGGCGGTGTTTTCCATTAGCAGTCAGGATCTATCAGAGAAAAAATCGAGCAAAGGGGAGTCCTTTCTCAAGGGCACCTTCATTCTTACTATAGCCGGTATTGTCGTAAAGGTTATCGGTTCTTTGAACTGGATTTTTGTTTCGCGCATTTTGGGCGGCGAAGGTATAGGGCTTTATCAGATGGCCTTTCCTATCTATTTCTTTGCGCTGAGCGTATCGACAGCGGGCGTTCCTGTGGCGATTTCCATCATCACGGCTGAGCGGGTAGCTCTCAAGGATATTTTTGGTGCAAAACGCATCTTCAAGATTTCCATGACGCTCATGTTCTTTACCGGACTGGTATTTACTGCTCTGACCTATTTTGGGGCGCAGTGGCTCATTGATTTCCATTTCATCCGCGATGCGCGGGCTTATTATTCCGTGGTGGCACTGGCACCGGCGATTTTTTTCGTAACCTTGCTCGCGAGCTCCCGCGGATATCTGCAGGGCTGGCAGCGCATGACGCCAACGGCCGTATCGCAGATCGTCGAGCAGATTTTCCGCGTGGTCACAATGATCCTGTTCGCGAGCCTCTTCCTGCCCTGGGGCCTGGAATACGCTGCGGCTGGTGCGAGCCTTGGTGCTTTTGCTGGCGCGGTCTCCGGCCTCATTGTGCTCGTCTATTTCCATTGGAAGCTCGAGCGCGATATTGCCCGTGACTATGGCTGCGATCTGCAGCCGCTGCCGGAAGAGCAGCAGACCTCCTGCTGGAAGATCATCCGGCGTATCTTCGCTTTGTCACTGCCGGTATCGGCGGCCAGCATCATGCTGCCGGTCGTCTCCAATCTGGACCTGGCTATTGTTCCGCAGCGCCTTGAGGTCGCTGGCTACAGTGTGAATGAGGCAACAGAGCTTTTCGGCTACCTTACCGGTATGGCGGTGCCGCTGGTCAATCTGTCGACAATCCTCACGGCTTCGCTGGCCATGAGCATTGTACCGGCGATTTCCAAGGCCCGGGCCCTCAAAGATGAAAAACGCGTATTCAATCAGACGGCGGCAGGCATCCGTATTTCCAATTTTGTCTGCTTTCCGGCTTTTGTGATTGTGCTGGTACTCGCAACACCGATTTCGACGCTGATCTACAACGCACCGGGCGCCGGCCCGGCGGTATGGGTATCCTCTTTCAGCATCGTGCTGCTGGGACTGCATCAGGTCTCGACAGGCGTTCTGCAGGGACTGGGCTATCCATCGATCCCGATGATCAATATGATCCTGGCCGCGGTGGCAAAGGTCATTTTGAACTGGACGCTGACAGCGCAGCCTTCCCTGGGCATCATGGGTGCCGCCTGGGCTACGGCGGCGGATATGGGGGTTGCGGCGATCATCAATCTGTATTTCATCTATAAGTACATCGGTTATCGGATGGAGATTCCACAGCTCATCAAGACGATGGCCGCTGCGGCTGTGATGGCTGCGGCAACAAAGCTCTTTTATGATATGTCACTGGCTCAGTGGAGCAGCAATGCGCTGTCGACTTTCGGCGCTGTGCCCGTTGGCTGTATTGTCTATATTGCCGTATTGCTCCTCATTGGCGGCATCCTGGAAGAGGATATGGAGCGTATCCCGATCATTGGCCGAATGAGCATCCGCATTCTGCGGCGTATCGGGGTATTCAAGGAAAAGGCAGGGACGGAGAAATGAAGAAGTTTGTTCTCATATACAACCCGGTTTCGGGTAAGGCAGCGTTCAAATCGCGGCTGGATAATATCTTGGAGGCTTTTCAGCAGCGGGACTGCATGCTCATTATCTACCGGACGAAAAAGGATAACAGCGGTCTCGGGGATTTCATCCGCGAAGCGGATCCGGATGGGCTGCTGGCGGCCGGAGGTGACGGCACGCTGCATGAGGTCGTGAACCTTTTGATGCGTGAGCACATCGAGCTGCCTGTGGCGATACTGCCCAGCGGCACTTCCAATGATTTTGCGACCTATCTTGGTGTCGACGCGGATCAGGAGGCTTATTTCGATCATATTGCTGCCGGGCGCACCCGCAAGGTGGATCTTGGCCTCGTTGGCAGCGAATACTTCGTGAATGTCGCGAGTGCGGGCATGGTGACCTCCATTGCGCATGAAGTCGATGTGCGGCTCAAGAACGTCATGGGCAAGATGGCGTATTATCTGCGCGGACTCAGTACATTGCCGCAGTTCCACCCGCTGGAGCTCAGCATCCAGGCGGATGGAGAACAGGTATTTGATGGGCGGGCCTTTTTGTTTGTCATTGTGAACAGCGGTGTCGTGGGCAGCTTCAAAAACGCGGCTGTTGCGGCCAAGGTCGATGATGGCAAGCTGGATATGCTCATTGTGAAGTATTGCAGCATGCCGGAAATTATGGCTCTGACGGCAGAGATCCTGGCCGGGCGCGATATATCGCGGCAGAAAAATGTGGTCTATATTCAGGCCAGCAGCTTTGCGGTATCAGCGGCCGAGGATATCGAGAGCGATCTGGATGGCGAGCTGGGACCGAAACTGCCGCTCACCGTGGAGACGGTATATAAGGCAATCGATATGTATTACTGAAAAAAACATTCCGCAGGATGTCTGTGGAATGTTTTTTATTTGTGCAAAAAAATAGGAAAAGTCCCATACAACGGGGCTTTTCCTATTTTTTAACGGCCGGCTTATTTAGCTGCGCCATCCTTCTTTTCTTCCGGATGGATCGGAGTGAGTGCGAAGTTCACAATCTGATTTTTATCATCGAAGATGACAGCACAACGAACCGTATTTTCCTTACTGAAGCTCATGAGATAGAAAACGGCGTCGCTCTTATCTCTTCTTTCCCAAAGGGCCAGGCGGGAACCCTTTACTGTGCCGAGCTTCTCGGAGATATCCTTCTGCAGGGCCTGGAAATTTGCTTCCGTGACGTTCTTCTTAAATTCAGGATGGAAAAGATCCTGTACCGTGCTGAGGCTGCCGTTGTTGAGCAGGGTTTCAACGAGCTTCGTGGCGGCGGTATCCTCGGCGTTCAGAACCGTTCCGTTATCCTGGGCAGCAGCAAAGGCTGTTGTCGATAAAGCCAGGGTAAACAGTGCGGCAAGCAGTAAAACAATTTTTTTCATGAGTAAGACTCCTTTTTTGTGTGGAAGTACAAATGAGCAGCGCAGCCAGACGGAAAGGTTCCGGTTGGGTGGTGCGGGGTTCATGGGAACTTCCTTATATTAGAGCTGCTGAATTTTTTCAGTAATTTCCTGCAGCTGCTCTGACGAAGGAACATTGGAAATACGCAGTTTGTCCAGACAGATTTCGCAGCCGGCGGCGCGAAGTTCATCTTCGATCTGGGCAATGCTTTGGCCGCCCCAGCCGAAGGAGCCGAACGCAAAGGCCTGCCGTCCCTTGGGGGCAAGCCCCTTGAGATAGCAGAGGAAGCCGGCTACGCTGGGCATCATCTGATTATTGATCGTCGGGGAGCCGACGGCCAGGTATTTGCTGGTCAGGATATCGACGACGATATCGGACATGTGGTTGACCTTGAGATCGTAATACACGGCCGGAATCCCGCGGACGGCAAAAGCCTCTGTAATCGTGACCGCCATGGTTTCCGTGGAATGCCACATGCTGTCGAATACCACGACGGCCTTTTCCTCAAGCTCGCCGGTACTCCATTTCTGATAGGCGGCCAAAATTTCCGGGATATGGGAGCGCCAGATGATTCCGTGACCGGTTGCGATCATGCGGATATCGAGACCCGCCAGTGCGGCGAGTGCTGTCTGTGCCTGGCGGCCATACAGCATGAGGATGTTGGCATAGTATTTCCGGGCCTCCCAGAATACGGTAGGGACATCGTTTTCATCGTCGAAGCGACCGGTCGAAGCAAAATGCTGGCCAAAGGCATCGTTGGAGAAAAGCAGTGTCTCCTCAGGACAATAGGTAACCATGCTGTCCGGCCAGTGCAGCATGGGCGTCGGGACAAACTGCAATGTGCGTTTGCCGATATGCAGGCTGTCGCCGGCTTTGACGCCCTGGTAAGGATAGTCACCGTAATGCGCCTTGAGTCCCTTGAGGCCATTGGGCAGGCTGGTGATGATCTTTGCCTGGGGGCAGTACTGCATGAGAAAAGGAATGCTGCCGGAATGGTCCGGTTCTACATGGCTGGATACGATGTAGTCAATGCGGGCCGGATCGATGATGCTCGCAATGCGGGCCAGCATTTCCTTGCGGAAGGGTTCCTTTACCGTATCAATCAGGGTGATTTTTTCATCCAGGATGAGATAGGCATTATAGGTGGAGCCGCGACCGGTCTGGTAGCCGTGGAAGCTGCGCATGGACCAGTCGATGGCCCCTACCCAGTAAATATCGGGTTTGATTTCAATGGCTTGCATATAACAACCGCCTTTCGATGATGGAAGTGATCAGGTATCTTTATTGCTGGTCTGCTGCCTGGGAAATCTCTGGCCAGGCGGCGTTGACAGCCCGGGCCATGAGCACCTTGCCGCTGGGGTCCGGATGGAGTCCGTCCAGACCGTATTCGGTAGGAAGCAGTCCGTCCGGGGCGGGGATTGCCGCCCCGGTATCAATGGATACCCGTGTGAGAATATATTCATTGACCTGTGCGAAGGCTGTTGGCCAGTCTTCAGCAGTAGGTTCGTCAAATGCCCGTTGGATATTGTCAGGATTGATGGGGGGAAGCGTGAGCAAAATGGGCTTGATGCTGTTTTCCAGACATTTTTGCCGGATGCTCTCCAGGTCGTGGATGACATCTTCGGCTGGAACACCGGCGCGCAAGCTGTTGCTGCCGCCCATGATCAGGAGGTAATGAGGATGGAAAGGCAGTACATCCGCCTCGAAGCGCTGCACCATCATTTCGCTGGTATCGCCGCTCTGGGAGAGATTCATAGTTGGAAAATCGAGGTAGTGGAGCCAGCTGAATTCCAAATCCTCGGGTCCATAAGAGATGTGTCCGCCACCGTGGCTGATGCTGTCGCCGAATACTGCGATTTCCGGGGCCTTAGCAGGCGCGTTGGTAAAGCTGGCTACCGACGACCACTGTCCCATCTGCTGGCCGGCACTGTCCAGGGCCCGTACCCGCCAATAGAAGGGGGTATCCGCATAGCGGGGATAGGGATCATAGATTTCAGAAAAATTTGTGTACAGCACGGCGAGCGGCTGCAGATCCTCATTTTCCTCCGGGTCGGCAGCAAAGAGATCCGTTTCGAAGCTCGCTGCACCGTTGATGGGAGTCCAGCTGTAAACGGGATACAGCAGCCGGCCACCATAGGCATGCGTGTCGATAGGCTCGAGGATAGGGGCGGTCATGCCTGGCAGGCCGGCCGCGGTGAACAGCGGTGCAGTGTCGCTGAAAGGGCTGATGGGCACTGTATTCATGCCAAGAGCGCGCACACGCCAATAAAGCGGAGAAACGCCGAGCAACTCTCCGGCAAAGGACGCCAGGGGCGGATTGTATGCGTTGGTATAGACCTGCGTCGTGCGAAAGATGGCATCCTCAGAAATTTCATTGTGCGGAAGATTCTCTGGCGCATGGTCAAAGAACTCGATTTCATAGGCGACTGCCTGCGTATTGCGATCCCATTCGAGCAGCGGGGAGAAGGAAAGAGGTGATTCCGGGCTGCTCCAGGTCAGATGCTCAGGGGCCGGCTCGTTTAAAGAAGCATCTGCCGGCAATGGATGTGAAAAGAAGAGATTCACTGCCAGTAGGAAGCACAGGGAAAAACAAAGCCGGATGGATTTTGCATGTGTTTTCATAAGCGCTGCTCCTGTTTTAGGCTAAAGATTAAAAATGTATTAAATTTACCAGTTTACATGGTTAAATTTCTCATTTTGCATTAATATATATTCTATAACCATCATTATAACGCTATTGTTCAAAATTCTGCAACGCGAAATTCTTCTAATCCGCGTTGCAGCGAGTTGGGAGATATCATTCACTGCCGGTTATTTCCGTTTGCGCCCGCTGCCTGCAGCGGTGGAGGATATTTTGTTCCGCGTTATAACGGTATTTTAGAAAGTGGTCCATGGGGACGCTGTACTGGCATAAAATGGTTTTCAGCTGACAGGAAGCAATGATTTCAGGAGGGCAAAGGATGCGACACAGATTTTCAGAATTGAAGCGACGGGATATGTATATTGCGGGCGGGATATGTCTGGTACTGCTGGCCTGCATGGTCTATATCTATACGGGACAGACGGGGAAAAAGGACAAGGTCAATATGGAGAAGGGAAATCCGCTGGTCGAGGTCTACAAGGTGGAACGGGCGGATATGATGCGGCATATCGCGCTGTCCGGCCAGACTGTAGCGGACGCACATATTACCCTGGCACCCAAATACAGTGGTCGCATCACTGCTGTGCAGGCCAAGCTTGGAGATCATGTGAAGGCTGGGGACGTGCTGATGGTACAGGATACCGGAGACCTTGACTGGTCAATCCGGCAGAACCAGGCCGCGGCACAGGCGGCGGCCGCTGATGCTGTAGAGGCGGAGGCTACCTATAACGCAAATTATATCAAGACGCAGAATGCCTATGAAATCGAACGTATGAAGTATGAGCGGAATGCGTATCTGTTTTCCATTGGGGCTATCTCGCAGGAAACGCTGGACAGCGTCAAGGAGGAATACATGACGAGCAAGGCGGCCTATGAGGCGCTGGATAACCAGTCGGATGGTTCCTCGATGCCGGCCAGCGTAGCCTCCAAGCAGTATACTGCTGATAAGAACAGCTATGCGGCCAAAGGGCTGGAAAAGCAGCGTGAGGATATGTACCTCATTGCGCCGCGGGATGGTGTCATCGGTTATCGGGCGGCTGAGGTCGGAGCCCTGGCGGCCGCGGGCACAAAGGTGTTTGAGCTCGTTGACAACAGCCATGTCTACGTGGATTGCTCCCTGTCGGAAAATGATGCGGCGGTGCTCGAAACCGGTATGGATGTCGATGTGACCATCGATGCGCTCGGACAGAGCTATACGGGCAAACTTGTCTATGTGAGTCCTGCGATGGACGATTCAGCCAAGACCTATACGGTGCGCATTTCACTCGATGAGGATAAGTCGGCTATCAAGGCCGGACTGTTTGCGCGTTCGCAGATTGATATCCTGCAGCGCCCGCAGACACTCTTTGTGCCGAAAGAGGCGGTCATCAATAAAAATGGCCGGGTGACGGTTTTTGTGGTACGGCCCGATCAGACGGTAGAGGAACGGGATGTCAGGATCGGTCTGCTCAATGATACCCAGGAGGAAATCATCAGCGGCCTGGCGGATGGGGATGTTGTAGCCCTTTCGAATCAGGATCGCCTGAAGGATGGCATGACGGTCGATACGACGGAGGCTGCTTCATGAATATCACGCGGTTTTCCATCAAGCGCCCGGTCGGTATCTCGATGATCGTGGCGTTCTGTGTCGTGCTGGGTATCTACAGCTATTATCATATCGGGGTGGAGCTGTTGCCGGCCCTCAATACGCCGTATGTCACTGTCACTGTAAAATATCCGGGAGCCAGTGCGGATTCGGTGGAGCAGCAGATTGCCAAGCCAATCGAGGACGCGCTTTCCTCAGTTTCCCATGTGAAGAAGATGACCACGACGGCGAGCTATGAACAGGCGCGTATCGGCCTGGAGCTCGAATTCTCCGCCAATGCGGATATGGCGGCTATAGATGCGACGAAAAAGGTAGAAGCCATCAAGAACAAGCTGCCGACAGAGGCGGATGATCCGGTTGTCATCAAGCGGGACATGAATGCCTCGCCGATTGTTGAGCTCGCGGTCACATCGAAAGAACCGCTCTCGACGATCTATTCCAAGACGGAAAATACCTTCCAGGACGTGATCCAGCAGGCGGGCGGTGTCTCTGAAGTCGAACTGCATGGCGGGCGGGACAAGGAAATCGCCATCGAGGTCGATAAGGACAAAATGGCGGCCTATAAGCTGACGCTGGCTAAAATCGTGGCGGCAGTGAAGGCGGAGAATCAGCTGCTGCCGTCGGGCTCCGTCTATACGGAGACGACAAAATCGGATGTGCGCGTCATTGCGCAGTACGAGAAAGCCGCGGATATTGAAAAGGTTGTCGTGAAGAATACCGACAATCAGAATATCCCCCTGACCGCGGTCGCTACCGTGCGGGAGCAGGATGCGCGGGTGAACCGTTATGGCCGGGTCAACGGCAAGGACGCTGTCACGATGATGATCTACAAGAACAGCGACGCCAATGTCGTCGAGACGGCGGCGAATATTCTGCAGAGTGTGCAGAAGCTGCAGAAGGACTACCCGGACTATGAATTCACGGTGGTCAGCAACGATGCGGAATACGTGAGCACCTCGCTGCACAATACACTCGGGACACTCGTCGAAGGTCTCATCACGACGGGGCTGGTGCTGTTCCTTTTCCTGCGCGGCTGGCGTTCGACGGCAGCGGTCATGATCGCGATACCGACCTCGCTCATCGCCACGTTTTTTGTCATGTACGCGGCGGGGTTCACCTTCAATATGATGTCGCTCATGGGCATGACGCTCTGCGTGGGCATCCTGGTGGATGATTCCATTGTTGTTCTGGAAAATATTGCCCGCCATCTTCAGATGGGCGAGGATTCCATGACGGCAGCGGAAAACGGCCGCATGGAAATCGGCATGGCCGCTATTGCCATCACGCTTTGTGATGCGGCGGTATTCATGCCGATTGCGTTCATGACCGGCATGACGGGACAGTTTTTCCGGCAGTTCGGGCTGACCATCGTATTTGCGGGCATGTTCTCACTCTTTGTGTCCTTTACGCTTACACCGATGCTCGCATCGCGGTTTTTCAAGGGCGGCTGGCATCCTACGCATCGTCCGTTGTGGGATTTCATGGATCGGATCGAGCTGCGGGCAGTGGATGTTTATGAAAAAATTCTGCGCTGGAGCCTGCAGCACCGCCGCCGGCTCATCCTTTCCGGACTGGCAGTGTTTTTAGCGGTGGTTTCGATGATACCGCTGGGCCTGGTCGGTTCGGAGTATATGCCGCAGACCGATGAAGGAAGCTTTCAGATCATGGTGGATCTGCCGGTAGGAAAATCGGCGGAGCAGACGAACCAGGTCATGATGCAGATCGAGGACAAACTGCGGACGATTCCGGAAATCAAATACTATCTGACCTATGCCGGAGGAACGACCGCCTATGAAGGACGTATCAAGGTGCAGATGTACGGCCGCAAGGATCGGCAGCGCTCCATCTGGGAGGTCACGAATGAGCTTCGGGCCTACGCGGCGACCATGAAGGATGCTGATGTGCGTATATCGGAGACACAGACCTCGGTAGCCGGCATTTCCGGGGGTGGTGGTCGCGGGGGCAGCGGTGCGCTGCAGATCGAGCTGCGGGGCAATGACAATAAAGCGTTGGTCGCGGCCTCGGAAAAAGTGCAGAAGCTTCTTTCCACGCAGATTCAGGGCGTTACGGATGTGAACAGCTCCTATACGGAGGGGCTGCCGGAGCTCCAGCTTACCGTTGACCGCGACCGGCTCAAGGCCTATGGCACCTCGCTGGCTGATGTCGATACAGCCTTTTCTTCCGCTATTTCCGGCCTTTCCGCCGGGTCGCTGGCCAATGATGCGCTGAATGGCGGGCAGGATACGGATATCATGGTGCGTTTCAGGAACGCCGATGGCTTCAAGGCCTCGGATGTAGCGCGGGTACCGGTGAATGCCGGCGGCAAGATTCTGTATCTGGGGGATGTAGCGTCGCTGAAATATGGGGCTGGCCCGGTGAGCATCCGCCGCGTGGACAAGCAGCGCTCCATTGTGCTCGGGGCAAATCTCAATAACCGCCCGCTCAACGACGTCATGCAGGATGTTAAAAAGGCTCTGGCCAAGGAGCCATTGGAGGATGGCATTACCTACAAGTTCCGTGGACAGGCCGATCAGATGGGGGAGACCTTTGGGCAGCTGTTCTCAGCGCTGGTGCTGGCACTCATCCTCATCTACATGCTGCTGGCCGTGCTTTACGAGTCGACCATCACGCCGTTCATCCGCATGTTTTCATTGCCGCTTGGCATCATTGGCTCGGTACTGCTGCTGTTCCTCACCAGGAATACGCTCAATCTCTATTCGCTCATCGGCATTCTGGTCATGGATGGCATCGTAGCCAAGAATGGTACGCTGCTGCTGGATTACACACTGACGCTGATGGATCGCGGCATGAGTGCCTTCGATGCAATCATCGAGGCCGGACGGGTCCGGCTCAAGCCGATTTTTATGACGACGATTACGATGATGGTCGGCATGCTGCCGACTGCACTGGCAATGACCGAGGGGGCGGAGACGCGCGTGAGCATGGCATGGGTCATCATTGGCGGCCTCTTGACATCGACGGTTTTCACGCTTATTATAATACCTATTATTTTCCTCTTTTTTGAAGCGCATCCACCGGCAAGCTGGTGGGCCGGGGTACGGCATGTTTTCCATCGAGGATGAGGCGGGTGTTATGATTTGTCAGCAATAAGAACCTTTTTTCTGGCCCTCGTTGGTGGGGGCCTTTTCAGTTTTATCCATGTGCCACTGCCCTGGACGCTGGGGCCTATCGCGGCAGTATCGCTTACCGCGCTTGTTACAGGACGGCAGCAGTATTGGCCGCGCTGGGTTCGGGAGATTGCCCTGATTGTTCTGGGCTACGCGATGGGGCGGCCTTTTACGCTTGAAACGGGGCAGGCCATCATCTCCCAGCTGCCCATCATGCTGGCGGCCACCTTTCTGACCATTGCCGCCGGAGTGTTTACGGGCTGGCTCATGTATCGCAGGACCGGCATCAATCTCATCAGCTGTCTTCTGGGCTGTGTACCGGGTGGTTTGTCTCAGATGGTCATCCTGGCGGCTGAGATGAAGGAGGCCGATGCGACAGCGATTACCATCATGCAGACACTGCGCATGCTGTCTGTTGTGTTTACCGTGCCGTTTCTGACCATGCACGTGTTTTCGTCTGGTGGCACAGGCGGTCTGGCTGCGGCCGAGGCCATGCCGATCGCGTTGGATACGATCCTGACCTTTGCGGCGGTTGCCATCTGCGGTGCGATCGCAGCGCGCTGGCTGCACCTTCCTACAGCGTTCCTGCTGGGACCTATCCTGAGCACCGGTGCTTATGTGCTGTTGTCCGGTGGGCAGGTGGCACCGATGGTGCCGGTCCATTATATTTATGCCGCGCAGATCTGCGTGGGCTCCTATATCGGTTCAACGATAGACCTGGCTAAAATCCGGGATTATCATGGTATGGGGCCCTGCCTGTTTGGCGGCATTGTATTTGTACTGCTCGTGTCACTGCTTTCCGGCTTTGGTGTGGCTATGCTCACGCAGGTGGATTTTGCCACAGCCTTTTTGAGCACAGCGCCGGGCGGGCTGGCCGAGATGGGCATTACTGCCCTGACGGTAGGCGCGGATATATCGACGATGACCGCCTATCAGCTTGTGCGGCTCCTCTTTATCATGCTGGTGTTTCCGTATCTTGCCAAGTGGCTGGTGCGTCTGCATGAGGGCCATCGGCAGGACTGAGCGTTTGTACAGATTTTTTGTTCAAAACACAGGATTTTACTTGCCAACTCTATTGCCGGGGCAGTATAATAAAGTATGAATAACTACTGTACTATGTTGAATGAGGTCTTTTATACAGGGAGGTGCTGTTATGAGCTTTGCAGTCAATACGCTCAGTACGCTAAATCGTACGCAGAGCGCGATGAACACGAGTATACAGAAGATCGCTACGGGGTCACAGTACCCATCTGCATCCTACGGTGCGGCTGCGTACTCCATCCTGGTGAATATGTATTCCAATATTGGGACTCTCGATCAGTCCAACAGCAATACGCAGACGGCGAATGCTATGCTGGCTACGGCTTCCGGTGGCGTGAGCTCTACCGTGGAGGCACTTGGTTCGCTCCAGCAGACCTTGCAGCAGGCGGCCAATGGAACCAACAATGCCTCAGACCTGCAGGATCTGAGCAAGACGGTGAATCAGACCCTGTCGCAGATCAATGAGAACGCGTCTATCCAGTTCAATGGCAAAAATCTGCTGGATGGCTCGCAGAGTCTCACGGTTGCAGGTGACAATGGCTATACGAAGGTCGATCTTGGCAATATGACGACGCAGGGGCTGGGGCTCACGGATCAGAATGGAAATTCCAAAATTGATCTTTCCAATATATCCGGTTCACTGCAGACGGTCACGGATGCCTACAATAAAGCACTGGACCAGGCGACGAGTCTGGGGGCGGCCCAGCAGAATCTCAGCTATGCTTCCGCTAACTACACGACGCAGCAGGAAAATCTGACCGCCGCGGCATCGACGAGCGGAGATACGGATATAGCAGCTGAGGTAACGAAGCTGAAATCAGCGGATACCCAGAACCAGCTGGCGCTGTATGCGACGAAGATGAATATGCACAACAATGCAGCGGTGCTGGCACTGCTGCGTTAAGGAATTCTGGAATATATGAAAGCTCTGTGGTTTCCCTCATGGTGAAGCCACGGAGCTTTTTTTATGCAGGTGAGCGGGCGTTTTTACTATACAAATTTACATAAAATATAGGAAAAGATTTCTTTTTATGCTATAATCTATAATCGTTAGTAGTTGACGGAGAGAAACACGGATACAGTATCATTTGTAGGAGGTTTTATGGTTGAATATTTTTCGTCGAAAAAGCATCGCTGAATATCAGGTAGATGCGAAACGATCGCATCTGAAGCGTTCGCTTGGCTCGCTGGATGTCATTCTGCTGGGCGTCGGAGTTATCGTTGGGACAGGGATATTTGTCCTCACAGGCGTGGCAGCTGCGGAATATGCGGGACCGGCACTCATGCTGTCCTTTGTCATTGCAAGTATCACCTGCGGGTTCGTGAGTATGGCCTATTCGGAGCTGGCGGCGATGGTGCCGGTTGCGGGAAGCTCCTATGCCTATGCGTACACGTCGGTAGGTGAATTCCTCGCTTGGCTCGTCGGTTGGAACATTGTGCTGGAATATACGGTAGGGGCATCGGCGGTGGCCGGCGGCTGGTCCGCTTATGTTGTCGGGCTGCTGAAATCCGGTGGTATTGAGCTTTCAAAGACATGGACCGCGGTTCCGGCAGACGGTGGCATTGCCAATTTACCGGCCATGCTCATCACACTTTTCCTGACCTTTCTGCTCATTCGGGGCGTTCATGAGAGCACAACGGTCAATAAAATTCTCGTAGGCGTTAAGCTCATCGCTATTTTTGTTTTTCTGCTGCTGGCCGGGCCGTCCGTAGATACGATGAACTGGGAGCCGTTCATGCCCTTTGGCTATGCGGGCGTATCCGCTGGCGCGGCCTTTATCTTCTTTGCTTATCTGGGGTTTGATGCAATCTCGACCGCGGCGGAGGAGACACGCAATCCGTCTAGGGACATGCCGATCGGCATCATCGGATCGCTTATTATCTGCACCTTGCTCTATGTATCTGTCACGGGTGTGATGACGGGCAATGTTCCGTATACGGAGCTCAACAATGCGGAGCCGGTGGCCTATGTACTCCGGGTGCTCGGCTACCATTTCGGTTCGGCGCTCGTGGGAACGGGAGCGATTGCGGGACTGACGACCGTGCTGCTCGTTATGATGTATGCGCAGACACGCGCCTTTTTCTCGATGTCCCGGGATGGTCTCATTCCGGCATCGGTCTGTAAGATCCATCCGCGGTTCGCTACGCCGCATCGCATTACGATTATCGTGGGCTGTACGGTAGCCCTGATCAGTGGTTTTACACCCATCAATATCGTTGCTGAAATGTGCAGTATCGGTACATTGTTTGCGTTTATCATATCATCGGTTGGTGTTATGGTGATGCGCCATCAGTTCCCGGATGTTCGTCGGCCCTTCCGCTGCCCGGCTATCTATCTCATTGGGACACTGGCTGTTATAAGCTGCGGGTATATTATGTATAATCTTTCTGCTATGACTTGGGAGCGTTTCTTCGTTTGGAGCTTCCTGGGCATTCTCATTTACTTTTTCTATGGGTATTCCCATAGTCGGGAAAATAAATTAAGTGAAGCAGAAAGATAATAATATTATATGAATTGTATAAAAATTCCTTGTATACAATTTATGAAAGAATTAATGGATGCTATGCCGCCACCATGGCGGCAGGACGGGCCAATCCCTTTTCCGGGGGGCCCGTTCCTTTTTTATTTACAATCGTTTTTTGACGGTGTATAATAGCTATAATTGCAGATAAGAACGGGGCTGAACCGATGCTTTCTACATGTTTATACGTTTTATACTAATAAATATGTAATTACATGCAGGAATGGTAGGTTTTCCCTGTACTGGAGCCTCAGGTATCTGCTGGGGCTAAATAAAGAGGGGAGCTAGACAGAACAATGACAAAAACAATGAAAACAATGGATGGCAATACTGCTGCGGCCTACATTTCCTATGCGTTTACTGATGTAGCAGCGATCTATCCGATTACCCCGTCTTCGCCGATGGCTGAGCATGTCGATGAGATGGCTGCCAAGGGCAAGAAAAATCTTTTTGGACAGAAGGTTCGTGTCATCGAGCTGCAGTCAGAGGGCGGCGCTGCCGGTGCAGTGCATGGTTCCCTGCAGGCTGGCGCGCTGACAACGACATATACGGCTTCTCAGGGCATGCTGCTCATGGTTCCGAATATGTACAAGGTGGCGGGTGAACTCCTGCCGGCAGTATTCCATGTAAGCGCGCGTGCGCTGGCAGCTTCTTCCCTGAACATCTTTGGCGATCATCAGGATGTCATGGCTGCCCGTCAGACGGGCTGTGCGATGCTGGCTGAGACCAGTGTGCAGCAGGTCATGGACCTTGGTGCGGTAGCACATCTTGTCGCGATCAAGGGGAAGGTTCCGTTCATTAACTTCTTTGATGGATTCCGTACCTCGCATGAAATCCAGAAAATCGAGACCATTGATTATGCAGATCTCGGCAAGATCCTGGACTGGGATGCTGTCGAGGCTTTCCGTCATAACGCGCTGAATCCGGATCATCCGGTTATCCGCGGTACGGCGCAGAACCCGGATATCTATTTCCAGGAACGCGAAGCCGTCAATTCCTATTATGACGCTATCCCGGCACTTGTCGAGGATGCCATGGCGGAGATCAAGAAGATCACGGGCCGCGAATATCATCTCTTTGACTATCATGGCGCGCCGGATGCGGAACGCCTCATTGTTGCGATGGGTTCGGTCTGTGAGACAGCCAAGGAAGCTGCGGATTATCTGAACGCCCAGGGCGAAAAGGTCGGCGTGCTCAGTGTCCATCTTTATCGTCCGTTCTCCATCGAGCATTTCTTCAAGTATCTGCCGAAGACCATCAAGAAGGTAGCTGTCCTCGATCGTACGAAGGAGCCGGGTTCCCTTGGCGAGCCGCTCTACCTCGATGTGCGCGCAGCTTACTATAGCTCCGAGCAGCATCCGGTCATTGTCGGTGGTCGTTATGGCCTGGGCGGCAAGGATGTAACGCCGGATCAGCTCTTTGCGGTATTTGAAGAGCTCAAGGCAGCTGCTCCAAAGAATGGCTTCACCCTTGGCATTGAGGATGATGTGACGGGAACTTCCCTCGCACCGCGCCACAGTGAAGTTGACATGACGCCGGAAGGCACTACGGCCTGCAAGTTCTGGGGCCTGGGTTCGGATGGTACAGTCGGCGCCAACAAGAGCGCCATCAAGATCATCGGCGACAAGACGGACATGTATGCACAGGCGTATTTTGCCTATGATTCCAAGAAATCGGGCGGTATCACCATGTCGCATCTGCGTTTTGGTAAATCCCCGATCAATTCTCCGTACCTCATCAATCAGGCGGATTTCATCTCCTGCTCGCAGGAGTCCTATGTAGATAAATACGATCTGCTGGCTGGTCTCAAAAAGGGCGGTACTTTCCTTTTGAACACGACCTGGTCGGAGGAAGATCTCAATACGAAGCTGCCGGCTTCCATGAAGCGTTACCTGGCAGAGAACGAAATCAATTTCTATACGGTCAACGCTGTACAGATTGCACAGGACCTCGGTCTTGGCGGCCGCTTCAATATGGTTATGCAGTCGGCTTTCTTCAAACTGGCGAATATCATTCCAATCGACACGGCTGTTGGCTATCTGAAGGATGCGGTTGTGACCTCCTATGGGAAAAAGGGTCAGAACATCGTCGACATGAACAACGGTGCCATCGACAAGGGCATTGAAGCCGTTCATAAGGTAGCAGTTCCGGCAGACTGGAAGAACGCTGCGGATACGGCAGCTGAAGAAGAGGCTGTACCGGAATTCATCAGCAAGATCCAGAATGTCATGAACCGCCAGGAAGGCGACCGTCTCCCGGTCAGCGCCTTCAAGGGCATGGAAGATGGTACCTTCCCGGCTGGTACAGCGGCTTACGAGAAGCGCGGCATCGCCATCAAGGTTCCGGAATGGCAGAGTGAAAACTGCATCCAGTGCAACCAGTGTTCCTATGTCTGCCCGCATGCAGCGATCCGCCCGGTTCTCACTACGGATGAAGAAAAGGCAAAGGCTCCGGCAACCATGGAATTCAAACCGGCTATCGGTGCCAAGGGCCTCAACTATACGATGACGATTTCGGCGCTTGATTGTGCCGGCTGCGGCAATTGTGCGCAGATTTGCCCGGCTCCGAAGGGCAAGGCTCTCATTATGAAGCCGATTGCTTCTCAGCGGGCCAACCAGCCGAACTTCGACTATGGTGTACATCATGTAGCAACGAAGGCGAACCCGATGAACAAGAAGACCGTCAAGGGCAGCCAGTTCGAGAAGCCGCTCTTTGAGTTCTCCGGCGCCTGCGCGGGCTGCGGCGAGACTCCGTATGCCAAGCTCATCACCCAGCTCTTTGGCGATCGCATGATGATTGCCAATGCTACGGGCTGCTCCTCGATCTGGGGCGCTTCGGCACCGGCTATGCCGTATACTACCAACGCAGAGGGCCGTGGCCCGGCCTGGGCAAACTCCCTCTTTGAGGATAATGCCGAGTTCGGTTTTGGTATGTTCCTTGGAACGAAGGCTGTTCGTGAAGCGGTCGCTACGGATGCGGCAGCGGCAATTGTTGCCGGCAAGGGCAGCGATGAGCTGCGGGCAGCACTGGCTGACTGGCAGGAACACATGGATGCAGGAGAAGGTTCCCGTGAGCGCGCGGATAAGCTTACCGCACTGCTCGAGGCTGAAAAGGGCTCCGATGAGCTGCTGAACAAGCTCTACGCGAACAAGGACTTCTTCGTGAAGCGTTCGCAGTGGATCTTCGGCGGCGACGGCTGGGCCTATGATATCGGCTACGGCGGACTCGATCATGTACTGGCTTCCGGTGAGGATGTCAACGTATTCGTATTCGATACGGAAGTTTACTCCAATACGGGCGGTCAGTCCTCGAAATCCACGCCGGCTGCGGCAATCGCGCAGTTTGCTGCTGCAGGTAAGCGTACGAAGAAAAAGGATCTCGGCATGATGGCTATGAGCTATGGCTATGTCTATGTAGCCCAGATTGCCATGGGTGCGGATAAGAACCAGACGCTCAAGGCAATTGCTGAGGCTGAGGCTTATCCGGGACCGTCCCTGATCATCGCATATGCACCGTGCATCAACCACGGTATCCGTGCTGGTATGGGCAAGAGCCAGCTCGAGGCACAGCGTGCAGTAGAGACCGGTTATTGGGCGAACTACCGCTACAATCCGGAACTGGTGGGTACGGAAAAGAATCCGTTCTCCCTGGATTCCAAGGATCCGTCCGGTGATTTCCAGGAATTCCTGCAGGGCGAGGTTCGCTATGCGTCCTTGAAGCGCAGCTTCCCGGATGAGGCGGATGAGCTCTACAAGAAGACCGAAGCGGACGCTCAGGCTCGCCTGGCAGGCTACAAAAAGCTCGCCGGCCGCGAATAAAACAGACTTCAGGTAAACGGATGAGAAGCATGCCGCAATGGCATGCTTCTTTTTTTCATATTTTCCTTTTCCTACTTTAAATGATATAATCATAGTCATGTGATTCAATCAGGAGGTATATTTGTTTTGATTTGTTCAAAGGAATATGAAGATTTAGAAGCAAAAATCCTGCGGGGAGAGCGACTGTCCCGGGAGGATGGGGTGCGGCTGTTTCAGTGTCCGGATATTGCCTGGCTCGGAGCTATGGCGGATAAGGTCCGGCGGGAAAAATGCGGTGATATCGTCTACTACAACGTGAACTGTCATGTGAATCTCACCAATATCTGTACCTCGCGCTGCAAGTTTTGTGCTTTTGGCCGCGACGCGGAGGATCAGGGCGCCTATGCGATGACGAAAGAACAGGCGATTGCGCTCGTGC
This sequence comes from uncultured Selenomonadaceae bacterium, assembly GCA_964520975.1. GTDB lineage: Bacteria > Bacillota > Negativicutes > Selenomonadales > Selenomonadaceae > CAZFPA01. The sequence goes on along the minus strand of CAZFPA010000013.1, from coordinate 18,962 downwards.
GCGAAGCCACGCATGATCCAAATCTGGCGGGACTCCATGTAGTGAGCGGACTGCATCCGGACTGGTCCTTTGCGGATTACCTGGATATTCTGCAGGCACTGCATGATGAATTCCCTGCACTCTATTTAAAGGGTTTTACCGGGGTGGAGATTACCCATTTTTCCAGGATATCGGGCCTCTCTATCCACGATGTGCTTGTAAAGCTCAAGGCGGCGGGCCTGAAGGCTATTGCTGGCGGCGGAGCGGAAATCCTTTCCGACCGGGTACGCGGGGAGCTTTGTCCGAAAAAGGCCACTGCGGATGAATGGCTGGAGGTAGCCCGGACCGCTCATCATCTTGGCATCAAAACCAATGCCAGCATGCTCTATGGGCATATCGAGACCATCGGGGAGCGTGTTGAGCATCTGCTGAAGCTGCGGACGCTGCAGGATGAAACTGGCGGATTCCAGACCTTTATCTGTTTCCCGTTCCTGCCGAAGAATACCGAGCTGGAGGACTCTATTCAGCAGACCTCGATGTGGGATGACCTGCGCACGATGGCGGTTTCCCGGCTCATGCTGGATAATTTCAAGAACATCAAGGCGTACTGGGTCATGCTGACTCTGCCGGTCGCGCAGCTCGCGCTGGGCTTTGGGGCCAATGATATCGATGGCACTGTACATAAAGAGAATATCATCCATGCAGCGGGCGCGAAGAGCCCCTCAGCTCTTACGGAGGAACGTATCATCCGTACAATCCGTGAAGCGGGTCGTGTACCGGCTGCCTGCGATTGCAATTTCAATATCCTGCGGATTTTGAAATGAACGGGGGAAAAGCTATGAATAAACTGACAGCAGCCAGAGAAAAGGCCGAGCAGGGAAAACGCCTTTCACTCGAAGATGCACTGCTACTATATGAAGAGAATGATCTGCTGGCGCTGGCGGCCTGGGCTAAGAAGGCCAAGGAACGCAAGAGCGGCCAGGAGGTCTACTATAACGTGAACCGCCATATCAATCTTACGAATATCTGCACCTCCGGTTGTCCGCTTTGCGCCTTTCAGTGCGAGGAGGGAGATTCCCGCGGCTATGTGCTGGAGACGGAGGACATCGGACGCATCCTGGCTGAGGCCCGGACTGTGCGGAATCTGGGGGAAATCCATATCGTGAGTGCGCTGCATCCCACCAAGGATTTTTCCTACTATCTGCAGGTGGTGAAGCAGGTGAAGGCCGCGTTGCCAGAGGTGGATATCAAAGCCTTTACTCCGGTGGAAATCGTGCATTTTGCCAGGATGACAGGCAAGTCTATCGAGACGGTCCTCACCATATTGAAGGAAGCCGGTCTCAGTTCCCTGCCGGGCGGCGGGGCGGAGATCCTGTCAGACCGGGTGCGGCAGATCATCTGCCCGAAGAAGGCCACGGCCGCGGAATGGATTGAGACCATGAAGACAGCCCATCGGCTGGGCATCCGTACCAATGCCACCATGATGTACGGTCATGTGGAGACTATCGAGGAACGGCTGCAGCACCTTATCACGCTGCGTGACATTCAGGATGAGACGGGGGGCTTTCAGGCCTTTGTCTCTTTCCCGTTCCATCCGGCTCATACGGGCCTGGAGAACCTGAAGCGGGTAGGCTCCTGGGAGGACATGAAAATGATGGCGCTGTCCCGGCTTATTCTGGACAATATCGACCATATCAAGGCCTTCTGGATCATGCTGACCCTGCCGGTCGCGCAGCTCGCACTGGGCTTTGGGGCGGACGACCTGGACGGCACCATCGGTGAAGAAAAAATCATCCATGCGGCCGGGGCCAAGACCAATACGGGCATCACTCGCACGAAGCTGCGGGCCATCATCGAAGAGGCTGGCTATGTGCCCGTTGAACGGGATACCTTTTACCATGCGCTGAAGGAGGCGGAAGGATGAGACTGGAAGAAAAACAGGCTGTAGAGATGCTGACCGACGCCAGCCCCATCGAGCTGGGCCGGGCCGCAGACTTTGAACGGCGGCAGCGCTACGATGATACAGTGACCTTCATTGTGGACCGCAATATCAACTATACCAATGTCTGTGTGAACGAATGCCGCTTCTGCGCCTTTTTTCGGCGCCTGGGGCATAAGGACGCCTATGTGCTGAGCTATGATGCCATTCTGGAAAAGGTGCGGGAGACCGTCGAAGCTGGCGGTACGCAGGTCATGATCCAGGGGGGCTGTCATCCGGAGCTGGGCCTCGATTATTATGAGAAAATGCTGCGGCTGATCAAGAGCCATTATGATATTACAATCCATTCCTTTACGGCAACGGAGATCCTGCATTTTGCGCGACAGGCAGGCCTCACGGTCACCGAGACACTCAAGCGCCTGCAGGCAGCGGGGCTGGATTCCCTGCCAGGCGGCGGAGCGGAAATCCTTGTGGACCGGGTACGCCGGCAGGTCAGCGAGAAAAAAATCACGACCGATGAATGGCTGGATGTGATGAAATGCGCGCACAGCATCGGCATGGAGAGTACCGCCACCATGGTCATCGGACTGGGAGAGACCCTGGCCGAACGCATCGAGCACATGGAAAAGGTCCGGCGGCTGCAGGATGAGACGGGAGGATTCCGGGCTTTCATCACCTGGACCTTTCAGCCGGGCAATACCGAACTTGGCGGAGAGAAGACCTCTTCCTGGGACTACATGAAGACTTTGGCAATGACCCGGCTCTATATGGATAATGTTGCGCATATCCAGGGCTCCTGGGTCACGCAGGGGGAGCGCATCGGTCAGCTTACGCTGGGCTTTGGCGCGGACGACCTCGGCAGCATCATGCTGGAGGAAAATGTCGTACGGGCAGCGGGCACCTCGTATGAGATGTCCATCAATAAGATGGCTGATGTGATCCGTGGTGCCGGTCGGCGCCCGGCGCAGCGGGACACGAAATACAATATTATCAAAAGGATGGACTGACAGTATGAATACGATACCAAAAGCGGACTTTGCCGTGGTGGGCGGCTCGGGAACCCTGTCGAGCAACTTTCCCGCCAACAGTGAAAGCCCGGATGTAAAAATCCTGGAGGATAACCTCTATTTTGATACTCCCTACGGTAAAAGCCCGGCATTCCGGCTCTTTGCCCTGGGAGAAAAGCGGGTGCTCTGCTGCCGCATGCACGGCTGGCGCAGCGGCGTGACCCGGGCGGATGCCTCGCGGCAGGTATTCTGGACCTTTCGGGAGGCCGGCGTCAAGCGTATCATATCCGAGGGCGGTGTGGGCACGGTGAACCATCTGCTGGATCCCCGGGATTTCATGATCCCCGATGACTACCTGGACCTTTCGGTCCGCAAGGATGTGATGCTGGACGGACGCTATCTGCTCATCATGCGGGATGCCCTGTGTCCAGAAATGCGCCGGAGTCTTATCGCTTCCACAAAAAAACGGTTTTCCGGTCGCGTATTCACCCGTGGAACCTACGCGGTGACTGATGGCCGCCACTTCGAGAGCCCCGCAGAGATCAGTATGATGCAGGGACACGCGGACATCGTGGGGCAGAGCATCGCACCGGAGGTCTACCTGGCCCGTGAGATCGGCGCCTGCTATGCCGGTCTGTACTTTGTTGTGAACTACGGTGAAGGCGTGCAGAAGGAATGGTCCCATGATACCATGAAGGACATTTTCTACAACGATGCTCCGATGATCGGGGAGATCATCCTTGATACGATACGCAGCGTGGATGCCCATGAGCGGGAATGCGAATGCCTGGGCCTGCGTAAGGAAACATTACTCAAAGATGTTTATGATAACATTTCGGATAAAGGCTGAAAAATAGCCGCGGACAGGCTGGCAGTCCCCTGGGGGAGAGCCAGCCTGTCCGCGGCTTTCTTATTTTTGCGCAAAAAAAGACGTTCTCGAAAGAACGTCTCTTCATTGACCAAATAATGGTCGGGATGACAGGATTCGAACCTGCGGCCTCATCGTCCCGAACGATGCGCGCTACCAAACTGTGCCACATCCCGACAACATGTAATAGTATACTATGGAAAAGGACAAATTGCAAGAAGTTTTTTTAGGGCTTGGAGAAATCACCAAAAAGACCAGGGAATATTTTCATCATAGGTATTTTGCTATTATATAGTTTTCATGTATAATATAAATATATGGTTTAGGGAATTTGTTGAGGGAGATGATGCGTATGAGAAAAAAGCTGCACAGAATGGTGGGGCATCGGCTGGTCGTCATGACGGAGGCCTTTATGGAGTTTTTCCGTCAGGAAGCCTCGAGTGGCCTTGTGCTGCTGGGGTGCGCGCTTCTGGCTATGGGACTGGCAAATTCTCCCTGGGCGGCAGCCTATGAGGCCGTGCTGCACTACCCGCTCTGCGTGGGGTGGGGCGATGTCACACTGTCCATATCGCTGCTGCACTGGATCAACGATGGTCTCATGGCGCTCTTCTTCTTTGTCATCGGCATGGAGATCAAGCGGGAATTCCTGTTTGGCGAGCTGAAATCCCTTTCAGCGACGGTGCTGCCGATTGCCGCCGCGGTCGGGGGAATGGTTGTACCGGCGCTCATCTATGCAGGCTTTAACCTGGGACAGCCTACGCTGGGAGGCTGGGGCGTTCCGATGGCTACGGATATTGCCTTTGCACTGGGGATCCTGTCCTTTGCGGCCGGTCATGCACCGCGCAGTGTGGCAGTTTTTCTCACGGCGCTTGCGATTGTAGATGACCTGGGGGGCATTGTGGTCATTGCGTTATTCTATACGGCCAAACTGCAGGTAATGGCCTTGGCTGCCGGAATGGCTGTTTTTGCGGTGCTGTGGTTCCTGGCGCGCCGCGGCGTCCATTCGGTGCTTCCGTATCTCTTTGGCGGCGTTGCTGCATGGTACGCCTTTTTACTGGCGGGCATCCATCCGACGATCGCCGGGGTTCTGCTGGGCTTTTTGATTCCGGCAGGGCGGGCCCGTTTCATGAAGCGTTACCCGCTGTATCGCTGGGAGCATAAGCTCGCGCCCTGGTCCGCGTATCTTGTCATGCCGGTGTTTGCACTGGCCAATGCCGGGATTCCGTTGAGCCTGGCTGGCTTTGGCAATCTGGTCTCACCGATTGGCCTTGGCGTGCTCTTCGGCCTGTGTGTAGGCAAGCCGCTGGGTATCTTTGGCAGTGTGTACGCGCTGGTTCGGCTGGGTATTGTAAAGCTGCCGGAAAAGACGCGGCTCGCGCATTTTGCTGGGGCGGGCATTCTGGGTGGTATCGGCTTTACGATGGCGCTCTTTATTGCCTCGCTGGCCTTTGGCGATGCGGGACAGCTCACCACCGCCAAGACGGCTATCGTGAGTGCGTCACTGCTTTCCGGTATGGTCGGTACGCTGGTATTCAAATACATCCGCTGAGGGGAATGGCAAAGCGCCGCGGCTTCTCTGGACTTACGTTCAGGAGGCTGCGGCGCTTTCTTTTATGCCGGTATCTTGTGTGGAAATGCTTTATTGACGGCCTGTCCTTGGCAGTACGATGGGGGAAGTCGTAAAGTCCATCCGCGGCGAGGCCGGTCGTTCAAAACAGAGGCCGTAGAGTGCTGTTGCGCGTGTATCCAGCGCGAGCATCTGCTGCAGCGGCGTGAGCGTTGCGGGCTGTTCGCGGGCTGTGGTGGTGAGGAACTGGCTCGTTTTTGTTATGAGGGGGATCGAGGCTGTATGCTTGCAGTGGCGCAGCAGGCCACAGCCGTTGGCATTCATAGCCAGTACGCGGCCGTAAAGCGGGCCGGAGGCATCCATGCGCTGGATTTCTTCGGCAGATACCCGGAGCAGCAGATGGAGGAAAAGCCGCTGAATGCTGCTGAGCGGGTAACGACGGCTGCGGATATTGGCGGCAAGTTCCGCCAGTGAGGCGCTTTTGGCTGCGGCCGCCAGGATCTTATGCTCGATGCCCTCACGGATGCCATAGATCTGTTGCAGTCCGATCGGGGTAGCCTCGTAGATTGCCAGCAGCAGTGGTCGAAGCAGATGTTCCATGACGGGCAGGCCTGCTGCCTGTGATAGTGCCTGCAGGGAAGCGGGAGGCAATGCCTGTGCGAGCAGGGCGGTGTCGGGCTGCGGCCGGGAAAGCTCCTGGCGGATGGCACTGGCACTGGCAATGTCCTGCCGGATGGTCGTATCGTGGTAGGCCGCCGCTTTGCGTTCAATCGGCAGCGGGCGTATCGGACTGTGGAGGCGCTGCAGACTGCGCAGGTATTCGATAGCGAGGATGGTGTTGGGCTGGCGAAGAGCGGCCTCGTTCATCCCGGTCAGGGCAGCGACGGCCTGGCTCATTGCTGCTGCATAGGGGAGACCCGCGTGCAGCCCCGTCCGGAGCTTTGCGCTGATCTCCGGCGATTCAGCGGCGGTCGCTGCCTTCTCCAGCTGTGCGGCATCCGCGCATTCACTGCCGAAGGACAGGAAATCCACGAGGCCAAGACGGTCAAGCAGGGCTGTGCCGCCGCTGGCAAAATGCTGCGCGCTGCGCACTGCAAAGGCGAAGGGCAGCTCGAGCACGAGGTCGGCACCACCGGAAATCGCGAGTGCAGCCCGCTGCCATTTGTCGAGGATGGCGGCTTCACCACGCTGCGTAAAGCTGCCGCTCATGACACAGATGAATTCCGCGTCCGGGTCAAGCGCGCGGAGCTTGGCGAGCTGATAGGCGTGCCCGTTATGAAAGGGATTGTATTCAGCGATGATTCCGTAGACTGCCATGCAGAGGACTCCTTTTATCGTAGATTTCCGCTATCCGGTGGTATAGCAAAAAAGGACTCGGAGAAAACTCCAAGTCCTTGACTTTCAATGGTCGGGATGACAGGATTCGAACCTGCGGCCTCATCGTCCCGAACGATGCGCGCTACCAAACTGTGCCACATCCCGCTAACACAATAAATATTATAGCACAGCTGATACAAATTGCAAGGCTTTTTCAAGAAAAATATGAGCATCGCAGGGAAAAACTTCGGAAAGACCAGCGGGCACCTGCGCTGCTGTCTTTTAGAGATAGGTCTGCAGCAGGCTGGCGAGCAGGCGGATGCCTTTTTCGATATCCTCCTGTGAAAGAGTAGCAAAGCTGATACGGATATGGTGGTGGTCGGTGGCACGGGGATAGAAGGCACTGCCATCCGTGATGAGCAGGCCGTTTTTGCGGGCGGCCTCTGTGAGCTGGGGCGCCGTGCAATGCGGTGGCAGTGTAATCCAGAGTGAGAGCCCGCCGAGCGGGAGTTGCCAGTGCAGGCTTCTGGGCAGGTGGGCCGCTGCGGTCCGGCAGGTAAAGGCAAACTGAATGGCATAGAGGCGGCGGATCTCGCGGATATGCTTCTGCCAGATGCCTTCCCGCAGGTAGAGGTCAAAGACCCGCTGGGTGAGGCCGGAGGTGGAAATGTCCGCCAGGTGCTTGACCTTCAGGAAACGATGAGCCAGTCGCTGCGGCATGGAGAGAAACGCCAGCCGCAGTCCGGGCATGAAAATTTTGGAAAAGCTTTTGAGGTAGATGATGCGGTCATCGTGGTCGATGGCCTTTAAGGGCAGCAGGCGGCTCTTGTGATAGACCAGCTCGCTGATATAATCATCCTCGAGTACGAAGGTATCATAGTAGCGGGCGAGTCCCATGAGGCGGCGCCGCTTTTCCGGGCTGTAGGTGATGCCGGTGGGATTCTGGAGATTGGGCATGATGTAGAGGAGCTTCGGCTGGAACTGCCGCAGCCGGCTTTCCAACTGTTCCAGATCGATGCCGTCCTGGTCCAGCGGAATATCGACGATTTTGGCGCCGCGGGAACGGAAAGCGGCAATGGCGCCGGGGTAGGTAGGTGCCTCGGTGAATACGCAGTCACCGTGCTGCAGCAAGGCCCGGGCCGTGATATCGATGCCCTGCTGGGCTCCGGAAATGATCTGCAGACGCTCGGCATCCGTATGTACGCCACTGGCCGCGAGGTAGTCCGCAATGGATTCCCGCAGTGGCAGGAATCCCTGGCTCTCCTGATAGCCAAAGGCGCGGGCCTGGTCCCGGTCGAGCACCTTGAGAATGAGTTCCCGGAACTGTTTGATGGAAACAATATCCGGATTCAGAGAGATGCTGCTCATGTTGATGGCCGTGGCAAAGGCACTGTCCGGCAGCTCCGGGTCCGGCAGGCTGTCGTCCATATCGTCGATGCTCTCTACAGGTTCCTGATCAATGCTTTCGGGCGGTTCGGCGACGAAGCTGCCGCTGCCGCGCCGGGAAAACAGAAAGCCGTTCTTTTCCAGCTCATGGTAGGCATTTACAACTGTTCCGGGATTGATGCCGAGCCAGGCCGCGAATTTGCGGACGGGCGGCAGGGCATAGCCGGGGGAGAGCTGGCCTGCCTGGATGAGCTGGTGCAGCCCTGTATAGAGCTGCACGTAAAGCGGTTCCTTTTTGGCAGCGGATAGCTTTATAGAAGAAAAAACAGCAAAATCCTGGTTCATGACAGACTCCTTTGGATAGCAAAATATATCATGGTTTATTTCGTGCCGGGGAAAGTAAAATCCTTTTTATGGGAAACGTCTCTGCGGAAGAAAAAAGCCTTGCATAATGTCAAATAGTCAAATATAATAGAGTAAAAGTCAAATGGTCAATAATGCGAGGGTGATGAAAATGAGTAATATAGCCGATTTAATCGAAGAGTATATTCTGCGGCGGCTGGCTGAGCAGCAGAATGGCAAGGTGGAACTTCGGCGGACGGACATCGCCGATGAGATTTCCTGCGCGCCATCGCAGATCAGCTATGTGCTGAGTACGCGGTTTACGCAGGATAAGGGCTTCGTAGTGGAGTCCCGGCGCGGCCTTGGCGGCTTTATCCGCATTGTGCAGGTGCCGCTGCAGAATCTCATCTATCAGGACATGCTGGGCAAGGTCAATGAGGAGACACAGTATGCCGAGGTGCAGTCGATGGTGCGCTATCTGCTGCAGCATCAGATGATCTCGAATCGCGAGGCCGCTCTGTTCATGCAGGTGGTCACTGCCGCTTACAACAAGATGGAGCCGGCGGATCGGGTACATCTCATCAAATCCCTGCTGATTACCCTGGAGAATTTTTCATAGGAGGCGTTTTTATGCTTTGTGACGATTGTAAAAAGAATGAGGCCTGTGTGCATATCGTGCAGATCAGTCCGGAAGGAAAAATAGATAAGAATCTTTGTGAGAGCTGTGCGGCGAAATATGGCAATCTCATGCTGCAACCGGAAAAGAATGTCTCAGTGAATGATTTCCTCAAGGGAATCTTCAGCAATGGGCAGCATGCGGAGGAAACGGACGGCCGCGAGGTGCAGGAGATGGTATGCCCGCATTGCGGCATGTCCTACAGCGATTTTCTCCATACGGGCAAGATCGGCTGCAGTGTCTGCTATCAGACCTTCCGCCATCAGCTTGAGCCGATCATCCGCCGCATCCATGGCGCGAGCATCCACAGCGGCAAGATCCCGCATCGTTCGGGCGGGGCGCTGGAGCTCAAGCATACGCTGGAGCAGCTGCGCCGGAAGCTGGAGTCCTGCGTGGCGAATGAGGAATACGAGAAAGCCGCGCAGTATCGCGATGAGATCCGCGCGCTGGAGAAGAAGCTGGCTGATGGAAACGGAAAGGGGGCAGAATGATGGCAGCAGAGGAGCTTTTTGCAAATTATCACCTGTCCTGGCTCAATGGCAGCGGGGCAGAGAATGATGTCGTGCTGGCCAGCCGCATCCGGCTGGCCCGGAATTTCCGGGAGCTGCCATTCCCGAACCGGGCGAATTTCACGCAGCTGGCGCAGGTACAGCAGCTTGCCGCCTCGGTCCTCGGCGATGTCGAGGGAGCCGTAGGGCAGCCGATGGACCGGGTGGAAGTGGATAAGCTGACGCAGCTGCAGAAAAACGTGCTGCTGGAAAAACAGCTCATCAGCCGGAATCTGTTGAAAAATCCGCAGTATCGGAGCCTTTTCATCAGCAATGACCGCCAGGCGGGCATCATGGTCAATGAGGAGGATCATCTGCGTATCCAGTGCATGGCGCCGGGGCTGGAGCTCCAGCGGCCATTTGCGGCGGCCTCACGGATCGATGATGCTATCGAGGGGAAGCTGGATATCGCGTTTGATGAGAGAATGGGGTATCTGACCTCCTGCCCGACGAATCTCGGAACGGGACTGCGGGCCTCGGTACTGCTGCATCTGCCGGGTCTTGTGTTTACCCGCAATATCAATAATATCATCAACATTTCACCGCAGCTCGGTCTGGCCGTGCGCAGTCTCTACACGGACGGCAGTGAGGAAATCGGCAATGTGTTCCAGATTTCAAACCAGCTGACGCTTGGCTTTACCGAGGAAGAGCTGCTTGCTAATATCACGAGCGCTGTGCGGGAAATCATCGCTCATGAACGTCGGGCGCGCAAGGCGCTTACCCTGTACACGAAGGACCGGCTGGAGGATGAGGTATGGCGTGCCTATGGTACGCTCAAATACGCTCGCTTCCTGGCGGACACGGAGGTGCTTTCGCTGCTGAGCAAGGTGCGCCTTGGTATTGATCTCGGGATTTTGGACGGCGTGCGTCCGGAGATCTTCACCGAGCTTCTTGTGGCAGGCCGCTCCAATTATTTGCAGCAGCAGGCTGGCAATGAGAATATGTCGAAGAATGAAATCGATCGCAAGCGCGCGGAGATTGTTCGGCAGGTGCTGGACAGCCCGCTCGCTGGGCAGGAGTGATAGCTATGAACAATAGATTTACCAGCCGGGCCATTAAGGTGCTGGAATACGCCCAATATGAGGCACAGGATTTGGAACAGAACTATATAGGTACGGAGCATCTGCTTCTGGGACTGCTGCATGAGCGCGAGGGGATTGCGGCCCGGGCGCTGCATGCGATGGGCATCGATTTTGAAACGGTGCGCCACCGCGTCGAGGCCGTGCTCAGCGATGCCGAGGAATATGGCGCGCGGGATCTCTACTATACGCCGCGGGCCAAACGGGTCATGGAACTGGCTGTATCAGAGGCACGTTCCTTTGGGCACAACTATATCGGCACGGAGCATATCCTGCTCGGTCTGATCCGGGAAAACGAGGGCATTGCGGCCCGGGTGCTGATTTCGCTGGGGGCGGATCTCGATATCGTGCGCGAGACAGTCGTGGACATGCTGGGCGGAGCGCAGGAAGAGCCGCCGGCCGAGAGTCTGCCGCATGGCTCGCGGGAGCGGGCCGGTTCGACCGCGACACCGCTGCTCAATAAGTACGGTCGCGACCTCAATGAGATGGCGGCGCAGGATAAAATGGACCCGGTCATTGGCCGGGATAAGGAAATCGAGCGCGTCATCCAGATTTTGTCGCGCCGCACGAAGAACAATCCGGTTCTCATCGGTGAGCCGGGCGTTGGCAAGACGGCTATTGCCGAGGGGCTGGCACAGTGCATCGTGCAGGCTAAGGTACCGCACATGCTGCAGCAGAAACGGGTGGTTTCCCTGAGCATGGCCTCGCTGGTGGCGGGAGCCAAATACCGTGGCGAATTCGAGGAGCGGCTCAAGAATATCATCGAGGAAATCATGCAGGATGGCAATGTCATTCTGTTCATTGACGAAATGCACACGCTGATCGGGGCCGGTGCGGCGGAGGGCTCTATCGATGCGGCCAATATCCTGAAGCCGGCACTTTCCCGTGGAGAAATCCAGGTCATTGGTGCCACGACGCTCAAGGAGTACAAGAAGTACATTGAAAAGGACACGGCGCTGGAACGCCGTTTCCAGCCCATCATGGTAGGGGAGCCGGGCATCGAGGATGCCATCCGCATCCTGCACGGTGTGCGGGATAAATACGAAGCCTTCCATCGGGCACAGATCAAGGATGAGGCGATTGAAGCCGCAGTGCGGCTCTCACATCGGTATATCACGGACCGGTTCCTGCCGGACAAGGCCATCGATCTCATGGATGAGGCGGCCTCCAAGGTACGCATGAAGGCGCTGGCGCAGCCGACAGCGGTGAAGGAGCTGGAGGAACGTCTCGAGACCATGCGCCGGGAAAAGGAAGCGGCCATAACGGCACAGGAGTATGAGCGCGCTGCCCAGATCCGCGATGAAGAGGCGGGCCTGAAGGCGGAGCTGGAGGAAGCCAGCCAGAAGTGGCAGAAAAAGGAAAATAACCGCATCACTGTCGGCGAGGACGATATTGCCGAGGTTGTGGCGGTCTGGACGGGGATCCCCGTCCAGCGCCTGGCCGCCAAGGAATCCGACCGCCTGCTGCACATGGAGAAGCTGCTGCAGAAGCGGGTCGTAGGCCAGGAGGAGGCCGTCAATGCCGTCTCCAAGGCAGTGCGCCGCGCCCGGGCGGGGCTCAAAGACCCGAAGCGTCCGATTGGTTCCTTCCTGTTCCTCGGCCCGACCGGTGTCGGCAAGACCGAGCTGGCGCGGGCACTGTCCGAGGCGTTGTTTGGCAGTGAGGATGCCATCATTCGCTTTGATATGTCCGAGTACATGGAAAAGCATACGGTCTCGCGCCTCGTTGGCGCGCCTCCGGGCTATGTCGGCTATGAGGAGGGCGGTCAGCTCACCGATGCGGTGCGCCGCAAGCCGTATTCCATCATCCTGCTCGACGAGATTGAGAAGGCACATTACGATGTGTTCAATATTCTGCTGCAGGTCCTTGAGGATGGCCGTCTGACGGACAGCCAGGGCCGTACGGTGGATTTCAAGAATACCGTCATCATCATGACCTCGAATGTCGGCGCGGATCTCCTGCGCCGGGAAACTGCCGCTATGGGCTTTGCTACCGGAGCTGACGCACAGCGGGATGAGGATCAGGATGGCAAAAAGCGGGTGCTGGCCGAAGTCAAAAAGCTTTTCAAGCCGGAATTCCTTAACCGTATCGATGAAATGCTGGTATTCCATCCGCTCGGCAAGGACGAGCTCGTAAAGATCGTGGATATCCTGCTGCGCGGGGTGAAGCTGCGGCTGGCTGAGAAGAACATCCGCCTGGAGATCAGCCCGGCTGCAAAGGCCCGTCTTATCGAGCAGGGCACGGATTTCAAGTTTGGCGCCCGGCCGCTCAAGCGGGCCATCCAAAAGCTCATTGAGGATGAGATTGCGGAGCGTTTGCTGCGCAAGGCCTTTAAGAGCGGCGATACCATCTATGTGAAGAAGGTCGGCGGTGCGCTGGAATTCGTCAGAAAGGTCGAGGCCGACAAGGAGGAGGCTTCCCATCATGCCGAAGCAGCAAAAGAATAAGCTGGCTCCGACAGGTCTGGCTGGGCAGGCAGGGAATTTCCTGCTGAATATCCTCATTGCGGCGGGGTGGCTGCTGCGCTGGTGCGGTCGTCTCCTGCTGCGGATCTTTCAACGGAAGGGTGGATAATGTGGTAGCAAAAAAGAAAACAGTCTATGTCTGCCAGGACTGTGGCTATGATGCGCCTAAGTGGCTCGGACGCTGTCCGGGCTGCGGGGCCTGGAACACGATGGTGGAGGAGGTCATAAAGCCCGAAACCAAGGGAAGCGGCCTGCGGCTTGGCCTGTCCGATGCCGCGGCACCACAGCCCATCGGTGAAGTGACGGTGGAGGACCTGCCGCGCTTCCTCACGGGATCACCGGAGATGGACCGTGTGCTGGGCGGCGGCATCATTCCCGGCTCGATGGTGCTCATTGTGGGGGATCCTGGTGTGGGAAAGTCCACGCTTACACTGCGGGTCTGTGCCAATGTCGCCCGCGAGAAGCGCCGGGTGCTCTATGTGACCGGTGAGGAAAGCACGCGCCAGGTCCGCATGCGGGCCGACCGCCTGCAGGCAATCGCTGAAGAACTGCTTGTAGTGAGCGAGACGAATCTTGAGACTATCGAGCAGCACATCCTGCGTTCAAAGCCGGAACTGGTGGTCATCGATTCCATTCAGACGGTATTCCGGCCGGACGTGCAGAGCGCGCCGGGCAGCGTAAGCCAGGTCCGGGAATGTTCTGTGGAGCTTTTGCGCATTGCGAAGACGAATGGAATCGCGGCGTTTGTCGTCGGTCATGTGACGAAGGACGGTACGCTCGCAGGGCCGCGTGTCCTTGAGCATATCGTCGATACCGTCCTGTATTTCGAGGGGGAGCGCAATGCGGAATTCCGGGTACTGCGGGCGGTGAAGAACCGTTTCGGCAGCACGAACGAAATCGGGCTCTTTGAAATGCGGGATGTCGGGCTGGTTGATGTGCCGGATGCCTCCAAGCTGTTCCTTTCCGAACGGGAGGAGGACTCCGGGACGGTCATTATTCCAACGGTGGAGGGAACGCGGCCATTGCTCGTTGAGCTCCAGGCCCTGGTGGCGCAGACACCTTATGTGCCGCCGCGGCGGACCTCGGATTCGGTCGATATCAAGCGCATCCAGTTATTGCTGGCAGTGCTGGAGAAACGTGTGCATCTCTCTATCGGTGCTTGTGATGTATACGTAAAGGTGGCGGGCGGTATTCGCATCGACGAGCCTGCTGCGGACCTTGGAATCTGTGTGGCGATGGCCTCGAGCTTTGCCAATCGCCAGCTGCTGCCCAAGACAATCCTGTTTGGCGAGGTCGGGCTCTCCGGTGAAGTGCGGGCGGTGAGCCAGGCGGAGAGCCGTATCCGTGAGGCCGCCAAACTGGGCTTTCGGAACGTCATCCTGCCAAAAAAGAATTGCGATCAGCTGCAGGGCGAGAGCCTGCCGGCCGGGGTGCACCTCTATGGTGCGGCCAGCCTTGGGGATGCGCTGCGCCTCGCGATGCCAAAACAATGAAGGACTTTTCTGCTGGCGGCTGCCTGCAGGCATCTTGGATGTCTGCAGCGGCTGGCAGCAGTTTTTGCGTTCCGGGGGTGGGCGGATAGAAAAGAGCAGGGGGAAAACTGGTTTGCCGGGGTATTTTATGGTAGAATAGCAGATAGGCTAAAATAGGATTTTTATGGGCTGGTGAATGTATTGCAGTTAAAACGGCTGGAAACGTATGGTTTCAAATCTTTTGCGGATAAAATAGAAATAGATTTTGATAAGGGAATCACGGCAATCGTTGGGCCGAATGGCAGTGGAAAGAGCAATATCACGGATGCGATCCGCTGGGTGCTGGGCGAGCAGAATGTCCGCAACCTGCGCGGAACGAAGGCCGAGGATATCATCTTCACCGGCAGCGCGGCCCGGCGGGCTTTGGGCGTGGCCGAGGTATCGCTGGTTTTTGACAACGACGGAACGCTGCCGGTAGACTTCAAGGAGGTCGTGATCACCCGGCGGCTTTTCCGTTCCGGTGAGAGTGAATTCTATATCAACAAGGGGCGCTGCCGTCTCAAGGATATCTATAACCTGTTTGCGGATACGGGCCTGGGGCATGATGGCATGAGCATCATCGGGCAGAACAAGATCGATGAGATACTCAACAGCAAGCCGGAGGAGCGGCGTCTCTTTTTTGAGGAGACCGCAGGTATAACGAAGTACCGCAATCGCAAGCGGGAATCCGTACGCAAGCTGGAGGATACGGAAAAGAATCTCGTGCGTGTGACAGACATTCTGCAGGAAATCGATAACCAGCTCGAGCCCTTGGCGGCCAGTGCGGCCAAGACGCGGGAGTACAATGAGCTGCAGGAGGACTATAAAAACTGCCGGCTGACAGAAATCCACCATAAGTATACCAAGCTCAGTGAAACAGCGGCGAAGCAGGCGGGCGAGCTGCAGGATTCGCAGGATCAGGTGACCGCGGCCGAGACCTCGGTGCGGCTTACGGAGCTGCGCAAAGAAGAGCTCGGCAAGGAGATTCTGGATCTCGATCGCAGTCTGCAGGAACTGGCGGAAAAAAACAATGCGCTGCGGGACAAAATCGAGGGCGCGAGCAGTGAAATCCAGGTTCTCGAGGAGCGTGGCCGCCAGAGCAAGGCGGCCAGAGAGCGCATCCTGGCTCAGCGGGCGGCTTTGGAAAAGGAAGCCGATACTGTCCGGCAGGAGCTCGGACAGCTCGCGGCGGACAAGGAGCAGCGGGCGGTAGAGCTTTCCGGCGCCGAGGAAAATCTCGCGAAGCAGAAGGAAGCCTCGGCAGCCCTGGCGCAGAAACTCCGTGAACAGCGTGAGCTCTGCAGCGGGCTCGACAGCCAGCGCGAAGCGCTTACTAAAAAGCTCATGGAGAAGCAGAATGAACTTCTGCTCATCGAGCGTGACATTGAGAACAGTACCGCTGATCGGGAAAGCCGTGAGACGGAAGCGCAGACAGCAGCCACCGGACTGGCTGCCCTTGAGGCTGAGCTGCAGGAGCAGACGACTGCTTTGGAACAGGCGGCACAGGAGCAGGCCGGGCAGGAGGCTGACCGGGAGGCTGGACGCACACAGCTGCAGCAGGCGGAGACCAAGGCCGCGCGTATCCAGGAGGAACGCGTAAAGAACCGGCAGGAACTGCATGCGGCGGACAGCAAGCTGCAGTTTTTGCGGAACATGCAGCAGTCCTATGAGGGCTTTGGCCGGGCGGCCAAGGCTGTCCTGAAGAGCCAGGCCACCTGGGCCGGCGGTGTATGCGGTGCGGTAGCCGAGCTGCTGCAGGTACCGCAGCAGTATATTACAGCTATTGAAACGGCGCTGGGCAGCAGCCAGCAGAACGTTGTCACTGAGGATACCAATACCGCCAAGGCTGCGATTGCCTTTTTGAAAAAAGAGCGCCTGGGCCGGGTGACCTTCCTGCCGCTCCAGTCCATTGTGGTGCGTACAGTCTCCAATGGGCCGGAACGCCAGGATACCGGGGTCATCGGCTATGCGAATGAGATTGTCGGGACGGATGCCAAATACAAAAAGATAGCGGATTTTTTGCTGTCGCGTACCCTGGTCGTGGATACACTGGACCATGCGCTGGCTTTAGCGAAAAAGCACGGCTATCGGCTGCGTATTGTGACGCTGGAGGGGGAACTGCTGAATCCGGGCGGATCGCTTTCCGGCGGCAGTCAGCAGCATCGTGAGGCCAGCTTCCTGAATCGCGGCGGTGAGATCAGCGCGCTCGAGCAGAAGACAGCCGAGCTGTCGGCGGCGGAGAAGCGGCTGGAACAGGAACAGATGACGGCTGCAACTGCCCGGCAGGCGGCAGCAGATCAGCTGACGAAGGTGGAGCAGATGCTGCAGGCACTGGCTGTGCGCAGTGCGGAACTTCGCGTGGCACGTGAGCGTCTGCAGGCGGAGAAGTCGGAAAAGGCCGTACAGCTCGATCAGCTGCAGAAGCTGGCAGCGGAATTCCAGCAGAGCTTTGCCAAAGCACAGGAACAGCGTGTAGCGGCAGCCCGCCAGGTTCGTGAGCTCGAGACCGAGCAGGCGGCCCTGCAGGCAAAAGTAGATGAAGCCAGGGAAGTCTTTGCCGATCTCGATCAGGATGCAGATGATCTCGGGAAATACATCAATGATTGTGAGGTCAATCGTACTGTGCTGGAGCAGGAACTTCTGCGCAGCCAGGAACGTGCACTTCTCAAGCAGCGTGAGCTTGAAAAGGCCCAGGAGGGCGCGGCACGGACTGTTGAAGAAGAAAAAGCCCTGGAGAATGGCCGCGAGGAAAGTCAGCAGCGCCTGCAGTCGCTGCGGGCGGAAAATGAGGAATGGCAGGGCCTCTATGATGCCGGACAGAAGGAGCATAAGGATGTCTATGCCAAGCGGATGGCCAAGCTGGTGGAAAGTCAGAACAATGACCAGGCAGCCCGGGATGCCGCCCGCAAGCTCAGCAGTCTGCAGAACCGTTTGCATCAGCTCGAGCTGGCGGCTTCGCAGGTGAAGTTCTCGCTCGAGCAGTGCGCGGAGCAGCTCCTGGCTGATTATGGCCTCACACCGGAGCGGGCCGCCGAATGCGCGCTGGAACTTTCGCCGGCAGCCGTACGGCAGCACATGCAGACTTTGGAAAAAAAGATGGCCGACCTCGGGCCGGTGAATCCAAATGCGGTGCAGGAGTATGAGGAACTCAGCAAGCGCAGTGAATTCATGCAGAAGCAGTCACGGGACCTCATCGCGGCCAAGGATAATTTGCTGGATATCCTGCGGGAAATGGATATCACCATGACGAAGCAGTTCAAGGAAGCCTTCCAGAAGATCAATACCTATTTCGGGGAGATCTTTGTGAAGCTCTTTGGCGGCGGTGAAGCAAGGATACTGCTGACCGATGAGGCGAATGTGCTTGAAGCGGGCGTTGAGATCGAGGTCCAGCTTCCGGAAAAGAAACGACAGAACCTGTCGGCACTTTCAGGTGGTGAGCGTGCACTCACGGTTATAGCACTGCTCTTTTCCTTCCTGCGCTATCGGCCATCGCCTTTTTCCGTACTGGATGAAATCGATGCGCCGCTGGATGAGGCGAATATCTCGCGTTTTGGCAGCTTCCTGCGGGACTATGCGACCCAGACGCAGTTCATCATCGTCACGCATCGCAAGGGGACGATGGAGGCCGCCGATGCCATGTATGGCGTTACGATAGAGGATGCCGGCGTATCGAAGATACTTTCGGTACGGCTGAATGAATTGGAAAACTAGGAGGATGGCAATGGGATTTTTTGATAAGCTGAAAAAAGGACTCACCAAGACGAGGGAGTCCTTCACAGGAAAGATAGAAAAACTGGTGCTGGGCTATGCGGATATCGATGACGATCTGCTCGATGAGCTGGAGGAGACGCTCATCATGGCAGATGTGGGCGTCAAGACGGTGGATCGCCTGATGACAGCGGTGCGCAAGGGCATCAAGAAAAAGGAAATCAATGGGCCGGAGGATTTGAAGCCCTTCCTTGAGAAGGAAATCACCACGCTTTTGACGGTGGGCTCCGACGAAACGCGTACGGCGGCAGAAGGTCCGACGGTGATGCTGGTCATTGGCGTCAATGGTGTGGGCAAGACCACGACAATCGGCAAACTCAGTGCCTATTATAAGGAACAGGGCAAGAGCGTCATGCTGGCGGCTGCGGATACCTTCCGTGCTGCCGCCATCGATCAGCTCGAAGTCTGGGGCAAGCGCACGGATGCGGCGGTCATCAAGCATGAGGAGGGCTCCGACCCGGCAGCGGTGGCCTTTGACGCTGTGAAAGCCGCCAAGGCCCGGGGGATCGA